>JAGQOU010000075.1 GCA_020427145.1 Planctomycetales bacterium | reverse complement strand
GCGGTCACGTTGCCCGTGAGCGACACCGGCGCGGCGCCCAAAATGCCCTGTGTGCCGGTCACCGTGTAAGTGTTGCTGGTGGCGCTGTTGAAGGTGACGGCGCCGGGGGTGACATTGGTCGTGGAGATGTCGACCGTGTCGTTGGCGCCGGCGGCGTCGTTGAACGTGACGTCGTCCAGGTCGTAGAAGGTCTGTCCTCCGGACCAGTTGGCGCTCGCGTTCACGTCCCAGGCGTTGCCCGGGCTGCCGGCCCAGGTCAATGCCGCTTCGTTGCCGCTGACGACCAAGTTGACTTGGCCGGCGGTGGACCCGCTGACCGACAGGCCTTGGCGAATGGTGAGCGGATTGCCGTTAGTGTCGACGACCTGCGGCGTAATGCCGCTGGCGTCAACCGTTCCCCCGGAATGTGCGATCAAGCGGTACGAGCCGCTCGCCAGATCGGCCTCGACCGGCGTCACATTGAGCGTCAACGTGGGCGTGCCAATAGTGGTCAGGGTTCCCGTGATGCTGACGAGGTCGTTCTCCGTACCGCCGACCGTGGTGGCATTGCCCAACTCGTAGTTGAGCGTACCGGCAACCACCGGGATGATTCCTTCCAACGTCACGGCGCCCTGGATTGTCAGCGTGCCAATGCCGTTGTCTCCGGGCGTCAGTGAATTGTCGTCGTACATGGCGACTGTCTTGCCCGTAGCGCGGACGGTGCCGGCGCCGCTGAGACGTTGGTTTTCCTGCAAGGCGTAGGTGCCGAAGTGGTCGACGTCGAGCACGGCGCCATTGGCGACCGAGATCGTGGCACTCTTCAATTCGCCGTTGCTCGCTCCGTCGGAAAGCACTTCCAATGTGCCCTCTTCGATCACCGTGTCACCCAACCAGAAGTCATCCTGCAAGTTGGTCCCGGTTCCGATGGTCAGCGTGCCGGCGCCCCGCTTGTAGACGCTGACGCTGCTGACCGCGTTGGCGGGACTGACAGGCAGATTGCCATCGGCGTCGGTGCCCAGGTCGGTGATCTTGCCGGTCACATTTACGTTGCCGGCGCCGCTGAACACGAAATTGCGAACGCCGCTATCCGGCGCCGAGATGAGCCCGCTGAGGGTGAGCGTCCCGGAGGTCGACTCGATGTTGTATTGCGAGCCGCCAACCTCGCCTTTTACATTTCCAGCCCAGCTGTTGTTGCCGGCGCTGGTCAACTGCACCGCGTCGGCGGCGTCGCCCTCGCGAGCTTCGATCACAAGCAGTTCGTTGCCCACGGCGATGTTGCCGGAGACCGCCAGCTTGCTGGTGGCGCCGTTGCCGTCAATCAGAGTTCGCGACGCGGCCGTGCCATCGGCCACGCCCAGTGCGTTGGCGTTGGAAATCGCCAGGGTGCCGCCGTTGACGTTGGTTTGGCCGGAGTAGGATTTCGCGCTGCTGAACGTGACAGTCTCGGTGGTCAACGTTGCGCTGGTGGTGACGGCGCCGGCGCCGGTGATGTCGCCAGCGAACGTGCCGTTGAAGCCGCCGCCTAGGTCATCGCCTTGGAAGAACAGCGTGGCGCCGGTCGTCACGTTGACGTTGCCCGGCACGCTGGCGGGAGTCAGCACCCGCAGCCCGCCGCCCTGCACGTCCGTCAGCCCGGTGTAGGTATTGGCGCCCGAGAGGATGATGTCGCCGCCGCCGGTCTTGGTCAGGCCCGAGGAACCGGCGATCGTCGCGCTTACCTCGTGCGTTCCGCTGCCGGCCGAGAGCTGAGCCAACCCGGTGAGCGTCAGCGTGTTGGGACCGCTGAGGATGAATTGGTTCGTGTTGCTGAAGGTGAGACGACCGACCGTGGCTGGCACGTTCAGGCTGACCGTCGCCGGTGCGTTGGGCGCGGTCAGGACGCCGCCAAACGTGACGTCCACGCCGGCCGCCGGAACGTTGCCGCCGGTCCAGTTGGCGCCGACGCCCCAATTGCCGCCGCCGTCCACGTTCCACGAAACGGGCGGGGCGGACACCGACAGCGTGCCGTCGAGCGGATTGAACAGATACGTTCCGTCGGACCAGAAATCGCCCGACTTGGCAAACCCGCCGCCCACGGCGAACGTGCTGCCGAACGATTGCGTTGTGACGCCGGCAATCGACCAGCTATCGCCGGGAGTCGAACTAGCGCCGGTCAGATCGAAATTGAACGTGCCGTTGAACTCGGCCCAGCCCGTGCCGCTGATCGTATTGTTGACCCCGTTGGCGCCGATGTCGAACAGCATGCTGCCCGTATCGGCCAGGCGCCATTTGCCGCTCACGTCGATGTTACCCGACAAGGTGCTGGCGCCGAATAGGGTCACGATACGCTGCCCAGTGTTGGCATTGTCATCGGTGACGGGAATTGTGAGCCCGCCGGCGCCCGACACGTCGGCGAGCACGTCAATAAACCCCTGCTTCGCATAAATCTGCGAGGCGCTGTTGACGGTGATATGACCGTCCAGCTGGAACACATCGCCCGTGCCGTTCGCGTGCGAGATGAGACCGCCATCGAGAATCAGATTCGGGACAGTGATGACGCCGGTGTTTCCGGTGCCCTTGTACAGCAGGCCGTCGGAGTAGGGCGTGGTGTTGTTGATCGTCAACGAATCGCCGGCAAAGGTGTAGCTGGCTGCGTCAGGCGGAGTTCGCAGCCGGGCATTGCCTGTGAAGTAGTTGTTGCCGGCGCTGGGCGCCAGGCTGTTGCTCCAGTGCAATCCCGTGTTGAACGATGTTTCGCCGAGCGCATCGGTGCCGGACAACGTGATGTCCGCGGCCTGGGTCGGGAACGCCGCCGCGGCCAGCAACAACAGGGCGCCGCCAAATGTGCAAAGTTGTCGTCGTGTCATCACTCAATCTCCCTCTGAGGTTTGTTTCGCTATCTCTGTTTCGAATTCGTAGTTGTCTGCGACGTCAGTTTCAACACCACGTCGTTGTCTTGATCGGCGACCACGTCGATCGACAGTCCCGACGTCTCTGGCACGGTATAGATCTGCGGGACGAGCAACTTGCGGGGCGCTTCGGGATTCAGTCCGACCGTCTCCTCCATTGCCACGACCGCCACGGCGTGTCGGCCGATGGTTGCGCCTTCGCCCAGGTCGCCCGTGGAGAGCGTGAAACGACCGTCGGAGCCAATCACGCCGCGGGCGCCTCGCCCCTGAGGCGGCATCGTGATCACGGCGCCTGTTGTGAGCGGTTGCCCGTCGAGCAACACCTGCCCCGACACGGGCGCCAGGCCCGAATCGCCGGAGTTGCAGCCGCACGCGACCAACGCCGCCAAGGCAACGTTTGCGCTCTGGAAGAGTTTCCGCCCTGACACTGCCCGTTCCTCGTTCTGTTCCGCGGCAACGATCACGGCGACGTTCGCCGTGCGGTCGCCGCCCAAAAAATCGTTAACGCCCCGACCCGCCGCCGCCGGCGGTGACGGTCGACTCGGGATACCCCGCATCGTCGGCATTATTGCGCGTGGCCATTGCCCGCAACACGTTCAGGCCAATGTCTTCGCTTTGGAACCGGGCGCCGCCGTCAGCCATGCCGACATGCGCACCGCCCGGATGCCGACTGCCCATACTGATATCGTTGCTCTGGTAGCCACTGGCGGGCTCGCCAGGAGCTTCGCGGAACGCAGTGTGCATCGGCCAGCGAATATTCTTCGAGTTGTAGATCCAACCGTGATTGGCGCCCCCCGGGCCGCTATTCACGTCAAGCGTGCCGACGATCCAGGTCCGGGTGGGCCCTGAGTCCCACGAACTTTCACCGACCATCATCGTGGCGCTGGTGCCGTCGGAAAAATGTTTGAAGTTGATATTGCCGTCGAACACGATCGCGCCGTTGGTCGCTAGCCCGCCGCTGACGTCTCCCGTGCCGCTGCCAACAATCTGCCCGCCGCTGGTCAGGGCCATCGTGTAGCCGTTGTCGGGGTATTTGGCGGTACGAAAATCGCCGGCCGACTTGGCGCCCATGATGCCGACGTAATGCGCCCGCAACGGCGAAGCCTCGACGTACACGGTAGTGTTCCCAGGCGTCCCCGTGAATGCACTCAGTTCCGCGCCGGTCGACGGACAGATAAACAACGGCACCGACGTGTTCTCGGCGGCATCGTTCTTGGCGTCATACCACGGCACGCTGTCGTCGATCAACTGACGGAGGTTGCCGTTTTCCTGATACGGCAAAATCTGACCCAGCCAACTCAGTCCGCTCGCTTGGTGCGCGGAGCCGGTCACCACCTGGTCGCCGACCGACGGCAGCTGCCCCTGCGCGTCGTGGTAGTTGTGGCAGGCAAGCACCATTTGGCGAATCTGGTTGACGCACTGCGTGCGTCGGGCCGCCTCGCGGGCCTGTTGAATGGCCGGCAACAAGAGCGCTACCAGCACGCCGATGATCGCAATCACGACCAACAGCTCGACCAAAGTGAAACCGCGGCGTCGCATGGCTGACTCCTTTGCCTTCGCCAATTCGCTTGAAATTCTTCGCCTGTCCCGAAGTTGCTCTGCTCGCCCGGCCCGCCGAACGGACAAGGGCGATCCCAATCAAACGGTCGCCTGGCCCCGGCGTCGCGCCGGGACCAGGCGGACCGAGTCGTTGCCAATTAACCGCGCGGCCGGCGCACGGCGCCAATCGCCAGTGCGACGCCGCAGGCCGCCAACAGGGCCGTTGCCGGTTCAGGAACCACCGACAATACGCCGGTCGCCTGATTGAACTGGTAGGATCCGTTGACCCACACGCTGCCGCCGTTGAAAGCGAAACCAGGCACCGTGAAGGTCGAGCCAAACGACTGGCTGCCGGCGCTCGCTAGCGTCCAGCTGTCACCGAAATTGCTGCTGGCGCCGGAGAGATCCAACAAGAAGTCGCCGTCGAAGGTCGCCGTGCCGGTGCCGAAGACCGAGTTGTTCACTCCGTTGGCGCCGATCACGAAATTGAGATTCGCGTCGTCGGCCAGGATCAGTCGGGCGCGGTCGTTCGCTTGGCCGAACAGTTCGATGTTGCCGGTAAACGTATTGGCGCCACTGGTGAGCGTAATATGCCGAGCAGTACCGGCATTGCCGCTGTCCAGGACCCGAATGGTGCTCGAACCGCTAATGGCTGAGCTGACGATCATTTCGCCCTGCGTGGCGAAGTTCGCCCCATTGGCGCCGATCGCGAGATTGCCCGCCAACGAAAAGCTATCGGCATCGCCCTGCCCGTGCCGGAGCTGGCCGCCGTCAATCGTCAGATTGTCGACCGTAATCACGGCCCCGACGCCGCTACCCTTGAACATGAGCGCTTCGTTGTTGACGCCGGCCGCCAGACCGCTGCCGGTGATCGTCAACGAGTCGCCGCCGAACGTGAAACTGGCGTTGCCGGCACTAGGAGTCCGTAGCAGAAACGTCGCATTGAAATAGTCATTGCCGGCCGAGGGGGCCGCGGCATTGTTCCATTGCCCTGCCGAATTGAATGACGAGGTTCCGAACCCATCGCCGGCGGTCATGGAGACCGTTGCAGCCTGGGTTGTTGCGGCCGCTGTCGCGACCATCGCGACGATTCCCGCAAATAGGTGCTTGTGCATACTCATGAGCTGACTCTCCCTTGGTGAGAAAAGCAAAAAAACGAACGACTTGAACGGCAATAACTGCGGCAACGGGAGGTGCGGGGCGCGACCAGAAGTTCGAAGCGTGTGAACTCTTCTCGGTGGCGGCGGCACCGGCAGGCCGCAAGCGAATTTGAAAGCGAAAAGCGTCTTCAGGCGAATCGACGGAGAAAGGGCAGCGGGGCAAAAATTCAGGCATCAACGCCGACAGGCGCGCCGCAGCGCGGCAACGCTCTGTCGGCTGGTGCGACGACCAGCCCTGCCCGGCCTGCCGCAGCGTTCGCCCCCGAGGAGCGAGTGCGGTGCTTGTCGTCGCATCTCTTCTCTTGGTCCGTCAGTGGACCCGCCAAGGCGGAACCATTCCGCCGTTCGTCCCGGTCGCATCCTCGCGTGGCGAGGACGGGCTCGGGACCCTTCCAGACGAAGTGGAGACCTAAAAAATCGCCCGAACGGGCCATTGAGAAGGGCTATGTCCACTCAGCCACCCTAACTCACCACAATTCGCCCGATTTTTGTGGGAAAACCGAAAAATTTCCCCAATTCTTCCTAGAGACACGGTGTTGGCGGTCCGTTGGAATCGCCGGAAAGTCGCTCGTTTCTCGCAAACCTTGAGTTTCACCGCAAAAAACCGCCAGCCCGCGGAGATACCTGTGTGGCGAGGCGCGTTGGATCTGCCGAAGCGCCTCGCCAAGCCAGAGACGTTCGCCTCGCCGGATGCCGTTGCGGGGCCCCGCATGGCCATGGCAAACTCGGCGGTTTGGCAACCGCCCAACTCTTTTTTTAGCTGGGACGAGATGGACGCTCCGCAGCCCGCACGACAGGACGAGTTTCTGCGGCTGTTCTCGCAGCATTCGCGGCGCGTGTTCGAATTTATCTCGACGCTCGTGTTCAACTCGTCCGATGCCGACGAGGTGTTCCAAAACACCTGTGTCGTATTGTGGCGGAAATTCGCGAACTACGATTCCGAAGGGTCGTTCTACGCCTGGGCCTGCAAAATTGCCTACCTGGAGGTCCTGCATCTCCGCCGCTCCAGCAAGCGCCTGCAGGTGCTCAGCGAGGAGGTGTTGACCCTGCTCGCCGATGACTTGCTGAGTCGCTCGGCGCAAATCCCGGGTCGCCAGGGAGCGCTGCAGGAATGCCTCGAAAAACTCGAGGGCGACGACCGCGAACTGGTCCAGCAACGGTATTATTTGCAGCGACGCCCCAAGGAGATTGCCGCCCGGCATGCGGCCTCAGTCCATTCGATTTATCGATCTTTGGCGCGCGTGCATACGACGCTGCGTGAATGCGTGGGCCGCGTCATGGCCAGGGAGAACGTGTCGTGAGCTCCGATCGTCGCATTGAGCATGAGATTGCCCGCATCCTGTTGGCCGCCATTGACGGCGACGCCACGAGCGATGAACTGGCGGAGGTCAATCGGCTGGTTCTGGAAGACCCGCGCCGCGCCACGGTGGTCGTCGACGTCATGACGCAAGACGCCTGGTTGACCTGGAATAACACCAAGACGCGCAACGGCGGCAGCTTGCGAAACGATTTACTCGACCAAATCATGGCGGCGGCGCAGGAGGCAACGCATCCGGCCGCGCCGATGCCTGCTCCTCACGTCCCGCCGACGGCCGTTGCGGCCCGTCGGAGTTTTCCGTTCAAACGCGACGGCACGCCATTCTGGGCGGCCCTGGCCGCGGCGTTTGTCGTGGCCCTGGGCTGGACGCTGGGATTTCAGCACGCGAAGCGCGAATTTGCTGATCGCTCGCAGCAGATCGCCGTGACGTTGCCAGACGACGATACGCTGACGCCCAACGACGGTCATTCGCCCTATGTCGCCCGATTTGTCCAGGGCACGGCGTGCCTCTGGAGTTCTCAGGGCGAGTCGGCTTTCATCAATGATCATGCCCTGCGGATGGGCGAAGCGCTCAACCTGCTGGAAGGGCTCGCTGAGCTGCAAATCGACTGGTCGCTCGGGAACGCCGTTCTGAAAATCGAGGGCCCCGCCGGACTTGTGCTCACCGCCGACCACGGCGCTTGTCTCAGCCACGGGAAACTGTCAGCCGACGTCACGTCAACCGGGTCGACTTTCCGCCTGACGACGCCCAATTGCGACATCGAGGTGTCGGAAGACGCGTCGCTTGGCTTGGCGATCACTGGCAGCCAAGTGGAACTGCATGTGTTTCGCGGCCACGCGGCGGCAGTCGTGCCCTGGACTGACGAAGCAGCCGGTATGAAGCGCGTGGCGGTCAACTCCGGCGAGTCCTTGAGCATTGCCGCCGAAGAGGGCCGCGTGCATCTGGAAGCAGGACTTGCCGCGCCTGACGAGTTTGCGTCGCAGCGTTCGATGGGGGCCGACAACCTGCACATCTCGCCGGAGTACGTTCGGGCGATCCTCGCTGCGAAACCGCTCTTGTACTGGCGCTTTGAAGGCGACGATCCGCGGCGGGTCGTCAACTCGGCGGGCGACAGATACCACGGCCAGGTTGTTGGCTCCGCCAGTCGCGTACGGCATGATCGCAATCAGGTGTTAGACCTGGGGTCGGCGATGTCGGATGATGCGTATTCTACGTATGTGATCAGCGACGAGCCCGTGAGCGAGACGTTTGACGACGGTTACGCGGTCGAAGCCTGGATCAAACCGAGCCATTATCATTGGGCCACGTTCGCAGCGATGATCGGTCCGCGTCCCCAGCCGAATTGGGCGTGTCCCCACGCTTGCCTGTTGGAGTTGGGAGGACCTCGCGCTGCGGAAACGGCGATTGAGCACCCTGGGCGGATTCGTTTTTTGCACCGCAGCCCCCCCAGCACCGACGCCGAGTTGGGGACGTCCGTCTTCTCGGAGAGTCCTTACGATGTCCGCAAATGGCAGCATGTGGTCGGCGTCAAGCTGGCCGGCCGAATGCTGCTGTACGTCAATGGCCAACTCAGCGCCACTGCCACGGACCCGACCGCGCTTGTGAGCGACTGGCGGCTGGTGGTCGGGCAACTCGATGAGGACCAGGATTACCGCCGGTACATCGGTCAAATTGACGAGCTAGCGGTGTACCCCCGGCCGCTGTCGGAGGACGAAGTTCGCGAGCACTACGAAATGGCCCGCAACCCCCGCCGCCAGAGTCCGGACGCGTTGCCCGCGGTTCGCACAGTGCGAGCGGATGCCCCGCAGCGGCCTAGCGAATCGCCGGCGGAGATCTGAGCCAGCGTTCGGGCGCCGTGCGACTGCGTCCGGCTACCGGGGCGCGTGGTCCGCTGGTAGTCGCGTCACCGCGCCGTCTTCCATCTCGTAGATGGTATCGAACACGTCGAGCGATCGGTGGTCATGCGTCACCACGATGACTCCCGCCCCATGTTCCTGGGCAACGCCGCGGAATAGTTCCATAACCTGCCGGCCGCGGCGACTGTCGAGGGCGGCTGTCGGTTCGTCCGCGAGCACGAGACTGGGATGATTGGCCAGCGCCCGCGCCACGGCGACGCGCTGCTGCTGACCTCCCGAGAGCATCGCCGGCCGGTAGCGAGCGCGGTTGTCAATTTCCAACTCGCGCATCAACTCCAGTGCTCGCGCCCGAGCGGCCCGCGGCGAGGCGCCGTTGAGTTCCATCGCCACGATCACATTCTCATGGGCGGAGAGAAACGGAATCAAGTTGGCCTTCTGAAAGACGAAACCGATGTGGCGTCTGCGAAACGCCCGCAGATCGGTGGCGGCCGCGGGGCCGTCCATCACCTGTTGCCCGCCGATGAACACCTGCCCGGAACTTGGCGGGTTGATGAGTCCTGCGGCGGTCAAGAAGGTCGACTTGCCCGCTCCGCTGGGCCCGAGCAAGGCGACGACTTCGCCGCGCCGCACCGTCAGCGAGACGTTGTGCATCGCAACGACCTCGGTGTTTCCGCTGCCGTAGATCTTGGTGAGTTCGCGCGTTTCAATCGCGGCGGGTTCGTTCATGTTCGTCTCACCCCATTAACGCTTCATTGGGTTGCACCCGCATGGCGCGCCAAATGCCCAAGAGGCTCGCCATCACGGAGATCAGCACCACGATCACGGCCAACTGCACGAGATCGCCGTCGGTGAGTACGACCCGCCGCGGAAAATGCGGAAACACTTTTTGCCCCACAACATAAGCAATGGCGTATCCCAAGGCGCCCAAGAACAGCGCCTGCTGCAAGATGAGGCCGAGGATGACGCGATTTGGCGCTCCGATCAACTTGAGCAATGCAATGGCGTGAATCTTGTCGAGCGTGAGCGTGTAGAGAATCAATGCCATGATGATCGCGGCGATGATCGTCAACAGGGCGCGAAACATGCCCAGCTGCCGCCGCGCTTTGTCGACCATGCCTTGCACCAGCAGGTCCTTCTGCTGCTGTCGGGTATGGACGGTCACGTCCTCCCAGCCGCCAATGATCTGTGCGACTCGTTGCACGTCGGCTCCGGGGGCGATGCGCACCAAGACCGCGCTGATATCCGGCGGCGCGACGGCCGGCAAGTTCGCCATGGAGCCGGAGAATTGCTCCGACAGCCCAGGCTGTCTCAGGATGGTCTCGTGCGACGCAGCGCGGCGTTCGCGTCCGGATCGCTCAAGCCGGATCGCTTCGCCCGCCTTGTCGAATTGAATTGCTTGCGAGTCGGCCGCCGTGACGAACGCCATGGCGTCGCCGCTGGAACTGACCATGCCGTTCGTCAAGCCGACAACTTCGTAGATCTCCTTGCCCAGTCGCAACTGGGCGCCAAGCTGCAGGCCAAGCGACTGATCAA
Organism: Planctomycetales bacterium; assembly: GCA_020427145.1. GTDB lineage: Bacteria > Planctomycetota > Planctomycetia > Pirellulales > Lacipirellulaceae. The sequence goes on along the minus strand of JAGQOU010000075.1, from coordinate 9,902 downwards.
CGATCATCTCAAAGTGGTTCTGCCGTAACGGTCGTCCCGCCAACAGGGGCAGCCACTCGCCTTTGTCGGCCGGCCAACTCAACCCCATGACCGTCATGCGCAGTCGTTGGCCGTCGTGTTGGCGCTGAATCGTGTGCAGCACAAACTCGCGTGCGGATGCAACTCCGGGGACTGCCGCCGCACGATACGCCAGACTGTCCGGCACGCGCGACTGCTCGGCAAACGGGCCGCGCGTATCGCGTTGAACAATCCACAGGTCGGCCCCGATGCGGTCGACCAGCAGCGTGGCGTCTTCGATCAGCCCGCGATAGATGCCGGCCATCCCCATGACGATCATCAGCAACATGCCGATGCCGATCGCCGTCAGGGCGAACCGTCCCAGATTGTGACGAACGTCCTTTGCGGCAAGATTCATGGCATTGCCACCTTGCGTCCGTCCAGCGACACGGGCTTTGGCCCGACGGGCATTGCCACGATGTCCCCGGGTTGAACCCCTGTGACGATCTCAATCATCTCGCGGCCCTGGAGTCCCGTCTTCACCGGTCGCCAAGCCGCCCGCCCGGCGCTGATGACGTGAAGTCCGGGCTCCGAGCCGTGCCAACTGAGAAACTGCGGCGGAACCGCCACGGTCGAATCGGCGCGGGCCGTCTCGATGAAGACCTCCGCCCGTTGCCCCACGGCCCAGTTTTCCGGGAGCGAAAGGACTCGCACGTCGACCACGAACTCGCGCGTCTCGCGATCCGTCTCGCGGCCCAGACGGGCGACCTCTCCCTGATAATCGCGGTCTGTGTCGGAGCGAAACACGACCCGTGCCGGCTGATCGACTGCAAGCTTCGACAACTCAGTTTCGTCCACCCAGGCAGTGACCCAGATTTCATCGAGCGACACCAGCGAGAGCGTCGGACTGCCCGGCGCGAGGATGTCGCCCGCATCGCGATGACGTTTCACAACCAAGCCGTCGAACGGCGCCAGAATCTGCGTGTCGGCCAACAGCGTCTCGCGATAGGACCGGTTCTTCTCGGCGGCGATCAGTTGCGTGCGCCCCTCGGCCAGCGCCGCGGTGGCGCGCGCCACGCCAGCCTCGGCAATGCGGTAGGCTTCCAGCGCGCGGTCGGCTTCTTGCTCCGAGATCCCATGTGACGGCAAGGCTTGCTGGGCGCGCTCGTAACTGCGCCGCGTCTGTTCGAGAATCGCGTTGGCCTGCGCCTCGTCGGCCTGCAACCGGTCGAGAGCCGCCTCCGCAGACGCCACGTTTGCCGCGGCAATCTCGACCTGCTGGCGAAGATCGGCGTCGTCGAGCGTGAACAGCACTTGCCCTGCAGTGACCCGGTCGCCCTGATCCACCAGGATTTGCTGGACGCGACCGCCAATCCTCGGACTCACGGTGGAGCGGACCCGCGCTTCAAGCGTGCCGGTTCCCAGCACCTCCACGGCGATCGGACCGCGGGAGACTTCGTGGGTCACCACCGCCAACGGCGAGAACCGCAGCCAATACGCCAGGCCGGCGACCGCGACGAGCGGCAACCCAATTTGGATAACTCTCATAAGCCTCGGCATAGGAGTTGCCTCTATTCTCGGTGACCGAATACGGGCTCATCAGATCGTCAGGGCGACATCCTGCACCGGTCCACCACACGTTGTCGCCAAATTCCCGTTTGGACTGATTGACATGTCGTAATATGACGATATATTTACAGTACCACATGTGGCACGACGCTGCAAGCGCGATTGGCTCGTTCCGCACAGGCGAGCCGGTCGTACCGGAGTCGGCGCCCGCCAGGCGCGAGTCAATCTCCAGCTGAATCGCCTTCGACGAAACTGCCATTCCACTCCCCGCCCCCAAGGAGGCCCTTGGTCATGTTCCTGAAATACTTCTACGACAAGGCGCTCGCTCACGCTTCCTACCTCGTGGGCTGCCAGAAGACCGGTGAATCGTTGGTCATCGATCCGGGCCGCGCGATCGACCAATACCTCGACGTCGCCAAGGCCGAGGGGTTGCGGATCGTTGGCGCCACGGAAACGCATATCCACGCCGATTTTGTGTCCGGCTCGCGGGAACTGGCGCACCGCGTCGGCGCCAAGCTGTATCTTTCCGACGCCGGTCCTGCCGACTGGAAGTACGCCTACGCAGACCAATACGACGCACAGTTACTGAACGACGGCGATTCGTTCCACATCGGCGGCGTCCGACTGGACGTGCTGCACACGCCGGGGCACACCCCCGAGAGCATCACCTTTATGCTGACCGACGAAGGCGGCGGTGCGACGGCGCCGATGGGCGTCTTCACAGGCGACTTCGTGTTTGTCGGCTCCATCGGCCGACCCGATTTGCTGGAGACGGCCGCCGGCGTGAAAGGCAGCGCCGACGCAGGGGCGCGACAGCTGTACGCATCGATGCTGCGGTTCCGCGACTTGCCGGACCACCTGCAGGTGTGGCCCGCCCACGGAGCCGGCAGCGCCTGCGGGAAAGGCCTCGGAGCCATCCCCTCGAGCACCGTAGGCTACGAAAAACTGTTCAACCCGGCCCTGCAATACCACGACGAGCAACAGTTCGTCGACTACATCTTGGCCGAGCAGCCGGAGACGCCGTTCTACTTTGCGGTGATGAAACGGGTGAACAAGATCGGCCCGACGCTGCTGGACGAGTTGGCGCCGGTCGAAGCGATCAGCCCCGCGGAATTGGCGGCGACCGCCCAGGAACGGCTCGTCATCGACACGGCGAAGTCGGCAGAATTCGGCAAAGGGCACGTCCCCGGCACGATCAACGTTCCGGCGGGCAGCTTGGTGCAGTGGGCCGGTTTCTTCGTCGACTATGATCAACCGACGTACCTCCTGGCGCCCGAAGCGGCCGTCGCGGACTTGCTGCAGAGTTTGCGGTCGATCGGCATCGACAACGTGGGGGGCTACTTTCCCAGCGACCAGGTGGCGCAGAGCTCGCTACGAACGGAATCGTACGCCTCAGCGACGCCGCAGGAGTTGCACGGCCGCATTGAGCGCGGCGAAGTCGCGTTGCTCGACGTTCGCGCCGCCACTGAGTTTCAGGCCGGTCATTTGCCGGGCGCGCGCCACGAGTTTCTTGGCACGTTGCGGCGACACGTCGATGACCTGGACCGCGGCAAGACCGTGGTTGCCCAGTGCCTAGGCGGGGGGCGGTCGGCGATTGCCGCCAGCATTCTGCAACGCGCCGGGTTGGACGTCGTCAACATGACGGGCGGCTACCGCGCCTGGGTCGACGCCGGCTTGCCGGTCGTTCGCGAAGAAGGCGTCGTGGGCGTCTAGTCGACGCCGTCCCAATTCTCGAAGTCCACCGCCCATCACAAAGGAAATGGCCAAGCCATGACGCTTTTGTCGCTGGCATTGGGATCGATCGTCGGCCTGTCGTTGGGACTGACCGGCGGCGGCGGTGCAATCTTTGCCGTGCCGCTGTTGGTGTACGGATTGGGCGTCGAGCCGCGCGACGCGGTTGGAATCTCGCTGGCGGCGGTCGCAGTGACCGCCGCGGTGGGATTCTGGAAGCGATGGCGCGGGGGGCTGGTCGAAGTTCCCACGGGCCTGCTCTTTGCCGTTGCTGGCATGGCGGGAGCGCCCGTCGGCTCGTGGTTATCCCGCCAGATTCCCCAGCAGATGCTGCTGTTGCTTTTCGCTGTCTTGATGCTGCTGGTGGCCTACCGCATGTGGCAGCGCGCCGGCGTTCCGCCGACCGTCCTGCCCGATGAGGCCCCTGACGCCGCGGGGCCAGCGTGCCGCCGCGACGCGACTGGTCGTTTGCGGCTCACGTCCCCATGCGCCATGGTGCTGGCCGCCGTCGGACTCGGCACGGGCGTTCTTGCCGGGCTGTTTGGCGTCGGCGGCGGCTTTGTCATCGTGCCCGCCCTGGTTGGCTTTAGCGAAATGCCGATTCATCGCGCGATCGGCACTTCACTCATGGTGATTGCGCTGGTCGGCGTCTCGGGCGTGGCCTCGCACTTGCTGGCTGGGCACGACGTCTCGTTAGCCATTGCGGCGCCGTTCATCGCCGGCGGAGTGCTGGGCATGTTCGCTGGCATCGCGATCAGCGGTCGCCTGTCAGGACCGCGGTTGCAGCGCGTGTTCGCAGCGTCGATTGTCGCCGTCGCGACATTCGTCATCATCCGGTCGACCTGGCAGGGTTAGGCCGCCAGGTCGCGGCCAGGGGGACCTAACGCGGATGGTTGCCGGAACCTCGGCGTCGCAGCGCCGCGACGCCCAGCAGTGCGAGCACAATCGCGGCGGGTTCGGGAACGGCGCTGCTGACCGGCGTTGCTGGAAATAGATTGACGCCGTACTGACGTTGCCAGACCAAGAAATCGGCGCCGGTTGTCTGTCCGTCGGCCGTGGCATCGCCGGCGGCGCTGACGCCGTAGGCGCTTTCCCACGTTGCCAGATCCGCGCCGTCGACGTCGCCATCGAGATCAAAGTCCCCCAGCACGCCGTCGGTGACGAGGAAATTGTCGAAGAACGCCGTCCCCGTCATTCCGAGCGACGTGGTGTCTTCCGCGGACGCAAAGGCGGCAATATCCGCGTCGGTGAATTCATTGACGCCCTTGTCCAGATCGACAAATCCGGTCTGCACAAGGAACGTTCCATTGACGTACGTGCGATAGGCGTTGGCGTCGAAGTCGAGCAACAGACCGAAATGATTCCAGGTGTTGAATCCCGTGAAAGTTCCGGTACCGGTGATGAAACCGCTGCCGCCCAGTTGGAATAGAATCTCGCCGGTTTTCGCATCGACGCCCAGCGAGCCGAGCACGCCCAGCGTTTCGTCGTCGTCGTAAGTATCGACGCCAAAAAAGGGCCCCAACCCGGAACCGGCCGACTCCTGCACCAACATGTCCCATGACACAAGGACAAAGCGGCCTGTGGGATAGTTGTCGACCGGGACCAGCCAGCGGTCGTCGGAAAACGAGCCGCGGTCGACGCGCAGGGCTTGGTTGCCCGACTCGGTCACCGCCGACTGCACAGTCGCGGATCCCCCGCGACCGCCGGAGACCAGCCAATTGGAGTGCTCAGGCTGGTTGGGCTGACCGACGAGGCTGCCGGAGTTGTAGCGTGGCGACTCAAAGCCGAGAGTGTCCACGATCGGTCCGCCAGCACGGGACAGACTCGCCCAAGATGCAAGCACCAACATCGCGACGAGCGCAGACGTACCCCGGCGGGGACTGGGAGGAGGGAGCCCCATTGCGGCAGTTCTCTCTGTTAAGGTGGGGTAGGCGGTGGGATTGCAAAGAATCTGATCGAATTGGTTCGAGCCGAGTCCTGCTCTCGCCCGCTGCCTATTTGCCCCAGTTTAAACGGGGTTCGCCGCCCCCACAACGAATTCCATCGGTAAACTCGGCAGCTAGCTGCGTATTCCAGGTAATCCATAGAGCCTGCCTGTTTTGCTCAACCGTTTCAAGCGAACAACTCGATAGAAGTGATGTCCGTAGGTGCCTATTTGGCACCTCGCGGCCCGCAATTTCGCACTATCGAGCCTGCTTACATGCGTTTGTCACGGCCCCATATCTCGCTCCCTCGCATCTCGCTAAGGCTGCGCAGCAGCGTATTTGTCTGTGCATTGGCGATCGTTGCCGCAGCAGGTTGCACGGTCTGCCAGCACGCCAAGCGAACTCTGTTTGAGGAGCCGGCCCAATACTCCGCCAAACGCGACCGACCGCGGTCCGTCAAACTCTACCGCGAATGGGCCGATCAGCAGTGGCAACTGTTTGCCGGTGACTGCGGGCACGAAGTAGCCAGTGAGGAGTTCGAAGCCGGATTCCGGGACGGATTTGTCGACTACGTCTACGCCGGCGGGACTGGCGAGCCACCGCCGTTGCCGCCGCGCAAGTTCTGGAACGCGGCCTATCGCAACCCCGACGGGCACGTGGGGTCGGCGGATTGGTTCAACGGCTATCGCACCGGGGCAGCAATCGCTCGCGACGGCGGATTCCGTCGGGCGGCCATCGTGCGTTCGTCGTACGAGTTGGGCTACGCCAGCGATATGTGGGACGAACCGTCTGGGACCGGAGAGCCGCTGCCCAACAGCGAAGTCATTCCGCCCCCGCCGGCCGAACCAACTCCCCTCCCGCAACCCCAATTGAACCCACCGGCATTGCCGCATGTTGATCCCAGCGACTCGACCGTATTCGACGAGTTGGAATGGGAAACCGAGACCGACGCCACCGGTCACAGTTCCGGCCGCGTCAAACTCGCTCAAGTCCTCGACCCGGAGGCGCCGCCCGAGATCCAGCAGCCGGTGGACCTGCGACGCCAACCACCGAAACGCTCCAACAGCGCCTCCGTCCAGTTTCTACGCTAGTCGCCAAATCATCGTCGCCCCGTCTTGCGTTCCGCATCAGAGCCTTCAACTCGAAACGCTTCGCCGCACGTCGTTATCGCGCAATCGCCATGTCCCATCAGCTCGATCTGCCGCTCGATCAGCCGTCCCAACCGTGGATGGGGATCGTCGTATGCGCCCTGGCGGGATTGCTTTCGCTCGGCTGCGCTGCGGTGACCAATCCTGTAGCGAACGGCATTCCGGTGCGAATCTTGCCCGAAGAGCTCAAGGCGGAATCGCGCGAGGGGCTTGAGCAAATTCCGCTGACCGCCTTGCGGCAGGCGCCCCCCGAGGAGTACATCCTGGCCGCGGGCGATACGCTGGGCGTCTACGTGGAGGGAATCCTAGGCGAGGCGGAATCGCCTCCTCCGGTCAACCTTCCCGACTCGCCGGAACTGCCTCCCTCGATCGGTTACCCGTTTCCAATTCGAGATGACGGAACGATCTCCTTGCCATACGTCGGCAGCGTCGAGGTTGCCGGCTTGACTGTCGAGCAGGCTGAGCAGGCGGTCGTTGACGCGTACCTCAAAAAGGAGATTCTACGGCCCGACGATCAGCGGATTCTGGTGAGTTTGCTGCGGTCGCGCACCGTGCGCGTGCTGGTGCTGCGCGAGGATTCTCCTGGCTCGCAGGTGTCGCTGCAAAATCAATCGCTGCTGGGGCTGGGAACGACGACGACAACCATCGGCGGCGGCGGTCGGGCGACAGGAGACGTCGTCGAATTGCCTGCGTATCAGAACGACGTGCTCAGCGCGCTGGCCCGCTCCGGCGGCCTGCCGGGGTTGGAATCGAATCAGGAAATCGTGATCCAGCGCGGCTATTGGGACGCCACGCAGAAGCATCCGGACGACGCAAACGCGTTTCCGCCGCCTGCTTTCGATCCCGAAAAGCCCCGCGTAATTCGCATTCCGCTCCGCATCCGTCCTGGCCAACCGCTTCCGTTCAATCCGCGTGACGTGATTCTGCAAACGGGGGACATCATCTCCATTCGCGGCCGCGATCCCGAGTTTTACTACACCGGCGGTTTGATTCCCTCCGCAGAGCACCCGCTGCCCAACAATTACGACCTGACCGTGATGGAAGCGGTGCTGAAGTCGCGTGGTCCGCTGCTCAACGGCGGCATCAATTCTAATAACCTCAACGGCGCCGTGGTCGGCGCCGGTATCGGCAATCCGTCCCCGAACCTCGTGACGGTGTTGCGAAAGACGCCCAATGGCGGTCTCGCCATGATCCGAGTTGAGATCGACGCGGCGTTGCGAGATCCGCGGCAAGACCTATTGGTTCAGGCGGAAGACGTCTTGATCTTGCAGGAAACTCCCGATCAAGGCATCACGCGTTACATGACGCAGATATTCAACTTCAATATCTTCGGCCGCGCAGCCAACCATACCGACGCCCAGGTTACGGGCACGATCACAGGCCCTTAGCGCGGCCGACGTTGATCGGAATGATCGGCAGCGGCGACTTCGTTCGGCGTCAAACAAAAAAAGCAGCCGCGTCCTTCTCAATCGAGACGGACGCGGCTGTTTAGTAACTCTATTTGACCTTGGCCTCGTGAAAGGCCTCTGATCGGCAGGACTCAACCGCTTAGAACGGCGGTCGCGGAGCGGGTCGATAGGGGCTCCGCGGCGGCGGCCTGTAGGGCGGCGGAGCAATGATCACGGCCGCTGACGTCGACGATTCGGAGCGAAAAGTCGGCGTCTCAGACAATGAGACCGGCTGCTCAACTGCAACTTCCGTGGGCGCAATGGCCGCCGCCGACGCATCGACAGCGGTCGCTTCCGCAGCGAGTTGGGCCGTCAACGCTTCGCTGACAGCAGGGGTTGGCAGCCCGAACGGGTTCGCGGCAAGTCGCGAGAGAACGACAACCTGGAAGGGGTTGTAGTATCGTCGCGTGACAACAGTCCGTCGGCTGCGACCGAATGTGCGAAACGGAGAGTTTGCCTCCCCGGCCCGAGCGTCGGCCGCAATCAGGCCCAGCAATGCTGCGCCAATTAGTATCGTGGTGCGCCGTAACATGGCTCGTCTTCTCTGAGCTCGATCGGGAAATTCTAATCCGGGTTGGCCACCTACTACCCGAAACCGTACCAAATTTAGCCTACTTCGCCAACCGACGACGGCAAGCGATCAGGGCTGTACCGAAGCCAATCAGCAGCCAAGCCGCCGGTTCGGGAACGCAGTTGAGGCCTTCGTGGATGCGGAAATTGTCGATAAATGCAGACGCCGTCAGGTTGGCAAACGGGGTCCCCTCAGACAGTGCGACGATCGGCGCATCGGTGAAGTAATCCACCGAGCCATCGACAAAATCCTCGCTACCCAGCAGCGCGCCATTCAGGTAAGCGCTGTAGGAGTACGTGCTGAAATCAAGGACCATTCGGAAGCTATTCCAGTCGCCAAAAGCAACGTCCGCCGGATTGTCGGTCACGATGAAATCGCCGGTCGTGGCTTGGCCGATCAGGACAGTGCCTGACGTGGCGTCGACTCCTAGCCAGCCGTGTCGGGCGGGCGGGGAGCCGCCCTGATCGTAATTTGTTTCAACGCCCAAAAAGGGACCAAAGTCCGTTCCCGGAGTTCCTCCGGAGCCGGGCGCCGGGACCATCATATCCCACTCAATGCAGATCTGTTCGCGGCCCGGGCTGGGATACGTGCTATTGTGAACGCCCCAACGAGCGTCGGCGCTTCCCTTGACGACCTCAACGGCTTGCGTGCCGGGAGGGCCCAGCGGCGAATTGACGCCGCTCACCACCGTGGCCGTGCTCGTGCCAGTACCGCCGACGGGCACCTGCCATTTGCCATTCGGGAAGGCGCCGCCAGGGCTCAGCGGATCCACTTGCCCTTCCAGTTGGCCAACGTAGCTGCCCGGCAACATCGGATTGAACGCAGTGCTGTACCCTGACGCAGGCTCAAAACCACCGGCATCGAGAATGACTTGCGACTTTGCCGAAGCTCCCGCAAACGCAACAAGAGCGAAAGCCGTCAGCGCACCGAATGCGCGTGAGCAAGACTGATGGGAATTCATTAGCGGACGCCTCAGGGTGAAACTACGTGAGCGTAATTGACGCGCCGATCTATAGAAACGATGCAGCGAAGGCAAGCCTTCAGGCAGGGAGTCCAGCTGTCGACGAAAACTGTAAACAGAGGACTGCCGCAACGGGCGCAATCGGCGCAAGCAGGGTATTCCACTTTCGAGGGTAAGCAGTGGCTGGAGCAGGATCAATGAATTCCTGCAGAAAAGTCCGCGAAAACGATCGAATTGACCTCGTTGATCTTGCTGTGACGAAGTGAGCGGTTTCACTCGATCGAGCAACGCCATTGAGGTGGACCCCAATGGTTGGACCGATTCTGGGGTTGAATAAGGTGGGGAGCGGCCTGCGACGCCCTTCGAATTTGTCGCGCGGCCGAGCCCTTAGTTGGCATGTTGGATTCCGTTTGATTCTCCAATTCACTCTCGCGACTTGTCGTTGAGCTTCATCGTCGCGTGCAGCTTGGCGCCGCTGACGGACGCGGGCGCTCGATAGCCCGAGAGCGTGGCGAACAACCGCCCAAGGTAGCGTCTGTCAAGTTGCGCACA
>JAGQOU010000074.1 GCA_020427145.1 Planctomycetales bacterium | reverse complement strand
CATCAAGCCGGCCAACATTCTGCTGACGGCCGACGGCACGGCAAAGGTCACCGACTTTGGCATCGCCAAGCTCACAAACCGCAAGTCGCTGCAACTCACCGAAATCGGGCAACTGGTCGGCACGCCCAACTTCATGAGCCCCGAGCAGTGCGCGGGGGGCGCCATCGATCGCCGCAGCGACGTCTACTCGCTTGGGGCGACCTACTTCTGCCTGCTGGTCGGCAAGATGCCCTACGCAGAATGCGCGAATCTGGTGAGTTTGATTCATGCGCACTGCAACGCCGAGCCGCCCGACCCCCGCGCCGAAGACGAATCGATCCCGCCCGGGTGCGCGGCCATTATTCGCCGCGCGATGGCCAAGTCGCCCGACGATCGGTATCAGTCGGCCACCGAGATGTTGACGGCGCTTGCCAACTATCAGAACGCGGCCCCCGACTCATTGATCGCGCGCAGCAAGTGGGGGCTTGCCCGCCGCGGGAGTCGTCGCAAGGCGCTCGGCGCCATGTTGCTATTGGCCGTCGCGGCCGCCGTCGGGTTCGGGCTCGCACGCGGGCTCTTCTCCGCCAAGGAGTCGCGAAAGGACGCCGCCGCGCCGCCTGAGGTCGTTGCCGACGGGCCGCCGCTGCGCGTCGGCATTTTGCACTCGCTCTCTGGCACGATGGCTCGCAGCGAATCAGTAATCATCGACGGCTACCTGCTGGCGATCGACGAATTCAACGCACAGGGCGGCGTGCTGGGGCGCCCCATCGAGCCGGTGATCGTCGACGGACGCTCCGACGACGCCGCATTCGCCGAAGAGGCCGAACGGCTTATCACGGAGCAACGCGTTTGCACGATCTTTGGCTGCTGTACCTCGGCCAGTCGCAAGGCCGTTGTGGAAGTGGTCGAGCGGCTCGACCACTTGCTCGTCTACCCGGTCAATCACGAGGGGGTGGAGATGAGCCCCAACGTGATTTACCTCGGCGGCGATCCCTCGCAAACGATCATGCCCTGCGTGCCCTGGGCGTACGCATTTCAACACAAGCGAACCTTCTTTTTAGTCGGTTCCGACTATGTCTTTCCGCACGTTGCCAACGAGATGCTCAAGGATCAGATCAAGTCGATGGGCGCCAAGTGCGTGGGCGAGGCTTATCTGCCGCTGGGCTCGACCGACGTGGGCGACGTGATCGATGCCGTTGTCGCGGCCCAACCCGATGCGATCATCAACACCATCAGCGGCGACACTCAGATCGCCTTCGTCCGCTCGCTTCGCAAGCGCATGCCCGACGTCACGCAGTTTGCCACCGGGATCGGCGAGCAGGAACTGCGCAACAATCGCATTGACGAGCTCGTCGGGGACTACACGATTGGGACCTACTTCCAGTCGCTCGCCACGCCGGAGAACGAGGCGTTCGTGCAACATTTTCAACGGCGTTTCGGACGCCAACGCGTAATCAACTCCTCGATGGAGACGGCCTACGACGCCGTGCATTTGTGGGCGCAGGGCGTCGAGCAGGCCGCTGCTGATAGCCCGCTCGCGATCCGCGACGCGATGCGGGGACAAGAGTACGACGCCCCCAGCGGCCCGATTCTGATTGATCCCGTCACCCAGTATGCGGCCCGCCGCTCGTACATCGGGCGCGTCGAGCCGAGCGGTCAGTTCCGGCTTGTGTGGCAGAGCGCCGAGCCAATCCCCCCCATTGCGTTTCCCGCGAGCCGCACGCCCGAGCAATGGACCGAGCTGCTGAACCGGCTGCAGGAGCAGTGGGGCGGCCGATGGTCGGCGCCGCATGACTGACGCATGGCCCCGAATCGTTCGGCAGGCTTTCATGGGGACAACGCCTAGCGCAATCGCCTGCTGCGCGCTGACCGCGTCATTCGGCAATTGCCGCGTCATCCAGCGGATGCGCCGCGACGCCCTCGAAGGTGATCGTCACCGGACGAATCGTTCCGTCGGGGTTGAATTCCATCCGGTCGATGCAGACCTGGCGGTGATTGCCTTCGTTGTCGCCCAGCGGACGCCGGTGATACACGATGTAATAGTCGTCGCTCCCCGGCGGGTGGAGCACTGAGTGATGCCCGGCGCCTGTCGCCACGGCCGGGTCTTGCTGCAAGATCTTCCCGATCCGCTTGAACGGCCCGGTCGGCGAGTCGCCAATCGCGTACGCCACGCTGTAATCCGGCCCGGTCCAGCCGCCCTCGGACCACATCAAGTAATACTTGCCGTCGCGCTTCAGCACGAACGGTCCCTCGACGTAGTGCTCGGGCGTGATCTCCTTGAACGTCTCGCCATCGGGAAACGGCTCCAGCGACAGCAAGTCGTCGGCCAAGCGGGCGACGTTGCAGTGTCGCCAGCCGCCGTAGTACAGGTAGTGCTGCCCGTCGTCGTCGCGAAACGCGAACTGATCGATTGGCTGAGCGCCGTTGTGAAACGCATCGATTAGCGGTTTGCCGATCGCATCGCGATACGGCCCTTCGGGGCGGGCGGCCACGGCCACGCCAATGCCGCCGAGTTGGTCGTTATTCTGAATGTCGTTGGCGGCAAAGAACAGAAAGTACCGGCCGTCGTGCTCAATGATCGACGGCGCCCACAACGCACGCTCGCCCCACGACACGTTGGCCAACTCCAACACGCGCGGATGCTTCGTCCACGCGACGAGGTCGGGCGAGCTGAACGCGTCCAGGTGCAATTGCCGTTCGTACCGGTCCGAATACGTCGGAAAGACCCAATAGCGATCGCCGAAGATGATCGCCTCGGGATCGGCGTACCATCCGGTGAAGACCGGGTTGCCGGCGCGACGCGCTACGTCGTCGCCGCGTGAAGCGTCTTCACCCCAAGCGTTCGCGACAGGGTGCGTCGCCAGACAAAGCAGAAGAACGATCATCGCGAGGTGTTTTTTCATGGCAGCATTCTAGCACGCCAGCCGCCGCCTCGGAATTCCGGCGACGGCGCATCACTGGCGGGCCTCCCCGTATTTGGGCGGATCACGGCGTCGCGCGACAAGAATTCTCAGCGGCAATCCCCGGTGATTTCGCTGTTCGACGGGGCCTTGCGGTTCTCCGAAGGTTGTCAGGCCAGACGGGTCCGCTACACTTTTTCCCTTCATTCACGACACTCCCCTCCGACGCCTCCCGCCCCGCCATCCTTCCTGTACGCTCGCGCCCCTCGCGTCATGGTCACGATCGGACCAAAACTTCCCCCTTTGACGGAACAACTCCATGCGATCCTTCCTCACGCTACGCATCGTCCCGCTCCATTCCCTGCTGCTGAGCGTTGTGGGCGCCGTTTGCTGCGTGCTTTCGGCGTCAGCCGCTCCGCCCGCGCCCGCAACGTTTGAAGCAGGCGGCGTCACCTGGTACGGCGACTATTACGCCGCTTACCGCGCGGCATCGGAAGAGCATCGCCTGCTGCTGGTTTACTTGGCGCCGAGCGACGGTTCGTCGACGGCGCAATCCATCGACGCCGCCATTGCGGCGCGACCGGCCCTGCAACAGCAGCTTGCCAAGTTCGTGCTGTGCCGCTTGCCGCTCGATGCCACGATCGACGTCGAAGGCCAAGCCAAGCGACTCGCCAGCTTCGGCGCGTTTCGCCAATTGAACGGCGGAGCCGGCTTCGTGCTGATCGACTTGGCCCATCGCAACGCATCCTATTACGGGCACGCCGTCACCGCGCTGCCGCTGGCCAGCGGCAAGTACTATCGGTGGAGCATCGACGCACTGGCGACCGCGCTCGATCTGCCGGCGGGCACGCTCACCCAGCGCACCATGATTTGGGCCGTGCGAATGCACCCCGAGCGACCGCAAAGCACGGGCGGGACGTTCAATCCCAGCCTGGCCGGCGGCGCTGCACAGCAGGCGTCCTACCAAGCCCAGGTGCAGCAGTGCGGCCATCAGAACTTCGAGACGCGATTTCACCAGCTCAGCGCCGCGGTCGGCAGCGGCGTGACTGAAGTCTGCGCCGAGAGTTGGCCGAACCAGAACCTGATTGACTCGTGTCTCGACTGCGTCGCCAGTTGGCGCCACTCCAGCGGCCATTGGAACGGCGTCAGCCGCCCCCACCGCGCGTTCGCCTACGACATCCGCCAGGGGCGCAACGGCATCTGGTACGGCACAGGATTGTTTGCCGATTGAGCCGTACCGCCGCGAATCGCGCAACTACTGCGACAGAAACAACGGGATCTCCGACTCGCGCATCGCCCGCAGTGCGGTCTCGCCGAGGATGCGCCGCAGGAGCAGATTCTTGGCGCTATTGCCCATGACCACCAGGTCGGCGCCCCAGGCCTCGGCCTCAGCCAGCAGGTGGGACTTGGCGGCGCCCGCGTGGTGCACCGTCTCGGAATCAATGCCGTAACCGCGGCAATAGCGCACCACTTGGGACCGCAGGTGAGCGCTGCGCACTTCCGGCATCTCGAACGTCGCGATTCGCAGTTCCACGTCGCCGAACGGGTGCAACTGCAGAAAACGCCGCAACGTCGCCGCCGACTCGACCGACCCACTGTACGCGGCAAACACACGCTTCACGGGGCGAAACTCCGCCGGCACGGCCAGAATCGGATGCACCCCGCCGGAGATCAGGCGAACGAGCGTAAGACTGGCGTCGCTGTCGGTCTCGGTGCGAATGTCGTATTCAAAGATCCCGCGCAGGCTGAGCACGGTGATGTCGGCATACCGCGAGCGCGAGATCAAGAAATCGAACGGCTCGTCGCGTTCTTCTTGTTTCAGGCGATACGCCACCCCGGCGGCCTTGCAAGCCGTCTGAAATCGGGCGACCGACGCCTCGACCTCGGCCCGCGTGATCTGCACGCGATAGTCGCGCAACTCGTTAGCGGCCTGCCCTGCCCCCGGCGGAACGGGCCCGACGTCTCGCAGCAAATGCAGGTTGAGCGCCGTGACCGCGGTCAGCGTCGCGCGATTGCGCCGGGCAAGATCGATCGCCGCGGCCTCAACCGCCGCAGCATACTTGGTGCCGGCCAAACCAACGAGAATGTTCGAAAGCATCGATGCGATCCTCTCGCGAGTGGGCGGATTGCGCAGAGTGACGAGGGAAAAGCGATGAGCGGCAAGTCGCGCGCCGACGATGCCGACTCAAAGAGTATAGCATCTGCGAGCGGAAAATTGGCATATTCGCCGCGCCGGCGGACCTGAGAACTCGTCCGATCGGAATCGGCTTAGCCAACCCTGGCGACGAGATCGCGCGCCGGGACAATGGCTGGATTGCGGGCGCCCGTTGACGCAGCGATTCGCGGCGGTTCACTCCACCGTCACGCTCTTCGCCAGATTCCGCGGCTTGTCGACGTCGCAGCCGCGCAGCACGGCAATGTGGTACGCCAACAACTGCAGCGGCACGGCGGCGACAATCGGTTGCATGAAGTCGGCCGTCGCGGGGATTTCGACCACGTCGTCGGCGATGCGCGAGACCTCTTCGTCGCCCTCTTCGACCACGGCGATCACCGGCCCGCCGCGGGCCTTGATCTCTTCCAGGTTCGCCAGCACTTTGTCGTACACGCCGCCGCGGGGAACGATAAACACGCTGGGGGTGTGCTCGTCGACCAGGGCGATCGGGCCGTGCTTCATCTCGGCTGCCGGGTAGCCCTCGGCGTGGATGTAGCTGATTTCTTTCAGCTTCAGCGCACCCTCCAAAGCCGTGGGGAAGTTGTACTGTCGGCCCAGGTACAGGAAGTTGTTGCAGTGGGCGTACTTCGCGGCGATTTGTCGGCAGGCGTTGTTGGTCGTAAGCGCCTGTTCGATCAGGTCCGGCAGCGTTTGCAGGTCGTCGATGATCCGCAAGCCGGCCTCGTAGCTGAGGTGGTGCAGCCGGCCGAAGTACAGCGCCAACAGCGCCATCACCACGCACTGCGAGGTGTACGCCTTGGTGCTGGCCACGCCGATCTCGGCTCCCGCGTGCAGGTAGATCCCCCCGTCGGCCTCGCGCGCGATGGTGCTGCCGACCACGTTGCAAATGGACAAGGCCATGTGGCCTTTGCGTTGCAGCTCGCGCATGGCGGCCAGGGTGTCGATCGTCTCGCCGCTTTGCGACAGCGTGAACAGCAGCGTCGAGGGGCTCAGCGGCGGGTTGCGGTAGCGCAGTTCGCTGGCGTACTCCACTTCCACGGGGACGCGCGAGAGCGCCTCGATCATGTACTCGCCCACAAGCGCCGAGTGCCAACTGGTGCCGCAAGCCGTGAGCAGGAAGCGGTCGATCGACCGCAATCGTCGCGGCGTAAGGTTCAGGCCGCCGAACTTGGCAGTGGCCGCGTCGAAATCGAGTCGTCCGCGCATGGCGTTGCGCACCGTCTCGGGCTGCTCGAAGATCTCCTTGAGCATGTAATGGGGATACTCGCCCAGCTGCACGTCGGCGGCGGTGATCTCCAGCAGCTTCACTTTGTGGACGACGTCGCCCTGATCGCGGTGGACCACGCGCAGCGTATCGGCGGTGACCACGGCCACTTCGTGATCGGCCAGGTAAACAATGCGATCGGTCTTGCCGGCCAGCGGCGAACCGTCGCTGGCGATGAAGTGCTCGCCGTCGCCGACGCCAATCACCAGCGGACTGCCCAGCCGGGCGGCGATCAGCACCTCGGGGAACTCGCGAAACACGATCGCCAGCCCGTAGGTCCCGCGGAGCTGTGCGAGCGAGTTCTGCACCGCGGCAACCAGCCGGGCGTAGGGATCGAGGTCGTCGGTCACGTCGTCGCCCAGATTGCGCAACTCATGGGCAATGAGCTGGGCCACGACTTCGCTGTCGGTGGCCGAGCGGAATTCGTAACCTTTCTCGATCAGGTGCTCCTTGATCGTGCGGAAATTTTCGATGACGCCGTTGTGAACCAACGCCAGGATGTCGCCGCCGCCCAGGTGCGGATGAGCGTTCACGTCGGTCGCGGGACCATGCGTGGCCCACCGCGTGTGGCCGACGCCGGTGGTGCCGGTCGGCTTGGTCTGCTTGACCAGGGCGGCGAGTTGATCGACGCGGCCGGACGATTTGTTGATGTGCAGCTTGCCGTCGTCGAGCGTGACGATGCCGGCGCTGTCGTAGCCGCGGTACTCCAACCGCCGCAGCCCAGCCAGCAAGAAACCGACCGCTTTGTGGGGACCTACATAGCCGACGATGCCGCACATGGTGAACACGCTCCGCGCAAAGTTTTCTTCCGTCGGGACAGGCGATGCTAGCACTCGCCGCGACGGACGTTCGAGAATTCGCGGCAGCTTACCAAGCGACGCGCAGCGGGCCTATGCGAGATTGGGTCGTGATACCGCAGGAACGCAACTGAGTGTGGCTGGGGACGGAGCGAAGCGGAGCCCCCAGGAATTCCACTGGGGGCTCCCGCTGGTCGTCCCCAGCCGCCCATTCTGTGTTCAGGCGGTAGCACGATTCGACACTTGCTGCACTCCGCAGGAATCGCTCTGGCGACCGTTTGCCGCGGCGCGGTATTCTCCCCGCCCCGCTGTCGACACGGACTGGTCGACGCCCAGACGCCAAGGAAGGCCCGCCATGCAATCGGCACTCAACGCTCGCTGCGTTCTCGTGATTCCCGCCCGCCGCGCTTCAACCCGCCTGGCCGACAAGATGCTGCTGCGCGACACCGGCAAGACTGTCCTGCAGCACACGTGGGAAGTGGCGAGCCGCGCCCAACGGCCCGACGCGGTGCTGGTGGCCACCGACGACGACGAGATCGCCCGCGAGGCGCGCCGCTTCGGCGCCGACGTCATCATGACCAGCCACGGCTGCAACAGCGGCACCGACCGCGTGGCCGAGGCCGCCCGCGAATTGCCGCAGGCCGAAATCCTGGTGAACCTGCAGGGGGATGAGCCGGACATGGACCCGCGGGCCATCGACCGCGTCATCGCCAAGCTGGAACGCAACCCCGGCTGCGGAATGGCGACCGCAGCGGCCCCCTTGCGGACCCGCGAGCAACTCGACGACCCCGCGTGCGTGAAGGTCACGTTTGACCACCATGGCCGGGCATTGTATTTCAGCCGCAGCGCGATCCCGCACGCCCGCGAGTGGGACGACGAGCTGCTGACCGCCGATCCGCCGACGTATTACTTGCACCTTGGCATCTACGCCTACCGTCGATTGTTGCTGGAGCGAATCACGTCGCTGCCGATGAGCCACCTGGAAAGCGTCGAAAAGCTCGAACAGCTGCGCGTGCTGGAGTGCGGCGAGTCGATTCTGGTGGCCCCCGTCGATCACGCCTGCCGCGGCATCGATACGGCCGACGACTACGCGGACTTCGTCAAACGCCAGCGGGCCGCGTAGGGTGCGCGTGTTTGGCCGCGGATTTCACGAACCGCGCGGATCGCTCGCGCGGCGTCGCATGAGGCGCCACCGCCCGTCGTCCCAGGCGGCCGCCGTTTCGTAGTGAGCGGCGATCCACTGGGCCGCCTGCACGCAGTAGTCGTCGCCGAAAGCACGGTAGCCGTACTCGCCCAAGTTGCGCGGGGCGAGCACGATCCAGTTCGGCGCGCTGGCGGCCAGGTCGGCCAGCATCGCCGCCTCGCCGAAGAACAGCACCTCCGGCGGCATCCAGGTGATGTACTTCGTCCCCGCCGAGCGGCGCGCCAGGTAGTCCAGCATCACGCCCTCGGGCAACACCGTGACGGTTTCGTCGGGGGCAACGCGGCTGACAATCTCGGCGAGCGCTTCGCCAGCGGCGGCCGCATTGACGTCGGAGTCGAACCGGTCCTCGACGGTCAGCCCCAGCTGCACGTCACGGTGGATATGTCGCGCCTGCTGCACCTGGTAGGCAAACAGGTAGATCGCCAACAACGGCAGGAACAGCCACGGGAGCGTCGCCCGGCGGCGGCGGACCCACGCCCGTCGCGGCAGCCAGTCGATCGCAGCCACCACGCCGGTGATCGCCGCGGGCAGCGCGAGGACGAATCCGTAGTGCATCACGCGCGAAAACAGCGCGATCTTGCCCAACAACGCCAAGGCGAACACGCACCACGCCAGCCGTCGGGCGTTGAGCAGATTGCCGCCGCGTCCGCGCAACGCGGGATCGCGCTGCGGTCGCACGGGGTCAAGCGTCAGCCCGCTTTCACCCTGCGCGTCGCCCTGCGCCGGCCGATTGACCCACACGCGCCAGGCCCACCAGCAGACCAGCGCGGCCACCCACACGGGCAGCCCCCGCTCGACAATCGGCCAGTAGTAGCCGTGGACAATCAGATAGAACCCGCCGAGCAATCCCAGCAGCAGAGCGAGCCACCGTCGCCGGTCGGAGGGGACGCGGCGGTCGAGAACCTCCGCCACGGCGATCACACCGGCCACCTGCGCCAGGCTGATGAATATTTTCCGCAGGCTCATCCCCAGGTCGAGCGTGCCGACGCATTCGCGGTAGAAATCGAGCTGGCGAATCTCCGCCATGGCGGCCATACGCCACGCGGCGGTGCAGGCTTCAAAGGCCTCCGGCAACGGCATCGCCGACGTCATGAGGACCAGCGCAATCAGCGGTGCCACGAGCGTCCCCGTGGCAGCCAGCGTCAGTCGGCGAATCACCACCACCGTGGCGGTCCCCTCGGCCACGCCAAGCGCGACCACGCTCGTCCCCACGCCCGCGGCGGCGGCTACGGCGATCTCGGGCTTGGTCAGCAGCGTGGCGCCGAGGAACAAGCCGGCCACCAGCGCCGCCCGCCCGCCGCGCTGCGTCACTTCCCACGAGGAAGCCAACGCCAGCAATGCCAACAGCAGTCCGTGCGTCAATTCGTGCGAGTAGGGCGTGATGAAGTTGTAATTGGCGATCGTCCCGTAGTTGCCAAATCCAAACAGCAGCGGCATCAGCGCCGTCGCAGCCAATGCGGCGCCGCGCGTGGTGATGTGCTGCAGCATGCGAAACAACAGCGCCGTGGTGATCGCCAGCACGGCAAGATTCGCCACCATCAGCGTCGTCAAATTCGCGCCGAACAGCTTGAACCACGTGGCGTTGAGATACGGCGACAAGGGGCCGTTGAAGTACGCCACATCGCGATACAGAACGTCGCCCGCAGCGAGCCGCCAGGGCACGTACAACTCGCGGCCAAAGTCGACCAGAGGATCGAGCCCGGTGCGCCACGAACGCGTCGCCGGATAAACGGCCAACACGGCCAGCAGCGCGTAGGGCCACCCCGTCGAAACGAAGCGGCGCACCCCGCGCGCCACCGCGGCGCCATCGAGCGCAGCGGCAAATCGGTCGAGCAAGGAACGCCTGCAAACGGCGGTGGACATGGCGGCGGCAAGGGGCGGAGCGTTCCGACGCGGCGGCCGCGCGGCCGCCAGATGAAAGATAGCTCACCAATCGGCACGGCCGGCGGACCCGTCACAACCGCTGTATTGCGGTGAAGTTACGCCGAGTGCCGCCAGGCGCGGATTGCGTTGCAGAGGGCGCCCTCCGGCAGCGCCACCGCTCCGCTGTACCCTGCGGCCGGCGTCAGGGCCGTGACGTTCCAGCGCGTCGATTGCCCGGCGAGGTTCAACTCGGCGATGAACCTCGCATTGCCAGCGGCGCGGCATGCCACGTTCGCCGGTGCGACCGACATGCCAACGCCTGCCGCCTTGAGCGCCGCTTCCTTGCAGGCCCAGCGGTTGAATAGGAAGTCGAGTCGCGCGGTCTCGTCGGCCGCCGCGAACTGCTCCAACTCCGCGCTGGCGAGCACGGTCCGCGCCAGACCGTCGGCGTTATGCAGCGGGCGAATCTGCTCGATGTCGACGCCCACGGGCCGCCCGGCCGTCACGCCCACGAGTCCCCACACTCCCGAGTGCGAAACGTTGAACTCCAGGCCCGGCGTTGCTGGCGCGGCGAGCGCTGGTTTTTCATGCTCGCCGTACTCGAACGACAGTTCGCGCGGAGACGCTCCCGTGTAGCGCGACAGGATGTGACGCAACGCAGCGCGGACCGCAGTGGCCTGGATTCGCTTGGCGGGAACCAGCAGACGATCGCAGCGAGCGAGTTCGTCCGGCGACAACACAGTGCGCGCGGCGGCCTCGCCCGCGTCATCCAGCGACGCGTCCACGAGCCACAGATCGACCCCGTCAGAAAGCGCACGCAACGGCCCGGCCGGCGGCGAGGACCAATTGACTACAGGATCCGACATGAGGCGGCCGCGGCGTGAAGATCTCGTGGAACGCCGCGAAAGCGGCTACGGGGCGGTCGCCTCGTAAGCGTGTACCAGCGCCCCGGCGACCGGCGCCTCGTCGCCGCAGATCGAGAATTCGAACCTGTCGAGATTGCGAAACCCGTCCAGCGCGTGCGTACGATACGACTCCTCGGCGAGTTGCCGATAACGATCGCGCACGGCCGGCGCCAAGTCGCTCACGCCGCCGCCGATCACGATCAGATCAAAGTCGCCCAGATAATTCACCGACAGCAGCGCGATCCCCAGCGCCTTGGCCTGGTCGTCGAACAACTGCTGCGCCAGGGGGTCGCCCGCAGCGGCCAACTCGCGCAACTTCTTGGCCTTGTCCCGCACCGTCCCGGGTGCGGCGACCAGGGGGTTGTCTTTCCACTCGTCCAACGTCAGTCGATAGCCCAGCTGATGCGACAACCCGGTCAGCGAGATCGCCGATTCGGCCGTCGACAACGCGTTGCCGACCTGCAACTGGCGGTCGTGGGGGTAGCGAAACGCGTACTCCGGCAGCAGGATGTGACCGACGTGCCCGGCACGGCCTTCGCGACCGCGAACGACGCGCCCGTCGCGCACCTCGCCGCCGCCCAGTCCGGTGCCGACGATCACCATGAAGATCGACTGCAAGTCCTGCCCGCCGGCCCCGCGCGCGTGCGGCCAGGTCAGCTTGCCGGAGCGCACCGCAAACTCGCCCAGCACGGCGGCCTGCCCGTCGCCGATATAGTGGACGCTGATTGTCGGCACCTGCGCCCGCAGCGCCTCTTCCAGCGCCTGGCGAATAGGAAACTTGTCCCACATGGCGGGATCAAGATTCGGCGTCTTGAGCAACAGCCCGTCGAGCGTCGCCGGTCCGGGCGTCGAGAGGCAAACGCTGGCCACGTCGGCCAGCGCCCCGCCGGCCTCGGCAACGCCTTGCTGCACGGCCGCGACGACGGCCTCAATCACGGCCGCCGGGCCCGCGGTCGATCGCGTCTCAAACTGCGGCGAAACGTATACGCCCTGGCGATTCGCATCGCCCACGGTCACGGTGCTGGTGGTGCCGCCAACGTCAATGCCTACCCAAAGTTTCACGTACGGTACTCCCACGATGTGCCTGCCGCGTCAGCGGCCATTGGATCAGGCCTTTGGTTCTACGGCACGCGAGCGAGCGTCGTCAACTCGACCGCCGATCGGGTTGTGATACCGTTTGCCCAGGATGGTGGGGTGGCTGGGGACGTAGCGCAGCGAAGCCCCCAGAAACTTCGCTGGGGGCTCCCTACGGTCGTCCCCAGCCACCCCGATCGACGCCGCCGTGAGCGCGATTGTGACGGCTGGGCAGGCTTTCACATTGACGGGCGGCAAATTCTCCCCCGCCGCCGCCAATCACCCTCGATCGGCGCCGCTCCTGCGGCCAATAACTACCAAGTGCGTCTCCCTCCGCCAGGAAGTTCCCCATGTGCGTTGACTGTGCCATCGAGTCGGTGATGTCCGCCCAGGCGGCGTCCACGCGCACGCAGATTGACGTCGCGCTGTTGGCCAAGGGGCAGGACGTCGCTCAGGCTCAAGGCCAAGTCGTGGTCGAAATGCTGAACTCCGCCGCTCAGATCGGCAAGGCCCTTGGCAAAGGCGGCCAATTCGACGCGACGGCCTAACGCCTACTTCGGCGGCAGCGTCTTGACGAAGTCCAAAGCGCGGGCGATCCACTGCCGCAGGTCGTCGTCGCGGGCGATTCCCGGCGGCTCGACCATGACCCAGCCGCGCAGCGCCTTGCCGGTCATGTCGAATTCGACCGCATGCGGCGCCGCGAGCGCGTCCTCATACTGCTCCAGGCCGACGCGGACGATGAGCACGTCCCGCGTGGCGCCGACGCACATGTTGCCGCCCAGCAGAAACGCCACGCCGCCGAACATCCGTTTCTCGGCCAGGCCGCGCCGGCGGCCCAGCGCTTCGCGTACTCGCGCGACAAGAACTTCATCAACGGGCATCGCCGGGTTCCTGGTTGAATGGTGCGCACACTCGACGCCCTGCGCAGTCGTCCGCCACGGGATGGGTGTGCCGTTCGCCACACCCCGGCGGCCCGCACAGTGTAGCGAGCGGGCGCTGCGGTTGCGAATTGCGACTCGGCGGCAAATGGGACGCCAGCTAGTATTACTCCGTTAACTATGG
>JAGQOU010000073.1 GCA_020427145.1 Planctomycetales bacterium | reverse complement strand
ATGTTGGCCGGCTTGATGTCGCGATGCACGAGCCCGTGTTCGTGGGCGGCGGCCACGCCGGCGCAGGCCTCACGGAGGATGCGCGTCGCCTCGGCGGGCGCGAAGGGCCCGTCACGGTCGAGTCGCTCCGCGGTGCTGCCGCCGGCGGCGAATTCCATCACGATGTAGTGGACGTCGCCTTCCTCGCCCACTTCGTAAATCGTGACGACGTGGGGATGGCTCAGCCGCCCGGCCGCCCGCGCTTCGGCCAGGAAACGCTGCCGCATCGGCTCGTCCCGCGCCAACTGCTCGTGCAGGATTTTGATCGCGACGCGGCGGTCGATCGCCGCGTCGTGGGCTTCGAGCACGAATCCCATGCCTCCGTTGCCCAGCACGCGCACCAGGTCGTACTTGCCCAGGCGGCGGCCGACCCACGCGGCGCCGGCGTCGAAATCGATAGGCCGCCGGTCCGCCACCTCTGTGTCGGAGAGTCCGCCCAGCAGCGTTTCGGGCGAATGATACCGCAACAGCGAAAGGACCTCGCCGCGCAGTTGCTGGTCGTCGCCGCACGCCCGGTCCAGGTACGCTTCGCGCTCCTCGCCGGCGAGATCGCACGCCCGCATGAAAACGTCTTTGACCAGTGCGTACCGCTCCGGGTTCATGGGGGCGGCTCCCCGCTGAGTTCGCGGCGCAGCCACGCGCGGATCATGGTCCACTCCAACTCGACCGTGCGCTTGGAAACGCCGAGCGCCTCGGCCACCTCGCCCGTGCTCAGGCCGCCGAAGAATCGCAGCTCGACGATCTTGGCCTGTCGCGGATCGAGCTGCTGGAGTTTATTGAGCGCCTCATCGAGCGCCAGAATGTCCTCGTTGGATTGTTGGTCGCCCAGCAGGCCCTCGTCGAATTCGACGCGCTGCAGACCGCCGCCCCGTTTCTCGCGATTCTTGCCCCGGGCGTGATCGACGAGGATCTGCCGCATGGCCTGCGCGCCGGCCGCAAAGAAGTGGCTGCGGCTGCGCCAGTCGGCGTTCTGCCGTCCGCAGAGCTTGACGTACGCCTCGTTGACCAGCGCGGTCGATCGCAGCGTATGGCCGGCCGGTTGCTGCTGCATGTAGGTGGCGGCCAAGGCCCGCAGCTGATCGTAGATCACGGGCATCAACCGATCGGCAGCCTCGTGGTTGCCTTGGCTAATCGCCTGCAGGGCGGCCGTGATTTGACTCTGTTGAGGCATTCTGGCGTAGACCCTGCAAGGTGCGCCGCCGTGGAGCGCGGGATCGGAGCCTCTGCGGCGCACCGGGAGTCCGGCGACGCCGTGGCATGGCAGCGTGGCTTCGGCCAGGTCTGAGCGTCCCGCGACCGCCGGGAGGTTGGGGCCGAATGTCCCCCCTGGCGCCTGTCCTCTGCTGGTTACCGCAATTCTGCTCCAACGATAGCGGGAACCGCATTGCTTGTAAAGGTTTACGGCAAATCACGGCCAGCCCGCCCCGCAATGCCACGGGAAACTTTTGCGCACTTCCGCAGCGAATGTCGTGGTCATGGTAGGAGCCAACCAAACCACTTTATGAAAGGGTGGACGAGCGATGATCAACGATATCTTAGTCTCAATTGTGATGCGCCCGGGCGCCGAGCGCGACGACTTGGCAAATACGATTGCCAGTTGGGACGTGCAGTGCACCGCGTTTGACTCGGGACAGGCCTTTCTCGACGCGATGCCGCGGCAACGTCCGGGGTGCGTGGTGATTGATCACGATTCGCCCGACGTCGACGGACTGGCGCTGCAGCAGGCGCTTGGCATGAATCTCGGCGCGTTGCCGCAGGTCATTGTCAGCGGGCGCGCCACGGCGTCTGTCGCGGTGAAATACATGCAAGACGGCGCGGTGACCGTGCTCGCCAAGCCTTGTTCGCCGGGAGATCTCAAGCGAGCGATCGAGCAGGCCATTTCCCGCGACATTCGCTGGGCGGATATTCAGCAACGCTTATGTGCACTGCGGCTGTGCGAGCAATCGCTCACCGACCGTGAGCGTATGGTCAACGGCATGGTGGTGCGCGGCATGCCCAATAAGATCATCGCCCGCGAGATGTCGGTCTCGTTGCGAACGGTGGAGCATGAGCGCGCCATGGTGTTCCAGAAGTTCGGCGTCGACACGGCCGCCGAGTTGGCGGCGAAGGTGACCGAATTGCGAGTGCTGACGGAACTGCTCGCCCTGGGCGCGCCATCGCCCGAGCGTCGCCCGTCTGGGGCGAGTCCCAGCCGTATGGCTATCGCGTGTTGATCGGATCGCGTGCCGCAAGGAAGACGTTCGCCATTGACGCGGCGTCGCGCGGCGATGCGTTCCGGGGCGAGAGGCGCGCCACGCCGGGACGTCGTCAGGAACCCGCTACCAGTGATCCTGGACCAGTCGTTTGATATCGTTGTCGTACACGCGCTGCGCCGCGGCCATCGTGGCGCTCGACAATTCGGCCAGGTCGGCGGCCGCCGTGTTGTCGTCCACTTGCTGGGCGTTCTTAGCCCCGGGGATCGTGCAGGTCACGGCCGGTTGCATGAGAATCCACCGCAGCGCGAATTGGGCCAACGTCGCCCCCGCGGGGACGAGCGGGCGCAGCTTCTCGACCGCCGCGAGCCCGGTCTCGAAGTCAACGCCGGCGAAGGTTTCGCCGTGATCGAACGCCTCGCCATGTCGGTTGAAGCGGCGGTGGTCGTCGACGGCAAACTGGCTGTCGCGCGACATCTTGCCGGTCAGCAGGCCGGAGGCCAGCGGCACTCGCGCGAGAATGCCGATCTTGCGGCGCATCGCCTCGCCGAATAACAACTCCGCGGGCCGCTGGCGAAACAGGTTGTAGATAATCTGCACCGTCTCGACGCCAGGATACTCGATGGCCTTGAGGGCCTCTTCCACGCGTTCGACGCTTACGCCGTAGTGCCGCAGTTTGCCGGCCGCCTTGAGGTCGTCCAGCACGGCGAACACTTCGGGGCGATAGTAAACATCGGTCGGCGGGCAGTGAAGCTGCAACAAGTCGAGGGCCTCGACTTCGAGATTCAGCAGACTTCGCTCGATGAACTCGGTGAGATTCGCCCGCGTGTAGCCTTCGGCAGTGTGGGGATGCAGGCGGCGGCCGGCTTTGGTGGCAATGTAGAACTCCTCGCCCGGGCGTTCGCTTCTCAATTGGGCGAGGTATCGTTCGCTGCGCCCGTCGCCGTAGACGTCGGCCGTGTCGAAGAAATTGACGCCTCGATCGAGCGCCCGATGGAGCGCCGCCATGGCGTCGTCGTCGCCAACTTCGCCCCAATTGCCGCCGATCGCCCAGGCGCCGAAGCTCACCGAAGAAACTTGCCAGCCCGTGCGACCCAATTCACGAAATTGCATTCTGCTGCGCCCCAGGAAGTTGCGGTTGTCTCGGCAAGAGTTTCGGGCGACGATCTTACCGCGGCGCCGCCTGGGTCGTCCACCGCACGGGCGACGCCTCGTCCGGGGCAAGTTCGCGTGGCCGCGACCGCCAACGCGGCCAACACGTTCTCCAAATCCGCAATCCGCAATCCGAAGTCTGCAATTGACCATGTCCACGCTCGTTGCCATCGCCACCTATAACGAGCGAGAGAACATGCCGTCGCTGGTCGAGGCCGTTCGCGCCGAGCTGCCCGAGGCGGATCTGCTGGTGGTCGACGACAATTCGCCCGATGGCACGGGCGTCTGGTGCGACGAGCAGGCGGCTGCGCACGCGTGGTTCTCAGTGCTTCACCGTGCGGGAAAGCTGGGTCTGGGCAGCGCGTCGTGGGCCGCCATGCAGTGGGCGATTGAGCGCGACTACGTGTGGCTCGTGACGCTCGACGCCGATTGGAGCCACCCTCCCGATGCGCTGCCGCGATTGTTCGCTGCGGCGGGGGAGCGCGACGCCGACGTGGTGATTGGCTCGCGCTACTGCCCCGGCGGCGCGGTCGACGGTTGGCCGCTGTCGCGGCGTGCGATCAGCGGCGCCGTCAATCTCGCCACGCGCATCACCTTGGGACTGCCGGTGCGCGACGCCAGTACGGCGTACCGGCTTTACCGCGTCGACGCGTTGCGCAAGCTCGACTTCTCGCGTCTGCAAGAAACGGGCTATTCGTACCTGGAAGAGATGCTGTGGCGACTGCGCGAGACGGGCGCCACGTTCGCCGAGGTCCCGATCGTGTTCACCGACCGCCGCGCGGGCGAGTCGAAGGTCACCGCCGGCGAAGCGGTGGGCAAGCTGCGGATGCTCGCCCGACTCGGCTGGCGGCGGCTGCGCGGCTAGGCCTCGTCCCCACCGGAAGGGCGAGGCTCCACGGTCTGGCGACGCGGGATTCGGGGAGGGGCGATTGCACCGCCTCTGACGACTTTGCGGCGTGATGCCCCGCCCGTCCGCCATGGCGCCGTTCTGCGCCCTAATCTTGCATGATTCCATGCATCCATTCGCCGCGACGGGGTTGCGCTTTGTGCGTTCCGGCGGCGACCAAGTCTGACGTGTTCGGAGCGCCTCGATGAGCAAGAAACGAATCGGTATTCTCACCAGCGGCGGCGATTGCCCGGGACTCAACGCGGTGATCCGCGGCACCTACAAGGCCGCCAAGCAGCTGGGCTTCGAATGCCTGGGGTTCCTCAAGGGGTATGAGGGGCTCTACAACCCGGTCAACTACATCACGCTCGATGGCCGCAACACCACCGGCATTCTCAACGAGGGGGGCACAATCCTCGGTTCGACGAACAAGGGTCGCTTCGCCGCGACAGTCGGCGTGCAGGATCGCGTGAATCTCGACCCCGAGCTGCTCGAAGGCGTCGCCGGGACGGTTCGGCAACTCGGCATCGAGGGGCTCGTGTGCGTCGGCGGCGACGGCTCGCTGGCCGTGGCCCAACAGTTTCACGAGTACGGCATTCCCGTGGTGGGCGTCCCCAAGACAATCGACAACGACCTGTCCGCCACGGCGTTTACGTTCGGCTTCGACAGTGCCGTGGAGTGCGCCACCAATGCGCTCGACCGGCTGCATACCACCGCGGCCAGCCACGAGCGGATTATGGTGCTCGAGGTGATGGGCCGCCACGCGGGGTGGATCGCCCTGCACGCGGGCATCGCCGGCGGCGGCGACGTGATCCTGCTCCCGGAGATCCCATGGACGTTCGAGGACGTGTGCCACAAAATCCTCGACCGCGAGGCGAAGGGCAAGAAGTTCACGCTGGTGGTGGTCGCCGAAGGGGCGCCGCTCCCCAGCGGCGGTCTGGTCGCCGAGGAGCGAGCCGGCCGGCAGGCGCGGCTAGGCGGCATCGGCCCGCTGGTCGCCGAGGAGATTGAAAGCCGCCTGCACCGCGAATGCCGCACCGTCATCCTCGGCCACCTGCAACGGGGCGGCTCGCCGACCACGTTCGATCGCGTGCTTGCCACGCAGTACGGCGCCCACGCCGTGCGGCTAATCGTCGAACAGAAGTTCGGCCACATGATCACCTACAACCCGCCGGAAATGGGCAGCGCGCCGATCATGGAGGCGGTCAATCAGATTCGCGAAGTCGACCCCAACGGCGCCGCGGTGCAAGCGGCCCGCGCGCTGGGCATCAGCTTCGGCGACCGCCCGGCCGACGTCAGCCCGTTCGCGTTCTGCGAGGCCGGCATCAGCGAAGTCTTCGTCGACGAGGCGGCAACCACCGCGGAGGAGGTCGCCGCGGACGCCGAGTTCACGCTCGACATCTGCGAAGCGGCCACCGAAGAAGCGCTGGCGGACTGAGCAGACCGCGGAACGCCATCAATCGAAAGAGCAGCGGGGGCGAAAGCCCCCCGTCTTGCGTTTGCCAGGTTGCGTCAACGTTGATCGCGAAGGCGTGGCGGGGCGACCAGCAGAGCAGGCGAGGGAGTCTGCGCATCGCCGCGACAGGCGAGTGCAGGTTGCATTGCTTGCATCATGGTCGCCGAGCACGGACAATCGACGAGAGCAGCAGCCATGGCTTGTCGCTCCACTGATCCGCCCGCTTTTCGGGGCCACGCACGTCGCCAATCGTACTGTACGAGAACCGCTATGCCGGACGACCACTCGACGATGGCGCCTCGGGGCATTCCTAGCCTACGCCAATCGGGCTTTCGCACCTCGCGATTGAGGCGTTTCGCCGTCCCGGTCTTCGTGACTTTCGTCGCACTGGGACTAACTGGTCTCTTGGCGCTGGGAGTCTACAGTGCCCGGGCGGCGGCTCAGAGGAATTCGTGTCGAAACAGTCTCTACGCCATAGGATTAGCGCTATCGAATTACAAGGATCGGTATGGAGCGATTCCTCCCGCGGTCATCACTGATTCCGCGGGCAAGGCCACGCACAGCTGGCGAACGATCATATCGAAGGAAATACTCTACGACTCTAATTTCTTCTCGCAGCTTGACCTATCGAAACCTTGGAACGCCACGAGCAACAGGAAGGTTTTGCAGAAGTATGTCGAGTCGGCTCAATGTCCATCTCACAGGCAAGCGGACTCTAATGTGACTCAATACGTGGCTGTTGTCGGCGACGGCACATGTTGGCCCGGTCCGATGGAGTGCGGGGAATTCGCTCAACGAACCGAGCGTGACATGACGTCGCCAATGCCTCACGGCAGCGGTTCGCCAAAAATCCTCATCGTCGATTGGCCAGCAAGCGATATCGAATGGACGGAGCCGCGCGATATTTCCGTCGAGCAGTTCTTGCAATGGTTTCGCGACCGGCAGGAAGATCGTCGCACGTCACACGGCGACGTTGTGCTTTACCTTGGCGATGATTTGAAACCCCATGAACTGCGGCTCGACACGGATGTGTCAACCGTGCGCCGCATGCTCACGAAAGACACGGTGGATAGCCCAAGTTCTTGAACCTGGACGACCCACACTGCGTGACGTGCAACATGCTGTCGAATCACTGAGTCGAGTTCAAACTCAGCGATTCGACAACCGTCGTTCACTCGCCCAGCGGAACAATCGAAATTGCGTGTTCAACTGGCTTGTGCGCCGCGGCCACTGCGTCGGCTAGCGGCTGACGCTCGGCTTCGGTTGCGGTGACGGCCGCGTCGAGATCCTCTTTGCCCTGCGGGCCGTGGAAGATCTGCTTCACCTGGTGTGTTTCGTACGCCTGCTTCTTCGCCACGGCGTCGTCGACCGCGGCGAACGCGGCGGAGAACGGATTCTCGGGGAAATCCTCGGCCAGATTCACGCCGGCGGCCAGTTCCTCTTGCGTGTACTCGCGCGAGTTATCGCCCCAGGCGACACGATAGCGGTCGGCCGTGCCGCCAGTCACGCGGAGCATGAAGCGATTCAAGTCGTCGTAGAACGGCACGAGCGTCATCCCCGAGCGGATCGAGTTGTCGCGATCGATGGGGCCGGCGGCGCAGAAGGGGTACCGCTCGCTGGTGATTTGCAGCGTGCCGTCAGCGTAGGAGTCGAGGTGGTGCCCGGGCGAGACGGTGGCTTTGTCAGCGGCCAGATCGACGTCGATTTCCGCAATGGCGCCATCTAAGCCCATGGCGCGCAGAAAGGCGTAGGCCATGACCACGTGCCCGGCCCAGTCGGGGTGAATGCCGTCCTTGCCGGCGACTTGATACGGCTGCTCGTCAGTCGCCCCGTGCTGCCCCGGCGCAAAGACCTGCGCTTGCAGCATCGGCCAGAACACGTCGGCGAACGCCACGTCCTCGCTGGCGGCGATCTCAATCGCGATATCCCGCAGGGCGCACAGATTCACGTTGTGCTGGTCCAGCGTGCCGCCGCGTCCTCCCACCCAGCCTGCCAACTTGCCGGCGCAGCCGGGGGAGCCCAGGACGACGCGCGTGTCGGCGTCCTTAAACTTGCGAACGATCGTACGGTAGTGATCTTCGTACCATTGGCCGTTGGTCGCGTCGAACGGCCGATACCGCGAGTCGTTCATTCCGTAGCACAGCGTGGCGAGCGTCGGCTCGAACCGTAGGCAATCCTGATCCATCCGGCCGAGAAATCCCTGGGCCGTTTCGCCGCCCCATCCGTACTGCCGCACGGTCACGTCATACTGCGGCACGCACGCGGTGAGATAGGTCTCGATGATCCGCGAGTACATCTTCTGTTCGGTGATCGAGTCGCCGCAGATCGCCAGTCGGTCGCCTGGTTGAATCAATAGATCGCCCGGCGCCGGCGCCTTACGCGGGTTGAAAATCGCAAACGCGGGGTCGTCGGGCTTCGTCTCGTACTCATAGGGGCCCAGTTGGACCCCTTCGATCACCGCCGGTTGGGCGTGAAGACGCTGTGGCAGGGGAGTCAGAACCAGGACCATCGCCAGTAGCGGGAATCGACATCGGGAAATCAGTGCCATGGGACGGGCGCTCGCGCAAGGAGAAAAGAACAACCATGGCCGCCGCGGACCGGTCGGCCGTGCCGAGTGCTCGATTCTCTCAGGCCCCCCGAGCCTGTCCAGTGCCGACGGCGCCTCTCTTGCTGAAATGCAACCCACCGGCGCGTCGCGTCGGCTCGCGTCGGCGCGGCCGCCCGAGCTGCCTCCCCATTTCAAAAAATTCTCTTGACGCGGCGTCGACGCGCTGTACGATAAAACCAAATCTAGTAAACCAAATATCAATCCGACGCGAGGTTGACCATGGCTCGTCCCAAGTCGCCCGAACTCACCCAGCGGGAACTCGAATTGATGCATGTGTTCTGGAACGTCGGCCCGATGACCGCCGTTGAGGCCCGCGAGCAATTTGCCGCCGCGGGGACCGACCTCGCGTACACGACCGTGGCGACGCTCGTGAAGATCTTGGTCGGCAAGAAGTATCTGAAGCAATCGGGCGACCAGCGCCCGTTCACCTACCAGCCGATCCGCACGTTCGACGACGTCTCGAAGCGGCTCGTGGGCGACCTGGTGAAGCGCGTCTTTGGCGGTTCGCGGGAGGAGATGTTGGTGCAATTGCTCGACGGCAAGAAGCTCTCCGCCAAGGAACGCCAAGTGCTCGAACAGATCTTGCAGGAGGGAAACAAATGAATCCGCTCACAGCCTGGATCGCGTGGTGTCTGTTGCAGGTGACGCTCTTTGCGATAGCGTCGGCAGTGCTCTACCTCGTGGCGCGGCGACTCGTTCCCGCCGCCGGGGCGGCGTTGCTCGGGGGGAGTTTGACCTTGGTGGTCGCGCTGACGCTGCTGGCCGGCAGTCCCTGGCCGCGGTGGCAGTGGTCGACCGAAGACAACGCCGACGCGGCGAGTACAGCCGCGGTCGCGGGGGTCGAGTCATCGGCGGCGGCGACGCCAACGGCCGCAACCACCACCGACGTCGACGCGCCGTCGCCGTACGCGGCGGCATGGCAGGCGTTTCGCAACGCGTTTGCGACGCCCGCACTCCCGGCCGGGGCGGAGCCCGTGCAACGCGAGTCCGCCGGCGTGTGGTACTGGTGGCTGCTGATTGGCGGCTGTTTCGCCGCCAGCGCGGGGCGGTTGGCCTGGGGCGTGTGGCAGGTGCGGGGCTTGCTCCGCGGCAGCGCGCCGTTGGCCGATGAACGGCTCGCGGCGCTGGCCGCGCCATTGCAGACGCAACTGCGCGTACCGCCTGCCGTTGGCTTGCGCGAGTCGCCGGAGATTGTCACCCCGGCCACCATCGGTTGGCGTCGGCAGCATATCCTGCTTCCCGCGTCGTGGCGGCAGTGGTCTGACGACGAGGTTCGAGCGGTGCTCGCCCACGAGTTCTCGCATGTCGCTGCGCGGGACTATCGGTCGTGGCTGGTGGCCCGACTGGCGGTCGCCGTGCATTTTTATCATCCCATTGTACGGTGGCTGGCGAGTCGTCTGCAGTTGGAACAAGAGTTGGCCGCCGACGCGACGGCCGCCCGGCTGATGGGCGACCGCGTGCAGTATCTGCAGTGCCTGGCGAGCCTCGCTCTCGCCACGCCCCCGCACCGTCTCGCCGGCCCGGCGCGGACGCTTATCCCCAGTCGTTCCCTGTTGATGAGGAGAGTCGAAATGCTTCGCACTGCGACGGATCTACGTTCACGCTTTGGTTCCAGCAGGCGTCTTCGCGGCGCATGCGTTGGTGTGTTGGCGGTCATGGCGATTGCGATCGCCGGCGTGCGACGGCCGGAGTCGGGGGTCGCTGCGGAGGCGGGCTCTTCGTCACCGCCCGCAGCGGTTGCCGCGAAGCCCGTCGAGCGGATTCCGTTGAGCCTGGTCCCGGCCGATACAGTGTACGCGGTCTCCGTACGGCCCGCAGAGCTGCTGGAGAACGAATTATATGGACCGCTTGTCAGTGAAATCGACGAACTGAAGCCGCTGGCGGAATCAAGCGTATCCGTGCGGGATATCGCCGAATTCATGGTGATCGTCCCCGGGTCGCCCTACGCTCAGGAGCGATTCGTTGTTCGCTTTGCGTCGCAGCAGGCTTGTCTTGACTTTGTCAACGCGATGCTCCAACGCCAGCAATTTGAGGGGGCGGTCGACCCCAACGGACCGTGGCGGGACGGTTCGGAGCAAATCACGAAGGTGGACCAGTCGACGCTGGCCATTGAACATTTTGCAACGCCCGAAGCCCACGGCGCCTCGCTGCCACCGCTGCATTCGCACTTGGTCCACGGGTGGGCCGAGGCGTGGCAGCAACGCGCCGAGCAACCATGGGTCGCCGCGATCAGTGTCGCGGCGCTGCGGCAGGCGATGCCGCCGGAAGTTCGTGAGGGACTGTACCAGAACGGCATGATGCAGACGCTTGCTCCCCTCTTGGACGGGACCGATTGGGCCGTCGCTGGCATTGATTTGGATACGCGGCTCGCTCTCGACGCCGTCGTGCAGTGCAAAGGAGACAGCGAGGCGAAGCAGGCGGCGAACATCATGCAGTCCTACATCACGCTGGGCGCCGGCGTTGTTCAGTTCCAGAGAAACGAGGCCGCTCGCCAGCTGGCCAAGCTTCCGCCGGAACAGGCCGAGGTGATGCGGCCGTTGACGGACAAGCTGTTTTCGATCGCCGAGGAGTTTGCGGCGAATGCCAAGCCCACGGCGGAGGGCGACCGCGTGAGCCTGGTGTTTCGTTCCGATTCCCTGACGGAACAGGACGCAGCGCTCACTGCGCAGATGCTGCTGCCAGCCGTCAAGGCCGCCCGGGCCGCTGCCACGCGCGCCCGAAGCGCGAACAACCTCAAGAACATCGCCCTTGCCGTGCATAATTACCACGACGCGTATGGGCATTTCCCGCCGGCCGTCTTGCACAGTCAGGGCAGCCCCCATCCCTACAGCTGGCGCGTCGCGCTGCTGCCGTTTCTGGAGCAGCAGGCGCTGTACAATGCTTACCGCTTCGACGAGCCGTGGGACAGCGAAGCGAACAAGCAAGTGCTGCAAACGGTCGTGCCGGTGTTCCAATCGCCGTTTGACGAGCCCTCGTCTCACAATGCCAGCTACTTTGCTCTGACCGGACCCGACACGGTGTTTCACGGAGACGAAGGGACAAGGATCACGGCGATTCGCGACGGAACAAGCGGCACGATCATGTTCGTCGAGGCGAAACGCGACGTTCCGTGGACCAAGCCGGAGGACATCCCGTACGTTGCCGACAAGCCGCTGCCGGAGTTGGGCGGCTGGATGCCGGGCATCTTCCTCGCCGCGCTCTGCGACGCCAGCGTGCGTGTCATCAGCCAGGACGTCGATCCGGACGTGTTGCGCGGAATGATCACCCGCGACGGGCGGGAAGTCATTGAGTTGCCCTAAAGCGGGCCTTACAGGCGCCGCGAGCCCCGCAGACGCTCGCGGCGTGTGAGATTTCAACGCGGGCGAGAAAGCACGGGCGGGACGGCGGGGCTGGACGAGCATGGCAACTTAGTTTGGGGGGAGGTACCATGATGGCCCGCGTCGCGGCTGTGGCCGCGGCGTGCGTCGATCCGTTCCGCCTGCCCCAGCGAGTTCCTGTCATGCCCGCCTTGCCGCCGCTTAACCCGCCCGTTCGCACGCTCCTGGGCCCCGGCCCCAGCGATATTCACCCCCGGGTGCTGGCCGCCATGGCCAAGCCGACGGTGGGGCATCTCGATCCGTATTACTTGCAGCTGATGGACGCCTTGCAGGGCGGGCTGCGGCAGTTGTTTCGGACCGAGAATCGGATGACCTTCGCCGTCAGCGGCACCGGGTCGGCTGGGATGGAGGCGGTGGTCACGAATCTCATCGAGCCGGGCGACGCGATGGTCGTGTGCGTCAACGGCGTGTTCGGGGCGCGGATGTGCGACGTCGCCGAGCGGGCCGGCGCCAAGGTGACCAAGCTCGAACGTCCCTGGGGCGAGGTGTTCACTGCTGAGGAGGTGGCCGCGGTGGTCGCCCAGGCAAAGCCGAAAGTCGTCGGCATCGTGATGGCCGAGACCTCGACCGGCGCGTGGCAGCCGATCGAGGAGATCTCGCAAGCGGTCCACGACGGGGGCGCCATGCTGGCGGTCGACGCCGTGACCGCGCTGGGCGGGTTGCCTGTGGAGGTCGACGCCTGGAACATCGACGCCATCTACAGCGGCACGCAGAAGTGTCTCAGCTGCCCGCCTGGGCTGGCGCCCGTGTCGTTCGGTCCCCGCGCGATGGAAATGATCTTGGGGCGCAAGACGAAGGTCCAGTCGTGGTACCTCGACGTGACGATGTTAGCCAACTATTGGGGCTCCGACCGCGTCTATCATCACACGGCGCCAATCAACATGAGCTACGGCCTGTACGAGGCCGTCAACGTCATCTTGGAGGAAGGCCTGGACGCCTGCTTCGCCCGACACGACCTGAATCATCGGGCGCTCAAGGCGGGGTTGGCGGCGATCGGCATCGGCTTCGCGGCCCAAGAGGGGCATCAGTTGCCGATGCTCAACGCGGTGCGCGTGCCCGAGGGGATCGACGAAGCGCTGGTGCGAAAGGACCTGCTGACTCGATTCGGCGTGGAGATCGGCTCCGGGTTGGGCGCCTTCAAGGGCAAGGTGTGGCGGATCGGCCTGATGGGCTACGGCGCCCGGCCGCAGAACGTGTACTTGGTGCTGTCGGCGCTGGAGCAACTGCTGGCCGAGCAGGGGCGCCAATTCGATCACGGGGCGTCCATCGCCGCGGCGTCGGACGTGTATCGCGGGTAGCGAAAGCGGCGAGGCGTAGCTCGCCGGCTATTGCCACGCTGTCGCCCAGCTGCTATAGTGAACTTATGTTCACTTTTGCGCATTCCCCCATTAGCCGGCGAGCTACGCCTCGCCGCTGAGGAACGCAGCAATGCCCTGCTACCTCTTCACGCTGCACGCCTATGGCAGTTGGTATCCCGACCGTCCGCAAGGCTACGTGGTGCGAGGCCAGGGCATTCTGCCGTCTGACGCCGAGGAGGCGCGCAGGTATCGGCAGCGCGCCGCACACGCTCCGGCGACGCTGGAGGCGGCCCAGCAGCGAGCAATCATCGCCCAGGCGGTCGAAGCGGCGGCGGTCCTCGGTTGCCGGCTGCACTTTGTCGCGACCGAGCCGACGCATGTGCACTTGCTGGTCAGCTGGTCGACGCAATGCACCTGGGCGTGCGTGCGGAAGAGCTTCAAGAAGGCGCTCACAATTCGGTTGAAGGGGCAATTGGGGAAGCGGCCCTGGTTCAGCGAGAACGGTTCGCGAAAGCGCGTGACGGATCAGGATCACTTCGACTATCTGGTCGGGAAATACCTGCCCGACCACAGCGGGTGGAAGTGGTGCGAGGGGCGCGGAGAGTTTTTGTAGCGCACTGCGGTGAGACGTAGCTCGCCGGCTAACTAGCGCGCAACAGCCGGCGAGC
>JAGQOU010000072.1 GCA_020427145.1 Planctomycetales bacterium | reverse complement strand
GCAGCAGCGGCGGCACGCAGGCGGGCATCGTGCTGGGGGCGAAGCTGGCAAGCTATGCGGGGCGGATCACCGCGATCAGCATCGATCAGGTTCCCGACGAGCAGATCCCGGACGAGCGACGCGACGAGCGATTCCTGGCGCACGTCGCCCAAGTCGCCAACCAAGCGGCGGCGCTGTTGGGCGCGGACATCGAAGTCGCCGCGACCGATTTTGCCACGAACTACGACTACCTCGGCGGCGGCTACGGCGTGGTGGGCGACCTGGAACGCACCGCCATCCAGCGGCTAGCGCGCAGCGAGGGAGTCCTCGTCGGCCCCGTCTACAGCGGCCGCGCCTTCGGGGCGCTATTGGACATGGCAAGCCGCGGCGCCTTTGCCGACGACTCGGCGGTGCTCTTCTGGCACACGGGCGACGAGTCGGCGCTGCACGCGTACGCGGCCGATTTGGCCGGGGCGCCGGCGCCGCTTACCTAACCGGCGCCATCCGGCGGGCCGCTCTCTCTCGCAGACGGTGCGCACTGTTGTGCCGATAAGCTCAACGAGCGCACTGACATTGTGCGCTGACGCCACCTCGACCGGGGCCCCACGGATGGGAACCTCTCGGCTTCACGCCGCCGTTCTACTCGCTGCCTGCTGCACCGTGGCAGTCGGTTGCGGGCTCAATACGCCCGTGCTCCAAAGGGGGGGCAACGGGCGGATGGGCGTGCTGTTGAATTATTCCTGCGGCGCCGCACCCTGCGATCCCATCGATCCGTCCAAGCCGACGATTGTGATCACGCACGGTTGGAATCCGCTGCCCAAACGGATTCACACGACATTTGCACAGTCCGGCGCCCAGGCGCTCAAGTGCCGTTGCGGCGACAGCTACAACCTTCTCTCGTGGGATTGGAACGGCGTGCGGGTCCACGCCACAAACGGCGAACCGTTTCGCGTGGGGCGCCAGCAGGGACGGATGATGGCCGCGGCGCTTGCCTCGCGGGGCGTCGACCCGGGACGGACGCAAATCATCGCCCACAGTCTGGGGACGTTGGTTGCCGCTCAGGCCGCCCAGTGCCTGGCCCACAGCCGCGGCCAAGTCCTGCAACTGACGCTGCTCGACCCGCCGACGCAATTGCACGAAGAGATCTTTTGCAAGCTGCGCGCCGCCAGCCACGCCCGGATCGTCGAAAACTATTGGGCGCCCGGGCCCAGCGGCTACGGCAGCGAGGCGGACTATTGCGGCGTGCGCAATTACCGCGTCCGCGGCATTCGGCCCGTCGCAGCGGTGACGGGGATCGTCGACCTGAGCATGTCGAACCACGTGTACGTCATGCGGTGGTACTACGACACGATGCGCGTCGCGAGCATGGAACGGGGCTTTCAATACAGCGCGCTGCGATGCGCCTGCGGCGCCGGCGGCCCGTGCTGCGAGCGCGCCCCGCTGGCCGAGACCGATCAGGAATTCGACGAACTCGCCGAGTCGACGGACGAGCCGCTGCGACTGCAATTCCCCGCGGCGATCGCCGCACGCAGGTCGAACGACAAGCCCGCCGTTCAGGTCGCCATCACGTCCGACGGGTCGCGCAACCGGTAGCCCACTCCGCGCACCGTTTGAATCAGGTCGGCGTGCGCCTCGAGTTTCTTGCGGAGCGCGCGAATGTGGACGTCGATCGTACGTTCCAGCACGATCGCGTCGTCGCCCAGGGCCACGTCGATCAGTTCGGCCCGGGAATAGGCCCGCCCCGGCTGTCGCACCAGCGCCGCCAGCAGGCCGAACTCGCTGGGGGTGAGGTCGAGCGGCCGGTCGCCCACGGTGGCCCGATGGCGGCGACGGTCGACGAGAATCCCCTGACTCACCAGCACGTCGCGGTCCCCGGCGCCTTGCTCCTTGCGCCGCAGCAGCGCTTGCAGCCGTTGCAGCAGCACTTTCACGCTAAACGGCTTGGTGACGTAGTCGTCGGCGCCGACCGAGAAGCCGACCAGTTCGTCGGACTCTTCGCTGCGGGCGGTGAGCATCAGCACCAACACGTCCTGCATCGCCGCGTCGGCCCGGATCTGTCGGCAGACTTCCAAGCCGTCGATCATCGGCAACATCAAGTCGAGAATGATCAACTCCGGCGGGCGCAAGCGGGCGTCGCGCAGCGCCTGCTGTCCGTCGCGCGCAACCTGCGTCTCGTAACCCTCTTGACGCAGGTTGTAGTCCAGCACTTCCGACAAGGAAGCGTCGTCTTCGACAATGAGAATCCGAGCCTTGGCCATCGCACTCTTGGTCGCACGGTCTGAGTGGAGGAAGCTTACAGAGCGATTTCGTCGCTACGATGTCGAGCGATTTCGCCGTCGACGAGATAGATTACGTCCTCAGCGATATTTGTCGCGTGATCGCCAATCCGCTCGATGTGTCGCGAGGCGGAGTAGAAATGCAACGCCGGCTCGGCGTCCGACGGATTGGCGGCAATCAACCCGTGCAGGTCGAGGATGAACTGCCGATTGAGATCGTCCACTTCGTCGTCGCGCAGGCAGACCTCGCGAGCCAATTCGACGTCCAGCCGCACGAACGCGTCCAAGGCGTCGCGGACCATCGAGATCGCGATCTCCGCCATTTGGTCGAGATTCTGCGGCGGCGTGAACGCGGGGAACATCACCAGGCTGCTGGCGCGTTCGCCGATATTGACGGCCAAGTCGGCAATTCGCTCCAGGTCGGCGTTGATCTTCATCACGGTCGCGACCCGGCGCAGGTCGACGGCGACCGGCTGGTGCAAGGCGAGGATTTTCAGGCACTCTTCCTCGATCAGCACTTCGCGGTGATTGACCTGCTCTTCGTCAATCATCACGTCCCGCAGCCCGTCGGTATTCAGGTCGCGCAGCGCTTCGCACACGTGATAGACCATCTGCTCGACGACCGACGATTGGTCGAGCAGATTCTGCTCCAGGTCTTTCAGATCGCGTTGTAAGTGCTTGGACATGAATCGGACTATCTGGGACTCTACAAAGACTTGACCACGGAGACGCGGAGGACGCCGAGAAGCAACGATGACGCCGGGATTGCCGAGCAACGACGCCCCTGCTGGGGCGAGCGAACTGAAATGGCAACTCGCCACCGCTCGCAAAATGTCACGACTCGGCTCTCCGCGTCACCTGCGTCTCCGCGGTTTGTTCTGATACTGGCGGGCGACTAGCCAAACCGCCCTGTGATGTACTCTTCCGTCTGTTTCTCTTTCGGCTTGGTGAACAGTTCGTTCGTCGGCCCCGCCTCGACCAAATGCCCCTCGTAAAAGAACGCCGTTTGGTCGGACACGCGCGCGGCTTGCTGCATGTTGTGCGTGACGATCACGATCGTGTACGTGTGCTTCAACTCGAAAATGAGGTCCTCGACTCGGGCGGTGCTCTTGGGATCGAGCGCCGAAGCCGGCTCGTCCATCAGCAGCACGTCGGGACCGGTCGCCAGCGCCCGGGCGATGCAGAGCCGTTGCTGCTGACCGCCCGAGAGTTGCAGCGCCGACGTGTCGAGCCGGTCTTTCACCTCGTCGAACAACGCCGATTGAATCAGGCACTTCTCGACAATCTCGTTGAGCACCTCGCGCTTGCGCACCCCGGCGACGCGCGGGCCGTAAGCCACGTTCTCGTAAATGGTTTTCGGGAACGGGTTCGATTTTTGAAACACCATGCCGACCCGCTTGCGCAGCTCGACGACATCGGTCCGCGGGCGGTAGATGTCTTGGTCGTCCAGCAGGATCGTCCCCTCGACGCGCGTCCCCTCGATCATGTCGTTCATGCGATTAAGGCATCGCAGGAACGTGCTCTTGCCGCACCCGGACGGGCCGATCAACGCGGTGACGTGGTGCTCCGGCACACCCAGATTGATGCCGTGCAGCGCCTGGTGCTCGCCGTAAAAGAAGTTCACGTCGGTCGCCGTGACCTTCTTGGGCAGCTTGTTGATTTCGGCGGCCGTGCGCGGCTTGGCACCCGCTTCGGTGCGCATCGCAGGCGGTCGGACTGGGGGCTGACTGGACAATGTTTCGCTCATCTGGTCGCGACCGACGGGGGCCGACTCCGAGCCCCGCATCAGCGGAGCAGTGGTCCTTGCTGTGATCGCCATCGGGGCTCGCTTCTCGCTGGGCCATCAAGCGCCGTCGCAAACCGCCACCCGGGGGACCAGTTCGCCGTCGGTCGCCGATCGCTCACCATTGTATCCGTTTTCCGAACTTATATCGAAGGAAGACCGCCAGGGCGTTCATTCCGATCAGCACCGTCAGCAGCACGATAATCGCCGCCGCGGCCGCCTCGTGAAACGCCTCGTCGGGCATGTCGGTCCAGTAAAAAATCTGCAAGGGCAGGGCGGTAAACTCGTCGGTGAACAGGTTTTCGGGAACCTGCCGCACCACGGTCGCCACGCCGATCGCCACCAACGGGGCCGCCTCGCCCAGGGCTCGGGAGAGCGACAAAATCACCCCCGTGAGGATGCCCGGCAACGACGCCGGCAACAGCTGGTACCAAATCGTCTGCCACCGCGTGGCCCCCAGGGCGTACGAGGCCTGGCGAATCGTCCCCGGCACGGCCCGCAAGGCTTCTTGGGCCGAGAGGATCACAATCGGCAGCACCACCAAACTCATCGTCAGCGCCCCGGCCACGACGCTGCGGCCCAGGCCGATCGTGCGGACGAACAGGCCCAACCCCAGGATGCCGTACACAATCGACGGGACGCCAGCTAGATTGGCGATGTTCGTTTGAATGATCGTCCGCCACCGGCTGAGCGGTGCATACTCTTCCAGGTAAACGGCCGCCCCCACGCCCACCGGCACGGCAATCGCCGCGGTCAGGCCGATGAGGTAAAGACTGCCGACCAGCGGCACCAGGATGCCGGACTTAGCCGGCATGAACGACGGCTTGCCGGTGATGAACGCGGTGTTGAGTCGGTCCCAACCGAATCCGAAAATTTTGTAGAGCAGCGCCCCCAGCAGCGCGAGGCAAAACAACATGCACGCGCCGCAGGCCACGGCAAACAACCGCGACATGAGCGGCGCCCAGGGGCGGCCCGGCTTGTCCGCTGCGAGCGTGCTCATTCGTACTTCTCCCGCATCCGCTTCAGGATCATTTGCGCGAAGACGTTCAGCGCCAGCGTCATGACGAACAGCGTCAGCCCCACGGCGAAGATCGAGCGATGCTCGGGCGTGCCGGCCGCGGCGTCGCCTTGGCTGACTTCCACGATGTAGGCGGTCATGGTTTGCACGCTCTTGAGCGGATTGAGCGTCATCTGCGGCGTCGCCCCGGCGGCCAGGGTCACCGCCATCGTCTCGCCGATGGCCCGCGCGATTGCCAGCAGAAACGACGCCATGATGCCCGACAGCGCCGCCGGCACCACCACGCCCATGGTCACGTCCAGCTTCGTCGCGCCCAGGGCGAACGCCCCTTCGCGCAACGATCGCGGCACGCTGCGCAGCACGTCCTCGCTCAGCGAGATAATCATCGGCAGGATCATCACGCCGACCACAATCGACGCGTTCAGTGCGTTGAAGTAATCGGCCGAGGGAAACACCTTGCGTAGCAGCGGCGAGATGAACACGACCGCCACGTAGCCGAAGACCACCGAGGGAATGCCGGCCAGGATTTCCAACAACGGCTTCACCGCGTGCCGCACGGGCGGCGTGGCGTATTCGCTGAGATAGATCGCCGTGCCGAGCCCCAGGGGAATCGCAATCACCGCCGCCCCGCCCGCGACCAGCGTCGTGCCGAACACCAGCGGGATAATTCCATAGCGGGCCGGGCTGAACAGCGGGGCCCACTCGGTGCCGGTGAAAAACTCCACCAGCGACACTTCGCGGAAAAACGGGATCGACTGGCTCAACAACACGGCCACGATGCCCACCGTCGTGGCCACCGAGGCCGCCGCGCAGACCAACAGCACGGCGTGAATCACGCTCTCGAGCCAACGCCGCCGCGGCGCGGTCAGTTCCATCGGAGGAGTGGTCGCAGTCAATGCCATCGGGGCCCCGTCTCAATGCCAGCGGACAACAGGCGACTTGCCGCCTGCGTTTACTTGCTCGCCCCGTCCAGCAGTTCCTTGTTGTGCGCGGCGATTTCATCCGTCACCCGCACGTACCCGCGAGCCGACGCGAACTCGCCGGCGTTGGCGAGGTAGAACTTGACGAACTCCGCCACTTCAGGACGCTCCAGCGACTTCTTGTTCACGTAGATAAACAGCGGACGCGAGAGCGGCGTGTAGGTGCCGTCCATCACCGTTTCCAGCGACGGCTTGACCGGACCGGCGCCGGAGTCGACCGCCACCAGTTTCAGCTTGTCCTTGTTCTCGGCGTAGTAGGCATAGCCAAAATAACCCAGGCCGCCCTTTTCACCGGCTACGCCCCGCACGAGCACGTTGTCGTCTTCGCTGCGCGTGTAGTCGGGCCGGCTCGACTTGGCCTCGCCGACAATCTCTTCGGTGAAGTACTCAAAAGTGCCCGACGCCGTGCCGGGGCCGAACAGCGGCATTTCCTCGTTGGGCCACTCGGCGTTCACGTCGCTCCACTTGGTGACGGTGTCCTTCGCTTCCGGCTCCCAGATCGCCTTGAGCTGCTCGACGGTCAGCGAGTCGCACCAGTCGTTCTGCGGATTGATGACCACCGCCAGACCGTCGTAAGCGACGGTGAACTCCAGAAACTCGATGCCGGCTTCCTTGGCCTTGTCCTTCTCGGTGTCCTTGATCGGTCGCGAGGCGTTGCAGATATCGATCTCGTCGAGCAGGAACCGGCTCATGCCGGCGCTGGTGCCGGTGACGGCCATCGACAGCTTGACATCGCCGTGGTCGTTGCCGAATTCCTCGATGGCGACCTCGGTGATC
This sequence comes from Planctomycetales bacterium, assembly GCA_020427145.1. Taxonomy (GTDB): domain Bacteria; phylum Planctomycetota; class Planctomycetia; order Pirellulales; family Lacipirellulaceae. The sequence goes on along the minus strand of JAGQOU010000072.1, from coordinate 3,454 downwards.
GGCGCCACGGTGCTGGACCCGCTGATCTGCACCATGCCAGCCAATTCGCTCGACGCGGTCGATCCGCCGCCGGAGTCGGCCGGCTTGTTATTACACCCCGCGACCAGAGCCGCCAGAGCGAGGGAGAGCACCAAAAACGCCGCCGGATTCCGCCGTCCAGAAAACTTCATTGTCGTCTGCAGCCTTCCATCAATTTCGAGTTCAGGTATCGGGGAAAGCCCGTCCCCGTGCCAGTAGAAGCTATCAGGGGTTTGTGAAGAAAAGATTAAGATTTGGCAAAAGGTCGTGCGTGAATTGGGAGTTGTCGCCCGTGAGACGGAAAAGCTCGTCACCCAGGGTAGGCCGCGACTCGCTGGCGCTCGATCGCGGCCAACCCTGGGCTACGATAAGTGGCCCGTTGGGGCAGAGAAACCGCGCAAACGCGGCAGGACAGGGCTGTGGTCAGGGCAACCCCCGCGACCGCCTGCCCGCCTAACCCTTGGCCAACGGCAATCTGACCACAAACGTCGCCCCGAGGCCCAGTTCGCTGTCAATCGTCACGCTGCCACCCATCGCCTGGGAGAGGTGTTTGACGATCGACAGGCCCAGGCCCGTGCCGCCCAGCTCGCGCGAGCGGGCCTTGTCGACGCGGTAGAACCGTTCGAACAGCCGCGCGTGGTGCTGCGGGGCGATGCCGGGGCCCGTGTCGCTGACGCGAATGACCGCCATGTCGCCGTCCCGCTCGGCCGCCACGGTCACCCGGCCGCCGGCGGGGGTGTATTTCACGGCGTTGTCGACCAGGTTGCTCAGGATTTGCCAAAGCGCTTCCTCGTCGGCCTGGACCACCAGGGGCGAATTGGCAGCCGGGTTCAACAGTTCCACGCCGCCGGGGGTGGCCACTTGCTCGAAGTCGGCCACGCAGCGATTGGCCACGCGCGCGATCGGCACGGCCGTGACCTCCAGCGTCGCCTGCCCCGCCTCGAGTCGCGCGATGCTGAGCATGTCCATGACCAACTGATTGAGCCGATCGCTTTGCTCGTCGATCCGCCGCAGGAACCGCTCGGCGTTTTCCGGATCGCCCAGCGCGCCGTTGAGCAGCGTCTCGGCATACGCCTTGATGCTGCTGAGCGGGGTCTTGAGCTCGTGCGACACGTTGGCGATGAACTGTTGCCGCAGGTTTTCCAGCCGTTTGAGTTCCGACACGTCGCGCAGCACGAGCACGGCGCCGGGGCAGGGTTCCCCAGGCAGCGGCGATGCGTGGGCCTCGAACGTGCGGTTCTTGCCGGCCCGCCACACCAACTCGCGCTCCTGGGATTCGCCAGCGGCGATCGCCTGGTGGCAGGCTTCGCGCAGCTCGTGGCTACGGACCGCTTCCAACAGCGTGCGACCCTCGACGGCCTGCGCGTTGAACCCCAACGCCCGGCCCGCCGAGCGATTGGCGAACAGGACCCGCTGTTCGGCGTCCACCGCGATGACGCCCTCGGACATGCCTTCGAGCACCGTGGCCTGGGTCTGCCAGTTGCGATGGAGTTGAAACTCGCGTTTGGCGAGCCGCTTGCCGATTTCAGCCAGCGACGCCCCCAGGTCCGCCAACTCGTCGCGAAAGTACCCCGTGGCCGGCTGTCGCTGATCGTACGATCCGCCGGCCATCGCGCGGGCGGCCGCTGCCAGCCCCCGAGCCGGCTTGGCGCCCAACCCCAGCACCAAGGCAAGCGCCGCGACGGTCAACACAACGGTCGCGCCGCCGCCCAGCCACACGGACTTTTCCGCGGCGGCGGCGGCCGCGTTGATTTGCTCGGCCAGCGCGGCCATGCGCACGACGCCCAGCGGCTCCCCGGCGCGATCGATGCGGATCGCCCGGTAGCGAAACCGCTCGCCCAACGTGCCGCTGGTGCGCGTGCTCCAACCGCTGCCCGAACGCTGCGATTCGATCAATTCCACGCGGTTCTTGTGATTCTCCATCTCGCGCACCGCGTCGAGATCGGCGCAATCGGAGTCGGCGATCACGCGGCCGGCAGGTCCGATGAGCGTCACGCGCAGCCCGGTCGCCGCCGCCATGCTGTGCGCCAAGACTTGCACGGACTCGCTCGGCTCGTCGGGCCAATCGGCCTCCAGCGCGGCGGCGGCCGATTGCGCGGCCGCGTCAATTCGCTCGTCCCAGGCGTGCCGCACCGCCTCCTTTTGCAGACTGGCCGCCCAGGCTGTGAGCGCCAAAATGCCGACGGTCGCCAACAGGGCCGCCGGCCAAATCATCCGTTGAAGCAGGGCGGGACGAAGCATGAACCACGTTCGACGATAAGCGGGTGGGAGATTCACCGGGGCGCCAGGGGCGCCGCTCAGGTGTACCGCACGCCGCGATGCTCCGGCTCAAAGAATGCCGGCAACAGACCGTCGACGCGCAGCAGGCCGGCGCGGGTCAGCTCGATTCGCTCCGGCGAAATCACAGCGTACCCGGCCGCTGCATAGTCGTCCCATGCTTCTTGCCACTCGGCAAGGATGTCGACGCCAAATTTTTGCTGAAAATACGCCGGCTCCAGATAGCCGCGCTTCAGCAGCAAGATCAGTTCCCGGACCAGCGCCTGGTGCGGGGTAATCCGCAGTGCACGGCCCAAGGGCAGCTCGCCCCCCTCAAGCGCGCCGCAGTACTGCTCCCACTCGGGCAGGTTCTGATAGTGGACGCCCGAGATGTGCCCGAAGCTGGCGATGCCCGTAGCCAGCAGGTCGCTGCCGCGCCACAGGTTGTCGCGATAGCTGAAGTTCACTTTTTGCGGGTCGCGCACCATGGTGTACGCGCTGGAGACGGCGTATCCGGCCGCCGCGAACTGATCGAAGGCGTAGTCGACCCACGCGCGTTTCTGCGGCCAATCGGCCACCGGCGTTTCGATTTTGTTGCCCAGGATGTCTTGCGAGTAGACGGTGTTGAAGGGCAACTCCATCTGATAGATCGTCACGCTGTCGGGCTCCAGCTCCAGCGCCCGGCGGACCGCTTCGCGCCACTTGTCGTCGGTCTCGCCGACCATGCCGGCGATCAGATCGATGTTGACATTGGGAAAACCGGCCGCCTTGATCCACGGCCAAGCGCGGTAGATCTCGCCCGACTCGTGGGCCCGGCCGTTGTCGCGCAGCACCTGATCGTCGAAGTGCTCGACCCCCAGGCTCAGCCGCGTGACGCCCAGCTCGCGCAGCGCGTGGACCTTCGGCTCGCTGAGCGTGCCCGGCTCGCACTCGAAGGTGACCTCCTCGGCCTTGTCCCAACTGATGTTCGCTTCCAAGCGGTCGACGAGCCGGCGCAGCTGCTTCTCGCTGAGGAACGAGGGCGTGCCGCCGCCGAAGTACACGAACCGAAACGGCCGGTCGCCCATCGCAGGCACCTGGCTGACCAATTCAATCTCGCGCGAGAGCGCCGCGAGGTAACGCTCCACCTCCGGGGCGTTCTTGTCCGTGAAGACTTTGAAGTAGCAGAACTTGCACCGCT
>JAGQOU010000071.1 GCA_020427145.1 Planctomycetales bacterium | reverse complement strand
TCTTGGGCAATGAGTCGCCCGGGTCCGCGGATCCCAACACTTGGCGGCCCGCGGGCGTCCTGGCGTTCGACGAATTCCGTGTCGGTACTGCATATGCCGACATGACCGCCACGCGGGTCGTGCCAGAACCGATGAGCCTCGCAATGGCCTTCATGGGGCTGGGGCTAATCTGGCGAGGGCGTCGTCGCCGCTAGATCGCATCTGTCTTCAACCGGCATCCCATTTGACGGCGGCGAGCGGAAGGCTTGGGACTTTCGCTCGCCGCCTTTTGTATCGCCGGGAATCCGGGGCCGTCTGGGCCCATCACTTTTCCAGCGCTCAGCGGCTTCAGTTGTCGCGATCTCAAAGGGGCTCTGCATGCAGGTTTGCATGCAAGCGGCGAATTGCCTGTTGAATTGCAGAAGGACGGCAAATTGTCGCAGAGCGATAGGCGGCTTGTTGCACTGTGCCGACCGCGCGGTGTATGACGGTAGCAATCGCTCATCTCACGGCTTTTCAGGTCTCAAGCGCCGCCAAGCCTTGTCGCGTTCTCAACTCTTTTTAGGAATCGGTTCGTGACGTATCAACGCGATACGTTCCGTCACAGTTCGCTCGCGCCGAACAAGCTTGCCTCTTCGTTGCTGCAAGACTAGCGGTATTGCGGCGGGGGGCTTTGCATTTTCGGCCAATCCGTACATCGCTGCGCCTAGCACCTAGCGAGTTCTCGATTCACAGCCCGAGGTTCACCATGCGCGTCCGTCACGTTTGCCGTTCGATGCGATTTCTTCTGCTCTCATGCGCCGCTCTTGCGGCAGGGGCGACCGCCCAGGCCGCCAGCGACGTCTGGACCAACGGTGCAGGCGGCGACTACACGGTCAGCGGCAACTGGCAGGCAGGCAATGTGCCCAACGGCGTCGGCAACCATGCCGATTTCAGCCAGCTCGACATCAACGGCGACTTGAGCGTCACGCTCAATTCCGACGTAACGCTCGGGCAACTTTCCTTCGGCGACACGAACACCGCGTCGGGCGGCTCGTGGGAACTGCGCACCGACACCGTCGGCGGCAGCACCATCACGCTGGACAATGGCGCATCCAAACCGGTGATCACCGGCAACCCGCTGGTGCCGGCTACCACGTTCGACGACGCGTTTATTGGACTCAATCTGGCGGGCTCCAACGGCTTCGCCAAAGAGGGATCCGGCATCATCACCATTGGCGGCAACGCCCACACCGTCACCGGCGGCGTTGACGTCAATGCCGGCACGATGCGGTTGCGAACCGCTTTGCCCGATCAGGCCTTGTCGATCGCCAACGGCGCCACGCTCGACACGACGGTCGACATTCGCTACGCGGCGGGTATCAACGTTGCTTCCGGCGATACGGTCAACATCATCGCCAAGGCCAACCTCGGCAACATGAACGCGGCGGGGTCGACGATCAACTTGAGCACCCCCGCTGGCGGCGGCACCGCGACCGCCAATAACAACTGGGCCCTCAACGGAAGCATCGCCGCGCTCAACGTCTCCGGCGACGACGCCACCACCAGTTTCTTCCGGTTGCGCAACAACGGCGGCAGTTTCAGCGGCTCAAGCTTCGCTGGCACGGCGGTCAACCTGGACAACATCACCGTGTGGACCCGCACGAACTCCGGCGGCAATACGAATCAGTTCGGTTCGCTTTCCGGCACGGCGACCGCCGTGCTCTCCGGCGGCGGCGAGGGGGGCGGTTCGTTTGCCAACTATCAGATTGGCGCTCTGAACACGGACACCGAGTTCGCCGGCACGATCGACACGACCAGTTCGCCCACTCCCAATTCGACAACCGACCTCGGCGGTTTGAATCTGACCAAGGTCGGCACGGGCGTCCTGACTCTGTCGGGGACGCTGAACTACCAACCCACGGGCAACTCCAACAGCTCGCGGCGCGCCGGCATCACGACCATCGCCGATGGAACGCTGAAGCTGACCAACTCGGCCGCCATTCCCGGCGGTATCGTGCATACCACGTTGGGAGACATTTACAGCACGCTCAATATCCAAGCGGCCGGTACGCTCGACGTGTCCGGATACTCCGGCACGTACTCGACCGCCGCGTTGCAACGAGTCGTTGGCGCCGGCACGATCGCCGGCAACTACGCCCATGACGAAGGCGTGCTGCTGCCCGGCAACACAATTTCGGGAACGAACCCCAACTCGGTCGCCGCTGGCGGAACCCTGTCGTTTTCCAACAACTTCGCCTGGAGCGGCGGCGAGTATGTCTTCGATTTGACCGACGACCCGAACGCTGGCAACGACTTGATCTCCGTCGCCGGGATGACGACGCTGTCCGGCGGCAAGATCACGCCGAACTTTATCAGCGCACTGCCCGCGGGCGGCACGACGTTCACCGTGCTCACGTCCGCCGGGGGCATAAGCGGTTTGGCCTCAAGCATTACCGTGGATTGGACGGGCCGCGGCTCCGCCCCGGTGCCGTTCGTCGCCGGCAACGACCTGAAGATCACCCTGCCGACCGCCGGCGCCAACTTGGTGTGGCAAGGCGCCGACGCGACAAACCCCACCTACTGGGATGTCGAGACGACCCACAACTGGACCGGAGCGACGCCCAACACGTTCTTCCAGAACGACAGCGTCACGTTCGACGATACCGCCGCCAGCTTTGCGGTCGATCTGCAGACCGACCTCGCGCCCAACTCAGTGGTCATCGACAATTCGGCCAACGCCTACACGATCACGGCCGCGGGGGGCGGGAGTATCACGGGAATTAGCACGCTGGTGAAGACCGGTTCCGCCGACCTGACCATGGACGTCAATAATACGTTCACCGGCACGACGTCGTTGTCTGGCAGCGGCACAATCGACATCGTCGGCACGAACTCCGCCTTGGGCAAAGGTACGCTGGAACTCAACGGGGTCACGATTCGAAGTTCGGCCAGCGGCGCTTCGATCACCAACTCGTCCATCGCGGTCACTGGCGTCAACACGATTCAGGCCGACGACGTCGTGAGCTCGAGCAGCCTGTTCAACGTCCCCACGCTGACTGGTTCGGGAACCTTGACGCTCGCATCATCCATTGGCAACCCCGTCTCAGGCAGTGAGCAGGACGGCAAATGGTTCGTCTTGAACGACACCACCGGCTTTACGGGAACGCTCAATTTGACCGGTCCGGCGGCCACGCAGCAGGGGCTGACAGTTCGCATTAGCCATTCCTCCACCGATCTGGGCGGAGCCGTTTTGAACATGACCAACGCCACGATCGCCAACCGGGATAATCAAGGCAGTCCAGAGCCCAACCGAACTATCGAAATTGGCGAGTTGCACGGCGACGCCGAGAGCCGGCTCGTTGGTTTCATCGGCGGTTCGTCGGGGAGACCGAATATCGATTGGTCGATCGGCGCCCTGAACACGAATTCTGACTTCGCCGGCGACATCACCGATCCGGGCGGCGGAAACAACGCTGTCTCCAGCGTCGTCAAGGTCGGGACTGGTTCGCTCGCGCTGACCGGCGCCAAGTCCTACACGGGCGACACCCGCGTCCTTGACGGCACGCTCAGCATCGATACCGACTTTCTGGCCGACGCCGCCGACGTCTACCTCACGTCGACCGCCATCCTCGACCTGAATTTCGGTTCGCTGGCGACCATCGACACGATCGACTCGCTGTTTATCAACGGCGTATCCCAGGCGACGGGGACTTGGGGACGCGTTGGCTCGGGCGCCATGTTCGAAAGCGCGTTGTTCACCGGCGACGGCCTGTTGTTGGTGTCGACTCAGGAGACGCTGGGCGGCGATTTTGACGACAACGGCAAGGTCAATGGCGCCGACTTCCTCGCTTGGCAGCGGGGTTATCCGGCGACCTACAACGCCACGGATCTGGCAGCCTGGGAATCGAACTTCGGCGCCGGAACGCTTGCCTTAGCCGCCACGGGGCCGGCAGCCGCTGCCGTGCCTGAGCCGACCACGCTGGCGCTCACAGCGGCCGGGCTCATTGCCCTGGGCCTCCGCACGCGACGCCGCCGCGGCTGATTGCTTGTGATCGAAAACAGTGCAAGACGACTTCGTCTCGTCGTCAAGCGCATCGAGCGAAGCCGCGATCAACTCTTGGGGGCAAGAGTCGGTCGCGGCCAGCTCGTGCGCTCGCGGTTCGATACGCCTTACGAAAGAGGTTGGTAGGATGATCCGCTCGCAACTTCAGTATCGGTTCGGCAAGCAACGGCAAATCGCTCGTGACGCACGGCGCGACCGCGGCGGCTTCACATTGGTCGAATTGCTGGTCGTCATCGCCATTATTGGCGTGCTGGTGGCCCTGCTGCTACCCGCCATTCAGGCTGCGCGCGAAGCGGCGCGGCGCACGGACTGCATCAACCGACTGCGGCAGCTTTCACTCTCGGCTCACAACTACGAATCGGCCAACGGCGTGTTGCCGTCGCATGGCGACGTGAGACTGGTCGGCAATATCGAGACCGGGGCGCTCAGCGCCTTGGCGCGGGTGCTGCCGTACATGGAGTACACGGCTGTACACAGCCTGGTGAACCAGAACGGCCATTGGCGCGACACGTCAAATCGCGTCGCTCTCCGGACCCCGTTGTCATTCTTGCGGTGTCCCAGTGGCAACGAGTTGCAGCTCACCTATATCAATGCTCGCGACACCGGCGCCGAGGAGGAAACAGACTTGACGTCGCACTACGTCGGCAATCTGGGCGCGATGCCAGGCAACTGCGGGGGAAGCGGCGGCGGACGCACGCCCGTGGTGCCGCCCTACCCCGACAACACCTACGAATTCTACGGTTGCACGGACGATCCCGCGCCGGGAACAGTCGCCCCGCCGCCGGCCCGCGACCCGGGCGGGGCCCCCGGCACTGGCGGTTGCGCGATCAACGGGACGATCTTCCCCCTGAGCAAGCTGTCGCTTAAGAAGGTGACCGATGGCACCAGCAACACAATGATGTTCGGCGAGATGTCCTGGGATATCGGCCCGCAGGAGCCGTGGCTCGTCGGCAGCACCAGTCGCAATGCGAATCCCGTGTCAAGCTCCCACGGCGTGATCTATAACGCCAAGAACATTCGCTACACCCCGAATACCCGCCGCTTTGTCGATGAGAACGGCAAGGTCGAAGCGCTGAACGCAAACGTGAGCCTCGGCAGCAACCACCCGGGCGGTACGCATCTGGTGATGTGCGATGGCTCAGCCATGTTCGTCAACAACGACATCGACCTCGTGGGCGTCTATCGGCCGATGGCGAGCAGGGCTTCTGGCGAAGTGTACGAGCGTCCGTAGTGGCGGCGCTTAGCCGCCCGCGGCCTTGCCCTGCCGCGCCTCTGGAATCGCACGAACGCGTGCGAGCAGCCATCGGCAAGCTACGAGGGCCCCACGACGAGCGCCGCCGACTGCTCAACGCAGGAGCATCTCGCTGCGATCAGTAGCAAATTAGCGTCTCTTCGAGAGACCAACGAACCGCCAGCCGGCGACAAGCACGAGCGCAATCAAGCAAGCCCCCGGCTCCGGGACGGCGGAGGCCAACGGCGCGGGGCCGAATTGTCGCTGCCAGAAATCAAGATCGGCCGCCCCCACAAGGCCATCGTCATCCGCATCGCCCAGCGGGAGTCCGGCGGTCGACGCGAACTGCCGCTGCCACGTGAGAAAGTCGCCGCCATCGACGACCCCGCTATCGTCGAAATCAGCGTCGCCGAGGGCTTCAACCAGGTAGCGGATCATGCCGTCGCTCTTGCTCAGGATGAACAACTCGCCCGCGGCGTCCACCTGCAGACGAATATCAGCGCGTCCGAGCCCGGCTGTGGCGGCGGCTCCGCCCGGCAGATTGGGATCAAGCCCGCCGCGGTCGTGGTAGCCGTAATCAATGATCTGATGCATCGGCCCGATGGTCGCGCCGTTCGGCGACTCGACCGTGTAAATTTGCTCGCCCAGTTCGTCGCCAGGCGCGTCCCACGCCAGATCGATCGAATGGATCTCGGCCAACGTGGCCGGATCGCCGTCGTCGGCCGCCAGCATTTCGTCAAAGTCCGCCCACAGCAGCTGCCCCGTGGTGATGTCGCCGAACACGAACTTGCCGTCCAGAGAGGGAATGTTCGACCCGCGATAGACAAACCCGCTGCTAATCGCATCGCCGACCGGCTCGCCCTGGCCGCTCAGTCCGTGGCCGTATTGCGCTACGGGATAGAGCGGCGCGACCGTCCCCGCGACTGTGGAGCCGTCGATGTAATAGGTCACCTCGTCGACGGTCGGCAACGCGACGCGGTTGTACGCGCCGTCGAGCTGCTGATTTCCCTCCCGCGAGGCGTATCCGTAATTCCCGCCGGCGTGGATGATGTTGAGTTCTTCCCACGAGTGGAGGCCAATATCGCTGGCAATCAGCGTGTCGGACGGGGCGTCCCAGGCGAGCCGATGAGGGTTGCGCAAGCCCAAGGCGTAAATCTCGTCGCGGACGGCAGCGGCAGCGACGTCCGTAAACGGGTTGTCGTCGGGGATGAAGTACCGGCCGTTGTCGCTGACGGTCAGCGGAGTCGCCGCGGCGTCGGCGTCGGGGCGTATGCGAATCACCTTTCCGGCGAGGTTGTCGAGCCGTTGAGGCGTCGTACGGACGCTGCTGTTTTCGCCGTTGCTGCCGTCGCCGATCGCGACGTACATCATCCGCCAATCCGGATCGCCAGGCGCCGCGTTCGGATTGAACACGATATCGCCCATCGGGTGGATCCGGCTCCCCTGGCCGATGCGCAACAACTCGCGGGCCGTGCCTTCAAAGGAATTGTTCGTCGGATTCGTGTCGGTCCACTCCACCAGGACGTTCTGGAAGCCGTTGGTTCCGCCGAAATTCGGGGCGTTCACCGAGTTGGTTGTCGTATAGCCGGCTGAATTGAACCCGGGAAACTGCGAAGCATCGGGAGACGTTGAGCCGAAACCCTGCTCGACGTGAATTGTGTAAAATTTGCCGTTGTTGGCGAAGTCGGGGTCGAATTGAAACGAGATGAGCCCCGTCGCGTATCCGGCAGACGTATAGAGTCGCGGAAAGATTCCCGAGGCCGAACCGCGGCCGTTGAAGTTGAGATACTCTGAAAACTGCTTCGTTTGTTTATCCAGAATATAGAGCGGACCATTCAGGTCGTTGACGAAGAGCCGGCCGCTATCGACGGGGTCCTCGGCCAGGAAATTCAGCCTCGCCAAATACGCGGTGTTGGCGGACGACGAGGGATAATCGACGGCTCCGGTCATCGGCGCAGTGGCGTAGTCCTGGAGTCGCAAAGTCAGATCCGCGCGGGCTTCGAAACCGCCCTGGCACAAGACTGCGGCCACGGCGGTCAAAGCTGCTAACAGGCAAGGCCGACAACGTATGCAGTGAATCATGGCAGGTCGAGCAATCAAAGAAGAGCAGGACAAGTCGGCACGGATTTCCGCGCCCCTAATCAATTAGTAATCAATCCGAAAGCCGACGGCATGCCTCAACGACTGCATTTCGGGGCAATGTATCCGCAGACCGTCGGCAGCGAGCGACCACTGTATCGCCGCTTCCGATCCAAGCAGCGTCACGCTCTTCGGTTCGACGGACGCTGCGTCCCCAGTGGGCGCGAGCGAGCGGACCAGCAGCGTCGCACCGTCCTCCGGCACCGTCATGCACCAGACATACAGCGCTCCGTTCTTGCCGGAGGTGAAACGCAAGTCCTCGGTGGTGAATTTGTAGTCCGCCGTGCGTTGGTTCAGCCCGCCGCCGGGCGTCACTCGCTCTCCTTCGCCCCATGTCGTCCAGGCCGTCGATCCGTAGATACCCTCGCCGTTGACGGCCATCCACTGACCGAACTCGCCGAGCATCGCGACCGCCGCAGGCTCCAAATCGCCCTCGGGCGTCAGCGGCACCGAGAGCGCGAAGTTTCCGTCGCGCGAGACATACTCCAGGAGCGAATGCACCACCGAACCGCAGTCGTAGCAAAACCCCGGAGCGTAGAACCAGCTGCCGATGGCCCGTTCTCCCATCCACATCCGATTTCGGTCAATCTGATCGCCCACGCGGCTTTCGCGCGTCGAGGCCAGTCCGCGCTGGGGGCGGCTGAATTTGACGATCGCGAACGTGTCGACGTCGCCCCGTCGCTTGACGGTTTGATTGAAGAAATGCGCGACCACGCGTTGGGCGGCGTCGCATTTGTAGCCCGAGCCGCTCCGCTTGCCGCTGAAGGGCTGCGTGGAGTTGCCGTCGGTGTAAATGAAGTCGGGATCGTATTTGTCAATTACGTCGATGATCCGCTGCGCCCATTTCGTGGCGTACTGGCGGGCATAGTCCAGATGCTTGTCAAAGATCCCTTGCCGCCCGTGGGCGATCAAATGGATCGGCTCGTACGCCGGATAGCCTCGCAACGGGATGCCGTAGAGATCGCGCGGATCGAGCCCGTCCCACCATTTCCCGCGACCGTCGGCGGCGGTCAGATTGCCGTCATAGGGAACTCCAGCCAGCGGCCCAGTCGCGTCGGTGCCAAAGGCCGGCTGCCACCACCACCAGGTGTACTCGTGATGAAAACTGACGCCAAACCGCATATCATGTCCCCGGGCGGCAGCGACCCATTCGCCCAGTATGTTTCGCTGGGGGCCCACCCGCGTCGAATTCCACGGCTGGTGCTGCGAATCCCAGAGATCGAAGTTGTCGTGATGCACGCCCATGATCACGGCGTAGCGAAACCCGGCGTTGCGAAACGTGGTCATCAACGCATCGGCGTCAAATCGGGACGCTTTCCACGAATGCAGCACCTCCTTGTAGCCGACCTCTGACGGATGCCCGAAGTTCTTGCGATGGTTCGCGGCGGCGGGATGATCCTGCAAATAGAGATGCTTCGCGTACCAATCTCCCGAGAGTCCGGCGGCCTGCGGTCCCCAGTGGATCCAAATGCCGACCTTGGCGTCGCGAAACCACGGGACTGCGCCCGGATGGTGGACGTTGATGGATTCCCACGTCGGCTCGAACGGCCCCTCGGCGATCGGAAAGTCGAGCTTCGCCACCGGAAAGGCGTCAACGTCCAGCTCGTCTGCCGTGCACCTGGATTGGCTGCAGGCCAGCAATAGCACCAATGTCACGAGCAGCCATCGCACGCGCCTGAGGCGCCAAACCTGTTCGGCAATCCTACTCGGCGCAGAGGCGGACGACTTCATAACCGCTCCAATCGGGGTGCAATCCAAGATAAGAAGACCAGCTTCGGCGCTATGTCGAGCATGTCGCCGCGGCGATGGGCGCGTGTCATCCGCTCGATGGCGATTCTCGCAGCTCAGCGGTTTCGACCAGTCTAACATTCGCGTCGATGCGAATCACGATTCTAGCCGCTTGGGATCAAGGCGAATCACCGCCAAGTCCACGCAACGGCTGGGCGTAATCCTGCATTTCGAGCCGCCGCGGCGAATTCTGCCGCGACGGCAGATAGGGGGCTGAATGCGATTCGCTCGGAATCGCGTGGAGCAAGCGGCGAGCACATGATCGCGGGCGATACGGGACGCGTGTTCTTGACGCACCGCGTCTGCATGTCCGCGGACCACCGCACTCGGGCAGATTCGCTGCTTTCGAAGGTCCGTGGCAGTCGCTCGTCGGCCACGAACTCCCACGCTGGCGCCCCACGGCGCGTCGTCTTTGGTGCGGTTTGGCAGCATAATTGCGTTTTCCTGGCCAGATTGGCGGATTCCCCCAGATTCCGCGCAAAACCTGCCGGTCTCGCGCCGTTAGATAAGTAGAGGGTCTGTGCCCATGAGCCCCGACCGAGTTGGCCGGCGGCAGGGGCACATCCGCGTGCCCCGGGCTCGTCCCAATCCCCTTCTCGTGGATCGCCGAATCGAACCAGGATTTCGGCCTTCTCCGCGGCGGCAACCAGCAACTGGAATTCTGCAAACTGAGGTTGAGGCATGTTGGTTGGCTATGGTCTGAGGAAAGCACGAATGACGACGTTCGCACTTGCCGTGACTCTCGCGGCGTCGGCGATCGTCTGCAACTCGGCTCGCGCCGCGGACAACGTTGTCGCTCCGCCGATTCTCCTGAATGACAACGGCGCCTGGTCGTGGTTCGAGGACGAACGGGCCGTCGTTGACGCGACCGGCGGCAAGCTGTTGGTCAGTTCGGTTGGCGACAGCGCCGGCTCCGGCGGAACCGCGCGCAACGGCGACATCGACGTCGTTTCCTATAACCTCGCCACAGGCGTTACGCAATCGTTTCTCCTGCACGACAATCTGCAAGACGACGACCACAACTCGGCGGCGCTGTTTGTACGGCCTGACGGCAAGTACCTGGCGATGTACGCCAGGCATGGCAGCGACAACTTCAGCCGCTGGCGGATCTCCACGAATCCCCACGACGCGACGGCGTGGGAGCCGGAGCAGACCTTCAACAACGGCGCCGGCACGACGTACTCGAATCTGCACTACCTGCCGGCCGACAACGGCGGCGCCGGACGAACGTACAACTTCACGCGAACGAATAACTACGACCCCAACGTCCTGGTCTCCGACGACCAGGGCGCCTCGTGGTCGTACGGCGGCAAACTGCTGACCGAGGGCGGCGGCGGCGATCGACCGTACGTGCGCTATTTCGACGACGGCAACCGCATTCACCTCATCACCACCGAACGACATCCGCGCAACTACGACAACAGCGTGTACTACGGCTATATCGAAGACGCCAAGTTGTACGGAGCTGGCGGCGCGGTGCTCGACGCCAACCTGCTGGATGGCGCGGCCGTGACGCCCGCGTCGCTGACGCCGGTCATGCAAACCGGCACGGTCGTCGATGGCGATGCGATGCGCCGGATGTGGACGGTCGACGCGGCGGTCGACGGCGCGGGCGACCCCGTCGTGGTTTTCCAAGCCCGCGCCAACGACAGCGACCTCGATCACCGATTCTTCTACGGCCGCTGGACGGGCTCGTCGTGGCAGGTCAATCAGTTGGCGTTCGCGGGGTCGTATCTCTATGGCGCCGAGAACGACTACACCGGGCTGGTCGCGATCGATCCCGATGACACGTCGACGGTGTATCTCTCGTCCGAAGTGCATCCCGCCACCAAGGCCCAATTAATCGGCGCCGACGGACAACGTCATTACGAATTGTTCAAAGGAGTCACGGACGACGGCGGTGCGACGTGGGCCTGGTCGCCGATCACGTTCAACTCGACGCAGCACAACGTCCGGCCGATTGTGCCGAAGTGGGACGCCGAAAATACCGCGGTGCTGTGGCTGCGGGGGGACTATTCGACCTACACCAGTTTCGACACGGACGTGGTTGGGTTGGTGAACGCCGACATTCCCACGCCGAAGTTAGCCATGGCGATTGACTTCGGAGCGACGGGCCAGGCCGTGCAGGCGGATTTCGCCGCGTTCACGCGCGGGACCAATCCGGGCGGCGGCGACCAAACCGAGATGTTCGACTCTCCCTACGCAGCTGCGGGACAGCAGGTGTCGGTCACTTTGGGCGGAGGCGTGCAGTTCGCCGACCGCGGCAACGACGTCGCCGGGCCGTTGGGCGACGTCGCCGACGACTTTGCGATGGCGGGAGACAATCTCACCATCCGGTTCGGCAACCTCGCCCGAGGCAACTATCAACTGGTGCTGTACGCCCACGATCGCGACGCTGAGCAGTCGACCTACGACATCCTCCTCAACGGCGTCGATTTGGGGACGCTCAACCCGGTCTCCGGCGCCAATCCGGCGATTGGAATCGCGTCGGCGCGGATCGAGTTCGGAACCAGCGGCGCCGGCGACGTCACCTTAACCTTGGCCGACGGCGGCGCGGGAGGCAGCGTCGTGCTCAACGGGCTGGAACTGTATGCCGCCGGCCCCTACAACCCGCCGTACGACCTGAATTCCGACGGCGAACTCGACGTGCTCGACTTCCAAAAGTACGTGCTGGGCTGGCACGTCGACCTGTCGGGGCTGACGACCCAGCAAGCCTATGAAATGGGCGACCTCAACGGCGATCTGCGAAACGACTTCACGGACTTCCGCCTCTTCAAGGACGCTTACGACCAGTGGAACGGCGCCGGCGCGTTCGCCAAGCTGACGGCCGCGGTCCCGGAGCCGACGTCTTGGATGCTGCTGGGCGTGGCGGGGACGACTGTCGCGGCAACCAAGTTTCGTCACCCGCAACGCCGAGTTGGCGCTGCACTGATTGGCGTGCTCGCGTGCTTGTTTGCCGTCGCCGCCGGCCGAAGCGCTCGTGCCGCTTTGACATACGTCGACGCCAATCGCACGACCAATACGGGACCGGCCGCCGCCTTCACTCCCGGAGTGAACGACAACGCGGACGACAACCTGTGGTCAGAGCGGACCGGCTTTGCTAGCGGCGGCAACATCATTCAGTCCGGCGACGGCAACGGTGAAAACGCACCGGAAATCTCCACCACTTTGACCGGCCTGGCGCCCAACTCGGCGTACACGGTCTATCTCCACTTCTGGGACGGCAGCGGCGCGGACCCCGATTGGAACATTCGCGGTGGCTTCTCTTCCGGCGAGTTGACGTTGTTCGCCAACCCCGCAGACGCGGGCGACATTGGCGCCGAGGACGCGGTCCTCGCCTCCTCGCTCGACTACGTGACGCCTCCCACGGTATTTGCCGAGGCCGACCGCACGATGTACGCGGGGCGACTGGGGCTCGCCGTCGCCAACGACGCAGGAGAACTGACCGTCTACGTCGACGACCTGCCGTCGCAGATTGGCGTGAACAATCGCACCTGGTACGACGGCGTCTCGTACGAATCCGCGGCGGCGCCAACACTGTTGGTCAACACGACCAACGGCTTCGTCACCGTCATCAACTCGACGCCCGCGGCCCTGCCACTGGATTACTACGAAATTCGCAGCGCCGGCAGCCCCGTCGGTTCGCTCAACAAACTCGGCTGGGCAAGCTTCGACAGCACCGAAGGAAACGACCCCGTCGGCGCGGGTTGGGACGAGGCGCCGGGAAGCGACAGCACGTTGCTGAGCGAAGGCAATCTCACGTCGACGCTGACGCTCGCTCCCAACGACACGGCGCCGCTGGGGAATGCGTTTACGTTGGGGAGCGCGCAGGATCTGGAGTTCTTCTACTCGTCGCCGGGCGGTCAACTCGCCCAGGGCGTCGTTGTTTACGTCGCTGGGCTTGCCGGTGATTTCGACAACGACGGCCAAGTCGATGGCGCCGACTTTCTGCGTTGGCAGCGTGGTGCGCTGTCGAATCCGCCCAGCCCCGCGACCCTGGCGGACTGGGAGGCCAATTTCGGCGCCGGCGTTTCCGCCGTGCTCGCGACGACGGCAACGCCAGAACCGCGTTCGCTTGGTTCGGCTCTGCTGGCCGTGAGCGTCGTCGTCGCGATGCGTCTTCGCTCGGCGACCATGTAAGGCGCTGGTTCGCGAACGTGCCGTTTCCCACCCGCCCAGGGGAACCCGCGTCCAGCGACGGCCGAGTGCCTTCGTACGGCGAACGGGCTCCACGGCCCCTATTTCCGCGACCGGGTCCGACCGAGCGGCAATCATTGTGGCGTCGTGCTGGACGAACTGGTGCGTACGGCGATACTGGTGCCATTGATTCGCGCTGGCGGCGAACGCTCGCGTCTGCCCCCGCGGATCGTAATAGCCGTGCCGCCCGCGACCAGAAGAACGGTTGGAACCGACGCGATGGAAAAGACTCTGGACCAAAAGCTGGCCCGTTTGGCGGCCGACTCGACTTGCCGCGACTTCATCTTGGCCGACGCGAAGGACGCCGACATGGCCTTTGGCGTGGCCGGGTTGGGCCGGGAACCGGGGAGCGAGCGACCGCGGACGCTGGATGAGTTTCGCGATCACATCCGCGAAATCGTCGCCCAACGGCTCATCGACATCATGCTGATGAGCGTCAGCAGCAGCGACCAGCTCGGCGTGCGCGAGGGGCTGTTCGCCGACAGCCCGGTGACCCCCGCCGTCCGCGCCAACGACACGACCGACATCTGGCTGGCCGGCACGGCGGCGGCCTACGGACCGCAACCGGCGCTCCCGTTTCGCACGGCCAGTCTCGACCACGCGCTGTACGGCCATTTGGACGATGGCGCCGACGAGACGCCCCGGGGCGCCGACCTGGGTTTGTTCTCAATCACCCTCAATCACGACGCGGAGCGCGACGTGCGAATGCTGACGGCTTACGCAGAATTCCGCCGCGAGGCTGAGAAGAAGAACTTTCGGCACTTCCTGGAAGTCTTTCCGCCCAACGCCTGCGCGTCGTTGACGCCGGAGCAGATTCCCGACTTTGTCAACGACAGCATCGCGCGACTGCTCGCCGGCGTGGCGCTGCGCGAGCGGCCGGTGTTTCTGAAGATCCCCTACTTCGGCCCGCGGGCGATGGAAGCGTTGGCGTCGTACGACAGCTCGCTGGTCGTGGGCATCCTCGGCGGATCGGCTGGCACGACGCGCGACGCGTTCCAAATGCTCGCCGACGCCAAGCGCCACGGCGCACGGGCGGCGCTCTTCGGGCGCAAAATCAACAATGCCGAACATCAACCGTCGTTCGTCCAACTGCTGCGAGCGATCGCTGACGAGCAAATCGAGCCGACCGACGCCGTGCGCGCCTACCACGCCGAGTTGGCCAAACGAAACATCCCGTCGACCCGATCGCTGGAAGACGATTTGGCCCAGTCGCCGACGAGTTTTCAATATGATTCGACTCGATGACGTCTCGCCGGGCAGTCCCCTCGACGGTTCGCAATCTCAGGCCATTTCCAGGTGCATGGTCGGCTCGCAACTCGCCTGCAGCGCGGCGATCGTCTGCTCGCTCGTCTGGATTGCCGCTTGATCGGTGAGTACGTCGAGCGAGACGGCGGCCTGCCAGCGCTCGCCCGGTTGCAGCGTCATCACGCGGCCAGCCGCCTCCTCGGCCGACCGCTGATTGGGATAGCATGTCCCCGGTTCGAGTCCGGTCACATAGCCGTCGGCTTCCGCCACTGAATTCTTCCATAACGTGAAATGGGGAAGTTGATTCACATTGAATTCGAGTTTGACCGCCCGCTGGCCGGAGGGGTCTTCGAGCAAGACGAGCGAGTCGCCGCCGTCGTCGCTTAGGAGCGTTGTTTGAAACACCTGCTCTTGATAGCCAGGCGTCGGTCCGTCGTAGTTCGCCCAATTGCGAGCGGCGTCGCCCGTCGAGCTCCGGCTACCGGGGCGAAGTTCTTTGATCGGCGCCACCAGCTTCGCTCCGGCGGCCAGGTGCGGCCGGCCGATGTTGATGTGATATAGCATTTGCAGCCGAGCCGCCGTGCCGCCAAAGTTTTCCACCTCGTCGTGCCAGCGGATTTCGGTCGCGTCGAGTCGCACCGTGTAGGTCGTGTGCAGCCGCAGTTTCTGAAAGTGGTAGCGCGACTCCTCCACAATCCCGTGCAGCGAGATCGTGCCAGCCTCGTCGTCAACGACGAGCTCGACTTGGCGCGCCGGCCGATTGGCAATGCGGCCATGCAGAGCGAATCGCAGTTGCCCTCGTTCGTCGTGCTCCGGAGCCCCCAGGTTTTCGAGACCGCAGCGGCACGCCAACTCGTCGAAGCCATCGAGCCACCCCAAGCCGCTCGGATCACTCAGCGGCACGAAACTGGGATGCACCGGGCCATGCACGGGCGATTGCCAGCCAAGCTCGAACCCATCGAACCAAGCCCGCCACAATCCCATGCCCCGCGTCGGCACGACGATCAACCGCAGACGCTGCGTCTCGATCTCGACCACGTCGACGCCCTGCGACAAGCCGGCGTGCAGGGTGCGTCGCTCGACGCGCCAGCCGGGTCCGTCTCCACCGGCGACGCGGCTGTCGACGCTCAACGTTTCCGCCGACGACTGATCCGCGCCCAGCAACGTCCAACTCCGAATAGCCATCGCGTCGGCACCTTTCGAAAGACGAGAGAATTGAAAACGCGGTTAAGGCGACCGAGCGAATCAAAGCCCGCACGGCGTGCCACAACGCCAACATAAGTCGGCATCGGCGTGGCAAGCAACGCGTTTGTCGCGCAAAGTTGTTATAGCGTTTCGCGGCAATTTGACTTCCTCGAATTGGCCGCCTAAACTCGACGTGCCGCTCGCGCCGCCGACATTTGTGCTCGGCAATAGCGCACTCTTTTCTCAGAAAGCTCTCTCGATGATGACGTCGCGCGATCGCGTGTTGACCTCTCTCTGGCACGAAGAACCTGATCGCGTGCCGATCGATTTGGGATCGCATGCCTCGAGCACGATTGCCGTGCTCGCGTACATGAAGCTGCGGGCGCATCTGGGGCTTGCCCAGGGTGAGTTGCCCAAGATGTACAACACCTGGGGCCAGTATTGCGACGTCCAGGATGAAATCCTCGACCGCTTGGGGTGCGACGTCGTGCCGCTGCACCGCTCGGTGTCGTCCTTTTCCATTCACAACGACGGCGCCTGGAAGGAATGGACGCTGGTCGACGGCAGCAAGTGCCTGGTGCCCGAGGATTTCACGCCGATCCACAACAGCGATGGCGACTGGGAGTGGTACGAAGACGATCGCATGATCGCCCGCATGCCGGGCGAAGGTCTGCACGGCTTCACGCTGTTCTGGTCCCCCATGCAGGGCGAGCCGACGAAAGAAAAGATCGACGCCCTGCTGAGCAGCGAGAACAATAACTTTATCAGCCGCATCAAGACCTCCGACCGCGAGATCAGGTTTCTGGAATCGGAGGCGAAGCGGCTCCGCGAGTCGGGCAACCAGCGTGCCGTACTGTTTCAGCATGGCGGAACGATCCTGGAAAACTCGCAGGGGATTTTCGGATGGGATGAGATCTTCGTCCGCTGTCTCACCGACCCCGATCTGGTGCACTTTTTCCTCAACGCTTTGACCGAAGTGCACCTCGAAACGCTGAAGCGCACGCTCGACGCCGCCGGCGACGTGATTGACGTCATCCAGTTTGGCGACGACCTGGGCATGCAGGGCGCCCCGCTGCTAGACCCGGAGATGTATCGCGAGATCTTTCTGCCATACCACAAGCGGATGTTCAGATTCGTGCGCGACAACTATCCGCATATCTTCGTCATGCTCCACTGCGACGGTGCGGTGTACGAGCTGTTCCCCGATCTGATCGAGGCCGGGATGCAGGTGTTCAACCCGCTGCAAACCGACTGTGCGGGCATGGACCCCGCCAAGATTAAACGCGAGTTCGGCAAGCAGATTAGCTTCTGGGGCGGCGGCTGCGATACGCATGCCACGTTGGCGTTTGGCACGGCTTCGCAAATCCGCGAGGACGTCCGCCGGCGCATGCAGATCCTGGCGCCGGGCGGGGGGTTCGTGTTCAACCAAATCCACAACGTGCTGGGCGACATCACCCCCAAGCGAGTGATGGCGATGATCGACGCCGCCCACGAGTTCGGGAAATATCCCATCGCTGTCGAAGCGCCGCTGGAAGAACTGGAAGCCAAGTACGCCGGCTATTGGGAGGAGCCGTACAAAGCGCTAAAACAAGAAGGTGTCGCGTAATTGTGCGAGAGATGAAGAGCCCCGCCACGCTCTGAACCGTTTGAAATTCTTCTTATCTATTCGTGTTTGCGAACCGTCGCGTATTCCGCAGCTGCCTCAATAGATCCTGCACATCGGCCTGACTCGATTTGCTGCACAACCGACTCGCCGGAGTAACCTTGCCATGGCCATGACAGGCATCGATGTCAGCCGGGATTTTATCGCCGAGGCGTTGCTCCCGCAGCTGCGCGATTCGCTCGGCGACGACGTCGAGCGGCTCGCGATCGCCATCGTCGGCACAGGATCCGACGTCATTGGGCTGGATGACGAAATCAGCCACGATCATCACTGGGGTCCGCGGGCCAACGTCATGTATCTGCGCGCCGACGCCAAGCGACTCGGCCCGGCCGTAACGCGTGTTCTGACCCGCCGCATTCCGCGCGAGTTCGCCGGCTTCGAGGTCCATGTGGGCATCGGCAATCTGACCGGCGTCTGCTGCACGGCCGTCGAGGACTTCTTCCAGCGGTTTCTGGGGACAGATCGGTTGCCGCAGCGGGCACTCGACTGGCTCGCGCTGTGCGAGGTCGACTTGTTTCACGTGACTGGCGGCGCCGTGCTGCACGACGGTCCCGGCGAACTGACGCGACGCCGCGAAGCGCTGGCATACTATCCGGACAACGTCTGGAAGAAACGTATTGCCGACTGGTGTATGTACGTCACGGGACGCGACGCGCCGTACAACCTGCACCGCGTTTCCAAACGAGGCGACGAGCTAACCTGCTCGATCTACTTTGGCCTCTGCCTGAAGCGGTTGATGGAACTTTGCTTTGCCGTGAATCGGCAGTACGCCCCCTACACGAAATGGCTTAACCGGATGTTCCGCACGCTGCCACGAGGCGCTGATGCGTTAGCAAACTGCATCGACGACGCGGTTGCCGAATCGTCGTGGCGGCGCCGCGTTGATCTGTTGATCGAAGCGAACTACGTGATCGCCGACGCGCTGGCCGACCTCGGCCTGACCGAGCCGGTTGTGCGCCGCGAGTTCGACGACGGGCTGGCCGATCTCACCCTTTATGACTCCGCTGCGCAGATTTATCGCACCGTGCCGCGCGAGCTCTTCGGCCCTAGCTTTAACCAGACCGAGCTGTGGGAAAAGATGGCTCGCGAGGTCCTTTTTGACGCCAACGACTACCTGCAGAATTCCCGTGACGGCAACTCTTGAACAGGTCCGCGGCGCACTCGCTGCGAATCGCCCAGCCGAGGCCGATCGCTTGGCAACCGCGATCGAAGCGGAAGCCTTTGCCGGGCGCAAGGTGCAAGTCCTGGCGGCTGTCTGGCCCCTTCTCGCCGACGCCCGGCGGCAGCGACGCGCCCGCGCCGCCGGCGGCCGCATCG
>JAGQOU010000070.1 GCA_020427145.1 Planctomycetales bacterium | reverse complement strand
AGAAGAGCCCGAAGAAGAAGGCCGCCAAGAAGGCCGCCCCCAAGAAGGCTGCCAAGCCGGCCGGAACGAAGAGCCCCAAGAAGAAGGCCGCGACCAAAAAGCCCGCGACCAAGACGCCGGCTGCCAAGTAGTCGTCGCCGCGAGGGGACAATTCATGACAAGCGGTCGACGGCGCTTCTGCGGAAGCGCCGGCCGGCCGCTTTTTCGTTGTGCGGGAGGCGAATGAAACGAGGGCTGACGCCGCAAACCGGTCTCGCCCCACCCGCCGACGCCTGCCGGGGGTTTGCGCCTCGCCTCGTAATTCGACTGACTTCACCGTCGCTGCGCGTCCCATCCCGACCTTGCCGCCGGGGCTTCTAGGGCAATTGGGGCTTCGCAGCGGGCCGGGGCGCGTTGACCTTGCCGGTTGGGGCGTGCTAACCTTGTCTCTTCCAAAAATCTGAGAAAATGACCGTGTTTGCGCCCGGGTGCGCTCTTGTTGAAGAAAGTCGATTGGAA
Organism: Planctomycetales bacterium; assembly: GCA_020427145.1. Classification (GTDB taxonomy): domain Bacteria; phylum Planctomycetota; class Planctomycetia; order Pirellulales; family Lacipirellulaceae. The sequence continues at coordinate 27,268 of JAGQOU010000070.1, read as the reverse complement.
TTGTCTGCCGAAAACTCTTCTCCCGCTGAAGCGTCGGTTCACGCCTCAACGACAAAATTCACCGAGTTGGGCCTCTCTGAGGTCACGCTGGCCGCATTGGCCAAGGTGGCGTACGAAACTCCCAGCCCCGTGCAGGCGGGCATCATCCCCGTGGCGATGACCGGCCGCGACGTGCTCGGGCAGGCGCGCACCGGCACCGGCAAGACGGCCGCCTTTGCGATTCCGATCCTGGAACGGCTCAACGAGCCGGGCCGCGGTCACAAGCCCCGCGCTCTGGTCCTGGCTCCCACGCGCGAGTTGGCCGTGCAGGTGCGCGACGAAATGCACCGGCTGGCCGACGGCACCAAGTTGCGGGCGATTGCCGTGTACGGCGGCAAGCCGCTGAAGTCGCAAATCGATCGCCTGCAAAAAGGCGCCGACATCGTCATCGGCACGCCGGGCCGGGTGCTCGATCACCTGGGCCGCGGCACGCTGGTGCTGGACCAGTTGGAAGTGATCGTGCTGGACGAAGCCGACCGCATGCTGGACATCGGTTTCCGCCCCGACATCGAAAAGATCCTGCGTCGTTGCCCCGCCAACCGGCAGACGCTGTTGCTGTCGGCCACCGTGGCGCCGGGAGTCGAGCGGCTGGCCCGTCGCTATATGACCGACCCCGAGGTGATGGATTTTTCGCCCAAGGGCAAATCGCTCGATACGATCGAGCAGCGGTACTTTACGGTCGAGGATGTCAAGAAGTACGACCTGCTGATGGCGCTGCTCAAGCGCGAGGAGCCGGCTCAGGCGATCATCTTCGCCCGCACCAAACGGGGCGTCGACAAACTGCACCGCAAGATCTCGCGCAGGTATCCCGAGGTGGCCTGCATCCACGGCGACATGCAGCAGAACGTGCGCGACCGCGTGATGAAGCAGTTTCGCGCTGGCGAGGCCAAGTTGCTGGTGGCGACCGACGTGGTGGGTCGCGGGATCGACGTGTCGGGCATTTCGCACATCATCAACTACGACATGCCGCAGTCGTCGGACGACTACGTGCATCGCGTGGGTCGCACGGGTCGGATGGGGCGCGAGGGGATCGCGTTCACATTCGTCACCCCCGAGCAGGGAAACGAGCTGACGCGGATCGAGATGCTGATCAACAAATTGTTGGCGCGGGACGAGATCGACGGGTTTCAGGCCGTCGCCCAAGCGGCTCCGCCCCAGGAAGCTGCAGCCGACGGCCCGCCCCCCGAGCCGGAACCGCCCAAGCCGAAGCCCCCGGGGCAACGCGCCCGACGTCGGCATCGCCGCGGGTTGTAGCGGCCCCCCGATTGGCATGCTGGGATTCTTCTTGTTCAGTCTCCACGCCGCTGGAATCCGGGTCGCCTTTGTGTGCGCCGAGAGGGTTGGTCAGATGATGAGAAACGTGGCGGCGCGATTGCTGTTCGCACTATTCGGGGTCGTCGCCGCGAGCCAAGTGCTCGCCGCTGCCGAGCCGATGTGGCTGTTCACTTCGTTTCGCGGCAACGGCGACGGGTTGCATGTGGCGTACAGCAACGACGCCCGGCACTGGACCGAGATCAACCGCGTGTTGCTCAAGCCAAACGTCGGCGGCGGTCTGATGCGCGACCCGCAAATCACGCGCGGGCCCGACGGCGTGTTTCACATGGTGTGGACCAGCGGCTGGGGCGACCAGGGCATCGGCTACGCCCGTTCGACCGATCTGGTTCACTGGTCGCCGCAGCGTTTCCTGCCCGTGATGGAAAACACGCCGGGCACGAAAACGTGCTGGGCCCCCGAGACGTTCTACGACCGCGACTCGCAGCGGTTCATCATCATCTGGTCGTCGAACGTCGAGCCGCCCGGGGAGGAGCCGCCGTCAGGGGGCTACCATCGCGCGTACTACAGCGTGACGAAGGACTTCGAGGAGTTCACCGCGCCGCAGATGTTGTTCGACCCCGGCGTGAACAACATCGATACGACCCTGCTGACGGTCGGTGACAAGTATCGGATTGTCTTGAAGGAAACCGACGATCAGCGGGCGGGAATCTACGGCGATATTCTTGCCGCCGAGGCGGATCATCCGTTGGGGCCTTATAAGTTGCTGCCCCAGCCGTTGATTGCCGACGAGCGGGTCGAGGGGCCGGCGCTTGCGGTTGTCGGTGACACGACGTTGCTGTACGTCGACTACTACGCCGATCACCACTACGGCGTTCGCGAGACCAGCGACTGGAAGTCGTGGCGGGACGTGACGCAGGGGTGTTCGATCGTCGACGGACAGCGTCACGGGAGCATTCTGCCCGTCAGCCGCGCCGAACTGGCGGCGATCGAGCCGGCCGCTGCGTTCGAACCGCCCGCTGCGGTGCTGCCGGGCGTGAACGCCGACCCGCACGTTGCGGCGCTCGCCGGCAAGTTCTACCTGTACCCGACCACCGATGGTTCGACCGGTTGGCGTTCCACCTCGTTCCACGCGTGGTCGTCGCCGGACCTTGTCAATTGGACCGACGAGGGAGTGATTCTTGATTTGCCGCGGGATCTGACGTGGGCGGACATCCACGCCTGGGCTCCCGCGATCGCCACGAAGGACGGCAAGTACTATTACTACTACAGCGCCGACAAGAATATTGGCGTCGCCGTGGCCGATCGGCCGGAGGGGCCGTTCACCGATCCGCTGGGCCGTCCGCTGGTTCCCAGCGACATGTTCCGCGGCATGCAGGCGATCGACCCCATGACGTTTGTCGACGACGACGGCGCCGCCTATCTGTTTTGGGGGCAGGGGCGCTGCAAGGCGGTGCGACTCAATGACGACATGATCTCGTTCGATCCTGATCACGTGCGCGACATCACGCCTCCCGGCTACAACGAGGGCCCGTTTCTGCACAAGCGCGCCGGCAAGTACTACCTGAGTTGGTCGGAGTACGACACCCGCGACCCGCGGTACTCGGTGGCGTACGGCGTGAGCGATTCGCCGCTGGGGCCGTTCACGAAGGCGTCGGGCAACCCGATTCTCAGCCAGGCCGGCGCCGTGCGCGGGGCGGGGCACCACTCGATCATGCAGATCCCGGGGCGCGACGAATGGGTCATCGCCTACCACCGGTTCCGCATCCCGGGCGGTAACGGCTACAACCGCGAAACATGCCTCTCGCCGCTGCGCTATGACGCCGACGGAGCGATTGAGCAGGTCAACGTGTACGAAGGCGTGAAGTTTGCAGACGGCCAACTGCAAGCCGTGCCGCCCCGGGCGGCGAAGTAACGTCGTTTCGGATTGGCACGCCGCGGGGCGTCTGGGGACGACCAACAGAAGCCCCCAGAAAAAGCGACATTGCACGCGGCGTCCTGGGGGCTTCGCTGCGCTGCGTCCCCAGCCACCCTGCCGCCGCAGCATGCCGTGCGAGGCGTTGGCCAACATACTTGGTGGCAGGCCTCGCGTCTCGAATTCTCTATCCAGATTGAACACGCCCCTCCGCGGCGGCGGCTCAATGCTCGTTGAACTCCAGGTCCGCCAACGCGCCGGCGTTGTCGAATGGCCAGGGTTGGGCCTCCGAGATAATCTCCAGGTTCGCATTCGCCTCGATTTCGGCCCGCAGCGCCGGCGAGGCTTCCAGTTCTGTCAACTCCAGCGTGCTGCGGATGCGGACCATGCGCAGGGCGGCGGGATCGAGGTCGAACATCGACGCGACCGCCGCTTCGATTGTCGCGCGGTCGGTGGGGAACGACGGCGGCATCTTGCACCCGGCCACGTGGTTGCTGGTGACCGCGTTGACGTAGGTGTACTCGAAGTTGATCGCGTTCTTCAGCCGGTCGGTGATGAACTCGCAGAGGCCGACGCCCAGGGCGTTGCCGCGGGTTTCGTCGGTCAGCGCGCGGGCAACGATACGATGCACGGCCGGTCGCTCGCCGGGCATGGCGTGGTTGTCGTGAATCTTGCGACTGACCACGTTCGTGTCGAGCCCCGTGCCGCTGAGGTTCTTGCCGATGCGGTCGATCACCAGCACGTCGATCTCCTCAAACGGCAGCTGCGGCATCCACTCGATCGAGTTTTCCAACAGTGCCGGCTCTTCGGCGAGGATCCGCTCGGCGGGGACCGCTTGGATGCGGCCGACTTCTTCAAAGGCGTTTTCAATGACGGCCAAACCGCCCAGCAGCGGAATCTGCGGCAACAGCGCGGGCAGCGCGGTGGTGACAATCTCCTCGAACGATAGCCGGCGCGAGGCGGCATGGATCGCCTTGGCGCCTTCGTGTTTGCCCAGGCCCAACAGCAGCATCTTGGCCATGCCGCTTTGGTAGGGACCGGTGAAGCCGGTGTGCAGTTTGATGCGGTTGAGCATCAGCACATGGTCGGCGGCCAGGGCGGCGGCTGAGAAGTGAATCGGCAGACCGCTGGGCAGGGTGACGAGCGCGGGAGAGTCCATCGTCGCTTCGATCGGGCAGCCGAGCCCCTCGGCCGTGATGCCCAACGTGCCGAGCATGGCGATCTGCCCCTCGGCCGTGCCGCCGCCGTGGCTGCCCATGCTGGGGACGATAAACGGCTTGGCGCCGAGGGCTTTGAGTTCTTCGATGACGGTCGACGCCATCACGGGCAATGATGCGATGCCGCGACTGCCGACGGCCAGCGCGACGCGCTGCCCGGCCTGCACGCGCCCGTTGCCGGTGAGCGCGGCCAACTGGTTGCGAATCTCCGCGGGGACGTCCTCCACCCGCGTGCGAGAGAAGTGCTGGCGCACGCGCAGCAGCGGGGGGAGCGTCGGCGTCGCGGTCATAACGGTGGCTTCTCTATCGGCAATTCGAATTCAAAACGGACTGGCGAGCGGAGGGCGTGAGCCCTCTGTTTGACTGGCGCCATGCGGCGGTTGACGGGCGGGACGACAGCGAGTTCGCGAAACAGGGGGCTTACGCCCCCCGCTCGCCGGCGAGTTGGCGTGTCGCGCGGTGCTAGCAGGCGGCGGTTCGGTCTGGATGCGTTTGACGCATCTTCCTACACTCCGCGCCGCTGCGCCGCCTGGGCGTCGCGTCGCCCCTCCATCATAAACGCTTGGGGACAGCTTTGGCACGCCGCCGCACTCGCCGCCGCCGGGAAGTTGAGGACGACTACGACGACCTGCCGTCGCCGAAGTCGCGCCGCCGGGCCAAACCGCGCCGTTGGCGTCTGCGGTTGGGTATCTTCCTGGTCTTGCTGACGGCAATTGTCTTGGTCGCCCCGACAGTTCTGTCCCGCGTGGGCTTTGTGCGGCAGTTTGTGCTGAACCGCGCGGTGCCCCGCGAAGCAGGTCGCGTGTCGTGCGACGCGGTGGAGTTGTCGTGGCTCAACGACCAGCGGCTCACCGGGGTCAACGTGATCGACGCCAACGGCAGTCCCGTGCTGACCGCGGCGGAGATCACCAGCGACCGCTCGCTGCTGTCCCTGCTGTTGAATCGACAGCAACTCGGCACGGTCCGCATCGACCAGCCGAAGCTCACGATCCAAACTCGCCCTGGCGGCAGCAATGTCGAGGACTTCATCACCGCGCTTCGTGCAGCGCCAACGACTCCCGAGCAGCCCGACGCGGCCAACGCGAGTTCAACCGAAACCCAGGTTGCCATTGAGGTGGTCAACGGCGAAGTGCGCGGCGTCGACGCCGCCACGGGCCGCACCTGGGGCGTCTCGAATCTCAATGTGAAAGCGGGGCAGCCCTCGGCTGCCGAGCCGTGGACCGCCGCTGGAACGGCGGTGCTGACGTCCGACAATCTCGCGGCCCCGGCAGCCAACGCCGATGCGCCCCGTGGCGAAGTCCGGTTCCGAGTGCAGCAGGTTGGCGACAGCGCGATGCAGGTCGAGCTGCTGGCGAACCGTGCGCCGCTGGCGCCCTTGGAGGGTTGGCTCACGAGGTGGGTTCCCGGCTGTCGGCTCTCGGGCGAAGCGTCGGCCGACGCGCGGCTGGCGATTCGCATGATCGCGCCGCCGGCAACGGTGGCCGGGCCGGCGACCATCGCACCGCCGCCGCCCGAAGTGCAGGCGGTCGGCAAACTCGATCTGGCCGATTGCTGGTTCACCTGCGACGCGCTCGCCGGCGACGCCATTCACACGACGACCGCCGGACTGGAGTTCGACCTTGCGGCCGCGGACCGGCGCGTCGCCATCACAAAATTCATTGGCCGCGGCGACTGGTTCGACCTGGCCGTCGAAGGTCAGCTGGACACGGTGGCGCTCACCAGCGGCGGCGTCCCCTGGCCCGATACCGACGCGCGGTTCAGCGCGCGTGCGAACCTGGCGCGACTGGCGGCCATGCTCCCCAAGACGCTGGGCCTGCGACCCGGCGTGCGGATCGAGGCCGGCTCGGCGGCGCTCACCGCCACCAGCGCGATTGTGCAGAACGAACGAAAATGGACGCTGGTCGCCTCGCTGCAAGACTTGGCGGGCAACGACGGCGCGCGGGACATTCACTGGACGCAACCGATTCGGGCCGAGGCGGCGATGGTCAACTCGCTGCAGGGACCGCTCCTGGAGAAGGCGACGGTGCGCTCCAGCTTCGCCAAAGCCGAAGTGAAGACGGTCCCCTCCGGGTTCGACGGCACGGCCACGTTTGACTTGTCGCAACTGGCCACCGACCTGGGCCAGTTCGTCGACCTGTCGGAGTGGCAGCTCGCCGGCGCCGGCAACGGCGAGTTCATCGTGCGCGACCTGGGCGACGGCGAGTTTGAAACCAAGTTTTCAGCCAATCTCACCGGCGTGCAGGTGAGCCGCGACGGCCGCATGCTCTACGCCGACCAGCAGGTGCAGTTGGAGGGCGAAGCCACCGGCCGCCGGGCCGGAGTTCAGCTGCAGCAACTGGCTGCGGCCAAGGCCACGCTGCGCGGCCCCAGCGAAACGCTCGAAGCGACGCTGTTGTCGCCGGCCGATTTCACGGCCGAGCCGCAGTGGAACGTACAACTCGCCGGCAACGGGCCGATGGCCGCATGGATGGGGCGTTTGCGGCCTTGGTTTGAGTTCCCCGGCGAACTTTCGGGTCAGGCTTCGATCGGCGGCTCGCTGCGATTTGGCCCCGCCGGTTTGGAAGTGTCGGGCCTGCAACTGACCGTCAATCGCATGCAGGGCCAGGTCGCCGGCGTTGTCGTGTCCGAGCCGCGCGTCGAAGCCTCCGGCGACCTGCAATGGGACCGCGACACGGGGGCGATCACTTCGCCCAAGCTGCTGTTGGCCAGCAGTACGCTGGCCGTGCAAACGCAAAACCTTTCGCTGCGTTGGGATGAAGCGGCATCGACGAAGCTGGCCGGCACTGCGGCGTTTACCGCCGACCTGGAACGACTGTCCGGTTGGCTCGGGTTGATCTCCGGGCCCGGCGCCGTGTGGCCGCGAGGCAAGGCGGTCGGCCGGATTCAGCTCGCCAGCGATGGCGCCGCGGCGACAGCCGACGTGACCATGACCGCCGAGCCGTTGGCGATTCTTCGCGCCGGCGAGCGCGTCGGCGGCGGCTCCACCTCGCCGGTCACGTTGTGGGAGGAACCGCAGTTGCGCGTCGCCGCCAGCGGCGCCTATGTGCGCGGCGACGATCGGCTCGAGTTGTCGCAGCTGACTGTCGAAGGTCGCACGGTACAGCTGTCCGGCACGGCGGGCATCGACCAACTGCGCACCCGCACGGCGCTGCGCGGCGATGTGAATCTGACCTACGATGCCGGACAACTCGCCCAGTTGCTTTCGACCTACTTGGGGCCCGGCGTGCAGATCCAGGGCGCCAACCAGGCGCATTTGCAGCTGGCTGGCGCGCTACGGCAATCGCCGCTGGCTGACGTCTCCGGTGCGTCGGCGGCTCAGCTGGCCAGCACGAACAATACGCCCTGGGCCCGCCGCTGGCAGGCCAAACTCGAAACAGGTTGGTCGACAGCCAACTTCTACGGCTTGCCGCTCAGCGCCGCGCGCGTGACCACCACGCTCAACGACGGCCAAGTGCTTGTGAGCCCGATCGACGTGGCCGTGGGGCAGGGAAGGCTGACGCTCAACCCGCACCTGACGCTTGAGCCGCCGCCCAAGGTGCTAACCATCGCTGCGGGGCCGATCGCCACGCAGGTCGCGGTGTCGGCCGAGGTGAGCGACGCCATGCTCAAGTTTTTCGTCCCCGTGGTCGCCGACACGGTGCGCACCGCGGGCACGTTCTCGATGGATAGCCAGGGCGTGCGCGTGCCGCTGGACAACCCGCGGGCCACCGACGCCACGGGGCGACTTGTCATTCATCAACTCACCGTTGGTCCCGGCCCCATGACCGCCGACGTGGTGCGCATCGTCGGGCAGCTGGAAGCGATCGCCCGTCGGCAGACCGTCCCGGCCGCCGGCTCCGAAAAGCTGCTCACGATGAACGAGCAGACGATCGATTACCGCGTGGTCGACGGCCGCGTCTATCACCGTGGGCTGGAATTCTTCATCGACGACGTGCCGATCCGTTCGTACGGGTCGGTCGGCTTCGACGAGACCGTGGCGATCAAACTGCAAGTGCCGATCCAACAGAAATGGCTCGGGCGCGAGCCGGCGTTCCAGGCGCTCGCGGGGCAGATCATCGAGATCCCGATCACAGGCACTTTCGACCGGCCGAAGATCGACGACCACGCCGTCGCCAATCTTGCCACGCAACTGCTGCAAAGCACGGCGACCGAAGCGATTGGCAGCGAGCTGAACAAGGCGCTCGATAAGCTATTCCGCAAGAATTGAGCGCGACTCTGTCGGGCGGGCGGCCCGCCGCGCAACCCATCGCCATGCGTGCTGGCGCCTTGCGCTTCGCTGGTGGCGCTTTACGATTTGGGGTTGGCGAGGGCGAACCAATCGACCGACGTGGCGAATTCGCGCTCGCCATGAGAGACGCAGGCCAGCAGCGGCGCGTCGCAGCGCTCGGCGATCTCCGCGGCGTTGGTGGCCAAACTGGCGTCGTCGGGTCGCGGACTGACTTGATTCAGCACGATCCCCGCGACGGGCGCGTGCGGCGCCCGGGCGCGGGCTGTGATAACTGTTTGCAAGACTTGATTGATGACCCCCAACTCGTTGGCGGCCACGATCACCAGCGGCACGGCGAACTCCGCGGCCAGGTCGGCGTTGAAAGTTGCCTCGCCCAGCGGCGACATCAACCCGCCGGCCCCTTCGACAAGCACCACGTCGCTCGCCGCGAGCCACGGCTGCAATCCGCTGCGAAGCAATGCCTCGTCCATCGTGCGTCCCTCGGCTGCCGCGGCGCGAGGCGGCGCGAGCGGCGCCAGGAATCGCTGCGGGCAAACCTGCTCCAACGTCAACGGTCGCCCGGCTGCTTCCCACAGCGCTTGCGCATCTTCGGCAATCAACTGGTGATCGACCTGTCGGCAGCCGCTCGCCGCCGGTTTGTAGATGCCCACGCGGCGCCCTGCGGCCACGAGTTCCCGCGCGATCATCGCCGCGACATGCGTCTTGCCGACGTCGGTGTTCGTGCCAACGATGAAGAGTCCAGGAGTTTCCATCGCGTCAGTTCGCCGCCTCAGCGGCGGGTTGCCCTCTCGCCCTCACGAGGAGAGGCCAGGGGAGGGGGGTGCGCTGGCAATGTGTTTGTGCCTGGACAAGGGAAAGGCGCCGCGCCCTACAACTGCAAAAACTCTTCCACCGCGTCGCGCATCGCGTCACGATCCGGCCCGACGCCGGTCCAAATCTCGAATGCCGCGGCCGAGCGCTCCACCAGCAACGTCAGCCCGTCAATCGTCGTCAGGTTGCGCGCTGCAGCGGCTTTGAGAAACGGCGTGCGCGGCGGGTTGTAGACCACGTCCACCGCAATCGTTTTCGCGCCCAGCGCAGCGACGTCGATCGGCAGCGTCTGCGGTTGACCGATCCGTCCCAGCGGCGTGGTGTTGATAACGAATGTTGTCTGCTCGTCGATGTCCACTGTGCCCGATTCGGGCCAGGCGTCGACGCGACATTCGGGGGCGTTCGCCAGATTGCCGATGGTGGTCAGCAGCGTGTCAACCTGGCTGGGGTCCTGGCAGAGGAACGACAGCTTCGCCGCGCCGGCGATCGCCAGCTCAGCCGCCATGGAGTGAGCCAACCGGCCGCCGCCGAGAATCACCGCCGAGGAGCCCTTGAGCGGCACGTGAGGTTCGGCCAGTCGCCGCAGGGCAATGCCCTCGGTGTTGTGGCCGTGCAGTTTGCCGTCGACGAGTCGCAGGCAATTGACCTGACCGCTGATGCGGGCTGCGTCGCTGGTGTGCTCCAGGTAGGCATGCACGCGGCCGCGGTGGGGCGGGGCGAGCATCGCGCCGCGGAAGCCGAAGATCCGCACGCCGCGCAGGGCGCCTTCGAAATCGCGCGCCGGCACTTCAAACGTGAGGAACCGCCAGTCGAGATCGGCCCGCGCGAACGCCTGCTCCAACATGTAATGGTTGGGATTGCCCGCCACCGGGTCGCCCAGCAGGCAGCAAACGTCTTGTTGCACGCGACTGGCCACGGCGTACGGCAATTGGGGGGCGAGCGGGGCGGTCCATTCAACGCCCCCCGATGCGAGCGGCGGCAGGGCGAACAGCTTATTCTCGCCCGAACCGCCGAAGAATACAACGGCGGGGGCCGCGGTCGCCGCCGTTCCGCTCGCAATTTCGCCGGCGGCCCGCGGCGGCCGGGGCGGGAATTGGCAGTGCGGCTTCGTCATCGCCCCGCGGCGGCAAGCGGGCCGCCGGCTCTCGGGGAATGGCGAATATCACATCTGGGTTCCGAGGTCGCTCTGACGCAAATGAGCGTGGTAAAGTTAAGGCATGTCGACTTTTCGCGAACGACCGGTGACTTGGCTCTTCGTCGCCGCCTCTGCGGCGGTGGCGGCCGTGAGCGCCTGCGGGTTGCTGGGCGTGGCGCCGTTGAATGCCAATTCGGCGCCCAGTGGCAGACCGCCGTGGCTTGCGGTGGGAATTCTGTCGGGTGCCACGTACATCCTGGGCGCCTACGCTGTTGTTGGGCGCTCGCACCGCTTATGGCGTGCGTGTCTGTTCGTGCTAGGAGCTCCGGTCATTGCCGCGATCGTCGCGGTTCTCATCGACGGTTCTCTTGCCCATTGGAGTCGTCCCACCGCCGCGCTCGGTTTCATGGAGGTTGCGGCAGCAGGAGGCGGAACAACCGCCTGGATAGCCCAACGCCTACTCGCCCGGCGACGGCGGGCGGAGAAGAAGTTTCGGTATCCCATTGTTGAGTTCTTTGGCTGGACGATCATCGTGGCCATTGCGAGCGTGCTGTTCCGTTACGCGCCGTTTGGTGACTTGTTGAACTACAACGAACTACCCAGGTGGCTCGGTTCGGCCGGGCTCGCAGGAGCGTGCGTCGGCGTCGCGCTGCTGACGCCCGCCGACGGATTCGTGCGGAGCCTGCGCGAGAGGGTCGCGGTTGCCCTGAGCGTGTTGGCCTTGCTGACGGCGACCGTCGCGGTGCTCGTTGCGTTTGACAATCATGAAGAGGAGATGCTCGCGACGTCGATTGGCTATGTGGCGCTGTTTGTCCTTTGTTGGTCAATCGACCGGGGGCCCGCCGCTGTTCATGAAGACGACGTTGTTGCCGAAGTCTCCACCTTGCCGCTGCCTAAATCGGCGCCGGCGTCCCCGTTCGAGTAGGCTCGGAGTCCGCCCCGCGACCTCGTCATGCCGCCTTTTCGCGAACGACCGGCCACGTTGATATTCCTGCTCGCCAGCGGGGCGATCACGGTAACAGCGTTTCTTGCGCCCGAGCCGGCGCTGACGGTCGTGGCGGCCTTGGTCGCAGGGCAAACTTTCGTCGCCGCGGCGTACGCGGCCGCCGGGGCGCGTCGGTTGCTGTGGGGCGGATTCGCGTTGATCGCCGCGGCCATCGTCGAGACGGCGCTGCTGACGATCACCGATCGGGGTGCCTGGAGCAGCTACTTTGCCGCCGTCACAGTCTTTCAAGCGTTGGCGTGCGTCGGCGCACTGGCAGCCGTTGCCGCGTGGCTGCTGTTCGCCCGACGCACCGCTGGCGGGCGAACCCCTTTGCGTTACTCGGTGCTTGAATTGCTACTGTGGATGGCCGTGGTGGCGTTGTACTGCGCGGCCGCCCGCGGCGCCGAGTTCCGCGGCATCCTGACGGTGCTTTACGAGGGAACGCTCCGCAGTCATCGCTGGTGGGAACTGCTCGTGCCGGTTGGCTGCGGCCTGTTGTGCGCGGCGGCCTTGCTGACGCGACGAACCTTGCGCATCAGCGGCCTCGCGGCGATTGCGCTCGTCCCGTTGTTCTGGGCCCTGACCGCCGCGGCGTGCTACGGCGCCGACCAACTGGGGATGAGCCTGAGCGCTTACCGTGAAACGATTTGGTACTGCGCGGTATTCGCGCTGTGCGTGCTGTTTGATCGCGGGCGAATGGCGACCGCTGGAGACGCGAGAGATTCCGCTTCGTCGAGCGACGACATCAACCGTGTCACGACGTTGTGATCCGCGCGGCCGAAAATCATTTGGCGAGGGGCCACGGGGAGTGCGAGGCTCTGCCGAGCCCGCGATAAGTCTCCACGTTTTGGCTCGCCGGAGTCTCGCGCTCCCGCTTGGGAAAAAGACTAATCGTGTCGCACCGCTCGCAAAGCCGTGGCGAACCGATTCGTGCTCTCCACGAGTTGCGTATAAAGTTCGCAGACAAAATGGTACGATTTTCGCATGCCGCTTTTTCGCGATCGACCGGTGACATGTTGCTTCTTCGCTGCCAGCGCGGTCCTGAGCATCGCTTCGTTGGGCGTTAAAGACGCTACTCCGCTCTTGTTTGGTTTAGCGTTCGGGCAAACTTGGATTGGCGCCGCATTCGCTGCGGCCGGGCACGCGCACCGACTCCGACGGGCGAGCGCCGCCGTGGCGACGCTCTTGGCCTGGACGCTGCTGCTGACCGACTTCCTTGCCGACACGGAGGAATGGGGTCTTGTCTATGCTTACCTAGCCCTGTTGCAGGTGTTCAGCTTTGGCGGTGCGGCGAGCGTCGCAGTGATTCGCCGTTACTGGGCCAGATCGCCCTCTGAAGAGGTGGCTCCGCTGCGATATTCCACCAGTGAATTGCTCGGATGGATGCTTCTGGTTTCCGTCGTCGCTGCGACTGGTCGGAATGCGCGATTCATTGAAATCAGCGAATTTCTTCTGGATGACGACGGATACTGGCTGTTGCTCGTGGCGTTTGGTTGCGGACTTGCGTGCGCGCTCGTCATGCGGGGGCCGTGGACTCGGCAATGGGTCGTGCGTTGCGCCGCCTGTGTCTTCGCCGCGGTCACAGTTCTGGGGATGTTGTGGATGTACGGCCGTGGTCCAGAACTGGATGCGACTGAGATATTCATGGCGCCGGCTCTCTACTGCCTTGTCTTCTGCGGCAGCGTGCTTGTTGATCGCGGCCTGGCGGCTTGCCGTCCGACTAAGGCGCAGCCTGACGAGGCCGTCGTCGCGCCTTGATGCGCACATACGGCGCCACGAACTGTCCGCGATGGCCGTGACTGCCGACGGCGGCGTCCTGCTTGGCGTGAACCGGTTCGACGAAGTCTTCGACGATGAACCCCGCGCGGCAGATGCCGCCGATGAGTTCTTCCCAGCGGTGCAAATATTCACGCGTGCCCGGCTCGCGCAAGCGGCCGCCGTGCGGCCCGACCGGCGGCAGCGGGCCGCGCTGATAATAGGGCTGAACCAAGGCGTAGCCGTGGGGACCCGGTGCGAGCGTCGTTTGCAGGCTCACCGGCGATTTGTGCTGGCTGACGTAGACGCCCCCGGGACGCAGCACGCGGGCGACCTCGCGAAACACGCGCTGCACGTCGGGCACGTAGCAGGTGCTGACCGGGTGTACCACGGCGTCGAACTCGTCGGCCGCGAGCATCGGCAGCGCGTCCATCGAGGCTTGAATCGCCCGCACCGAGAGTCCGCGCTCGCGTGCGACGGCGCGATCGAGCGCGAGCATCTCGCCGCTGACGTCGACGACGGTTACCTGGGCGCCCGCGGCAGCGTACAGTGCGCTTTGCCGTCCGCCCCCTGCGGCCAGGCAAAGAATTCGTTGCCCGCGCACGTCGCCGCCGAGCCAACCGAGCGGGTCAAGCTGCTTGAGCGGGTCGCGAAACTCGGCGTCCGTCGCCGGGCGCGCCAGCGGCGCCGCCTCGCGAGCGAGTCGATCCCACGCCGCGGCGTTATGCCGTGCGGCGTCGCGTCCGTCTTCGTCGCTGGCGAGAAAGTGCGAATCAGCCACAGAACGCAGACCGCCGGCAAATCGTGTCACGGATGACGCCGATCGCACGGATCAGTCGTCGAACCAACAAAGAGAATGACCGCAGAAGGCACACAAACCACCAACAGAAGAGTTGACGCAACGCCCCCGTCCACGTCAACCGTGCGCGAGTCATTTCGCGGCACGTCCTTCTCTTTTGTGTCTTATGTGCCTTCTGCGGCCAATTCGAAATCCGTGAGATTCGTGCGCTCCGCGCGTCGCAAAGCAGACGTCTGTGGCGGGAAAAAAGCCCGCGGGGCGATTCAGATGATGATGCCTAAGTTCTCCCGTCTAGAGAACCACCCCGCGAGCAACTCCCAGGAGGAGGCCTGCTCGGCCGCCAAAGAAATCCGCAATCATGATCAAGAGATGTCGATCAGTTGCCGCTCGCCCGCGATGCACAATCTCAAGTGCGAAGTCACTATTCCCGAGCGGCAAACAGGCGGACCAGTCATTGGCCTCCCCACGAACTTCACTCTACGCGCCGGCGCACGTTTGCCAAGGAAATTGCGCTGAGCACTACGGCAAACAGCAGCGAGGACGGCTCGGGGACGCGATGTGCGGCAAACTGCGCAGGTGCAAGCTGTTGAGCAATTTGATAGCTACGCTGCCAGGCCAAGAAGTCGGCTCCATTGACAACGCCGTCGGCATTGGCGTCGCCTTCGAAGCGCTCGGGCGACGCCGCGCCGAAGCCGGTCGACCAGACCGCGAGATCGGCGCCGTCGATCAGACTATCGGAGTTGAAGTCGGTCGGTTCGGCGGGGGCGATGACCGTGAGAAAGTCGTCTTCCAGGCCGTAGCTGGCCTCGGCAACGTAAGCGACGCGGCCGCCCGCGGCGCCGGCAAACGGCTCGAACGGGGCGGCGCCGAGCTCGAAGTCGATGGCCGACGAGAATTGCTCCGAGGTTCCGCTGCCGGAGAACACCGTTTCGGCAAGCGGCGATCCGGCCACGCGATACAGCCCGCCGCTGCCGGTGGTCAGATACTCGTCGTCGCCGACAACTACGACGCCGTAGCTACTGGCGGCGCCGGACAGCAGGGGCTCGGGCGCGCCAAACGTCAAGCTTCCCATCGATTCGGTGATGGGCAACCGACGTAGCGATCCGTTGGGATTGAACTGGGCGTCGTAGGTGACGTCCTGCACGATCAAATCGCCGTTGGTCTGGAAATCGAGGCTCGCGCCCAGGCTCAACCCTCCCAACGCCAGCGTCGTGGCGCCAGTCGTGCGATCCACGACGAGCACTTCGCCACTGGCGCCAAACGGCGCGGTGCTCACAAAAATCTCGCCGGAGGAGCGGACCTGCACGCCGGTGATATTGGCGATGCCGGTGGCGATCGTCTGTCGGTTGCCCGCGGCGTCGAAGCTGTACAGTCGCCCCGATCCCGCATTGTCGGTCACCAGCACGCCCTGCGACACCGGATCGTAAGTCATGCCGCCGATGAAGAGAAAATCGCCGTCCTCGCCGGCAATCGTGGCGGAGGACGTGATCGAGCCGCCGGCGTCAACGACGTGCAGCTTGGTGGCGGTCTCGCCATAGATCGGCGCTTCGAGGACGTAGAGCTGCCCTGCGTCGTCAAACGCCACGGCCGCGGGCGGCGCACCGATGGGGATCGTGTGGGACACGAAGCCTGGCGGTTGGGCGAATGCGGGCGAAGCCGCGGCGAACAGAACAGTTGTCAGCAGAGCGAGTCGTTGTTGCAGCATGGGGTGGATACGGTGTTGCGGGTTCAAGGCGGGCAAACGTTGTTGGTCGTGTTGTCGTGATATGGGAATCGGTAGGAGTTCCCTGCCGTACGGGCGAGGCGTTAGTGCGGCATCGCGATTGGTTCTTCGCCGCTGCGCGTGCAGGCGGCGCGGAGGACGTCGAGGTCGGTCTTGCTTGCGAGCAAGCGCACCGCGCCGTCGCACCACAGCGTCATCGCGCCGGCAGGGTGATCGCTCCAAATCTCGTTGTCTTGATAGCGGTTGATTGGCGAGCCGACGTCGAAGACGTTCTCGCCGTTGGTCCACTGACCGTCCCACCGAGCGCCGCGGCCGACGTCCTCGGCGGCCGCCAATGTGGCTGACGCGCCGTCGCTGACTTCGCGTAGCGTGACGGCGCGATCGTACAGCAGCACGCCGTTGGCTGCGGGGGAGACCCCGGCGGCGCCATAGATGCCGCCATAGTCGGTCGCGCCCGCCAGAAACGGGTCGCCGCCGCCGAACGTGGGCGTGCGGATGAAGTCGCCCTCTCGATCGTCGGCCAAGCGAGTCGTGCTGGGGCAGAGATAGACGGCGATTCGGGCGCCGGCGGCCGCGTGGTTGGCGGGTGCGTCGTATTGCTGCAAGAAATCGAGTTGCGCGGCGACGTTAGTTTGTTCCACGAACGGCAGCAGTGCGGCCAACCACGCCCACTGGCGCCCCTCGGGCGTCTTGCGGGCGATGCGCTTTTCGAGGCAACCGACCGGCAGCGCGCCGTGGGCGCCGTGATAGGCGTGCAACGCGATGCCGATTTGCCGCAAGTTGTTGCTGCACTGCGTGCGCCGCGCCGCCTCGCGCGACGCTTGCACCGCGGGCAACAGCAGCGCGACTAGGGCGCCGATGACGGCCATCGACACCAGCAGCTCAACCAGTGTGAAAGCCGCCGCGGGCGCACGCCGAGCCGGACGCGGTGACCGCGGCCGCAGCAGCGGGGGGAAATTCATCGACTCACGCCGAATCCGACACTGCCGCCCGGGCCAGTTCGCCGGTGCTTGTTCTCCTGGGCCCAACGCGCGGTGCGCAAAGCGGGGGGAGAATCAAAACCGTCGCGGGGACCAACCGGTCGACAACATCAACGCGCCGTAGCTCCCGAACTCTCGCAGGAACGCACGACCAGCAAGCGCGACGGTAGGTCTTCTGACTTCCAGGCTCGGTCGGATCGGGCCTTCTCGCCGTGCTTTGCCCGTGAGGGCGAACACGACAATGGCTCGCAGAATCATCCGACCAATGACGCCTGGTCACAGCGGCGAGAACCGTTCCGGAATTGCACCGGTATTCCCTGTTCTGTCGGCCCCGGCTACGCATCGCCCAGGCCGACCACCGTCGCACGGTGAGTGAACGCCCGGCAGTTTAGTGCAGCGGCGGGGCGCTGTCAAAGGCCTGCCCCCAGCGGCCATGCAATCGCCTACAATGCGGCAGTGAAGCGAAGCTTTGCAAGGACAATCGGGTGAGAGTCGTGGAGAAGGACGAGGCATGTGATGGCGGACGCCACAGAACCCCCGCGGCCCGTCGATTGGCGCCGGCTGCTGGTCATAGCCCTGATCGTGGCCTCGGCCCAGGCGACGCTGTTGGCAGCGCTGGGCCGGCGGTGGTGGTGCGTCTGCGGGCAGGCGTTTCCGTATACGAACAAACCGGTCGGCCAGCACACCTCGCAGCATCTGCTCGATCCGTACTCGTGGTCGCACTTTCAGCACGGGTTGGTGCTGTTTCCGCTGATCCGGTGGCTGGCGCCGCGACGTTCGTTGGGATGGGTGTTCGCCGCGACGTTGGCGATCGAGGCCGGTTGGGAACTTCTGGAGAATTCGCCCTGGATCATCGAACGCTATCGCAACGCGACGGCCGCGGTGGGCTACACGGGCGACACGATCGTCAACTCACTGGCCGACTTGGCATGCTGTGCGCTCGGGTTCTTCGTCGCGCGACGGCTTGGTCTGGCCAAAACGATCGCCCTGTTTGCAGCCATTGAAGTCGGCACGATCGCCGTCTATCGCGACAGCTTGCTGCTGAATGTGATCATGCTGCTGACTCCCATCGACGCGATCAAGCAGTGGCAGCAAGCGGCGTGGGGATGAACGCGGCGAACCGCGCTAATTCTCCGCCGGCGCCGGCGTGGCGGCTGGCGGCGATCCGTCGAGTCGCGCGATCATCATCGGCAGCGCGGTGAGATTCCCGATCAGTCCGCCGATCATCGAGAGGCTCACCAACACGCCAAAATACACGGTGGGCACGAAGTCGCTCACCGCGAGGGTGGCAAAGCCGACGGTTAGCGCGAGTGCGGCGTACGAGGCGGCGCGGCCCACGGAGTCTTGCGCGCGGCTCAACGCCTCGTTCACGCTCGCTCCTTGGCGGCGCAGGCGCTGATACAACATGACGTAGTGAATGCTGCCGTCGACGGATAGACCGACGCTTACCGCGGCGATCATCGCGGCGCCCATGTTCACGCGCAGTCCCAGCCACCCCATCGCGCCAAACAGCACCAGCACCGGCAGGGTGTTGGGAATCATCACGGCCACCGCCAGCGGCACGCTGCGAAACGCCGCGGCCAGCATCACTACGACTGCCGCGGCGGCCACGCCGAACGTGAGCCACTGGTCGGCCAGCAGGCTTTCGATGAGGTTGGTCAGCAGCACGTAGTAGCCGGTCGCTTCGGCCTCGGGGTACGTCTTGCGGGCGGTGGCGACGACTTGCTCGATGAGGGCCGTCTTCTGCTCGGCGGGCAGTTGTTCGGGGGCGCGCAGCATCACGCGCAACCACCGTTGCCCCGTCTCGGGGTCGACGTGATCGATCGCTTCGACGAATTCGATCATGCGCGCTCGCAACAGCCGCAGGCCGGCCGTTAGGGCGAAGTTCGGGGCCCTGGCCAGCGCTGTCGGTCCGCCTAGTCCCGCAGCCAGTGCATCGGCAATGGAGATCGCCTTGGTCAGTTCCGGCGATGCGGAGCGCAGCGCCTCCTCCGTGTCGAGCAGTTGGACAAAGTCCTCGCGCGACGCCTGTTGGGGAACGGGGATCATCAAATCCCACACGCCCGCGCCGCCAAAGCGGCGCTCGACGAAATCGTAGGTTTTGACGATCGAGCTGCCCTCGCGAAAGTTCCTGGTGAAGTCGGTCTCCAGCGTGAGTCGTCGGGCTCCGAACGCGGCGACGATGGCCAGCACGATCGCCGTGATCGACAGCGTTGCCGCGTGCCGGGTCGACCAGGCGAGGACCTGCGCCAGTGCGGCGCTGAGCGCCCCCGCAGGCGCCGGGGCGTCGTCGCCGGTCGGTTCGTCGCGCCAGCCGCCGGCGATGGTCAGGCTCGGCGCCAACAGCAACACGCTGGGGATCACCAGCAGACTGCCGATGGCCATCATCAGGCCGAAGTCGTGGACCGGTCCCACGTCGGAGATGGTCAGCGCGGCGAACCCGGCGGCGTCGGTCAAGCAGGCGAACGCCACGGGCGCTGCGAGTTGCTCGGCCGTGTGGGCCAGGGCGCGCTGCGGCGGCCAGCCGCGCCGGCGCGCCTCCTGGTAACGCAGCATCACATGCACCACGGCCGCCACGCCGACCACGGTGACGATGGCGCCCAGCATGGAACTGACCATTGTGATTTGCATGTCGGCGGCGACCAACAGGCCCCGCGTCAAAGCCAACGTCAGCCACACCGTGGCCAACGGCAGCGCGAGCCACGCGACCCGCCGAAAGCACAACAGAATGACCGCCAGCACCAGCACCAGGCACCAGGTGCTGAGTCGTTGGCCGTCGACGTCCAGCAGGTCGAACGCTTCTTCGACGAGAATCGGCTCGCCCACCAACTCGCCCGAGTCGTACTGCCGAATGATGTCGCGCATCTGAGCCAGCGTTTCGCGCCGCGGCGTTTCGCCGACGCCTTCGCGCTGAATGAGACAGATCACGCCTGCGGCGTCGAGCGCCGTGTTGTGCGTGTAGCCGGAAAACATTTCACGAAAGCGAGCGCCGCGCCCCTCGTCGGCAAAGTCGCTTGCCCCCGGCGGGTCCAACAGCGACACCACCGCCACGACGCCGGGAATCTTACGCAGCTCGCCAACGACTTCCTCAAGCCGTTTCAGACCGGCGTTGGTCGTCAGCTCGGGATCGGCGTAGACCGCCATCACGATTTCGTGTTCGCCGAAGGTGCGTTGCAG
Organism: Planctomycetales bacterium; assembly: GCA_020427145.1. Classification (GTDB taxonomy): domain Bacteria; phylum Planctomycetota; class Planctomycetia; order Pirellulales; family Lacipirellulaceae. The sequence goes on along the minus strand of JAGQOU010000070.1, from coordinate 7,233 downwards.
ACGGCGATACGGCTGCAGAATTGGATCGTCGTCGGCGAACATCCGCTCGATTGACCGATCGAGTGTCAGCCTCGAGCCGAGCACAGCGGCGCCGGCGCCCACGACCGCGGCGACCAGCAGCAGCGCCCACCGCCAGCGGATCATCCACAGAAAGCAGCGCTGGAGGGCTTGGGCGACCATGCGTTTGGCAAGGGGAGAGTGGGGATGCGGCGGCGTCGCCACATGGGAAGCGTAGGCGCACGAGGAATGCATCGCGAGGGGCGCCGCGGGAGATCAAAATGCTTTGTTGCTGCTAGCGACGCCATAAACCGCCTCGTTGCAAGAGGTTGCGCTGTAGAGCAGGCGGCAGAACGCGTGTTGACCGCTTGCGCACGCCGCCCCTATAATCCGCCGCCTTTGTCTCAGCTCAAAATGCGTAAGTACCCATCACACTTGTCTTTCGGTTGATCAGGAAGATCGGAACGCCCCTGGTCTGCGCGGCGCTCATGCGCTGCCGTGGACCCTCGCCAAGGAAGGTGAGTCGCTGAACCCCCTGCAGCAAATTCGCTGCTTTTCGCCACGCCGTACATTGCGGCGGGGTTCGCGGTGCGCGATGGCCGCGGCGCTGATGTTGTGCGCGTGGTCGACGGCCCGCGCCACTGAGATCGAACCCCCCGCGGTCGACGTCAATGAGCCGGTGACGATTGCCGCCGACTACTGCGAGCACTGGCGGCAGGGCGTGTACGAAGTGTGGCGCCTGCGGGGCAACGTGTATCTCAACCAGGGGCTCACCTACGCTCGCGGGCCCGAAGCGGTGCTCTGGGTCGATCCGCCCGAAACGCCCGACCAACCGACCAAGGTGATTGCGTATTTTGAGAGCGTCGAGGGCGCCCCGCTGCGGGTCGACTACAGTCGCCACGCCGGCGCCGCGATGAACGACGGGCTGCTTGGTCAGCAGCAAGGGTCCACGTGGTTTGAGCGCATGGTGACGACCCAACCGCTGCGCATGCGGTTGCCAGAGCCGACGCCCGCGCCGGACGTGAAACCGGAGATCTACGACCGCGGACTCGAACAGTTCGACCCTGTGCGGCGCAAGCAATTGCTGCTGGCTCAATACACGGAATTCGCCCCGGCCCCGGCCGCGGTGCATTCGCTCCCTCCGGGCGTGCGTCGCTGGCAGGTCTTCCCGCGCAGCGATTCGCCCAATGAAATTCAATGGAAGCGGCTCGAGAGCGGCGAGAATGCGGCGATCATCAGCGGCGGCGTGCGGGTGCTTGTCGAGGGCTTGCCCGCCGAGGGGTTGCCCGCCAGCTTCGGACCGCTGGGCGTCGTCGACCTCTCGACCGATCGGGCGGTGATCTTTGCCTCCGGCGTCGAAACCGGCGTTGGCGGCGCGGGGATCCAGTCGCAAGACGCGCCGCTGGAAATCTACATGGAAGGGAACATCGAGTTCCGCCAGGGCGACCGCGTGGTGTACGCCGACCGCATGTTCTACGACGTGCGGCGGCAGGTGGGCGTCATTCTCAACGCCGAACTCATTACGCCGCTGCCGAACCTGGCGGGCTACGAGTACCAGGGCCTGGTGCGGCTCAAGGCTGCCGCGATTCGCCAACTCGACCAGTCGCACTTCGCCGCCACCAACGCGCTGGTCACCACCAGCCGGTTGGAGGAGCCCGCTTACGCGTTTGGCTCTCAGGAAATCATGTTCGAGGACGAGCAGCGCACGATCGTCGATCCGGCAACCGGTGCGCCGATCATCGACCCGTTCAGCGGCGACGCCGTGATCGACCACAAACAGTTGGCCGAGAGTCGCGGCAACACGGTGTACGTGCGCGGGATCCCCGTGTTCTACTGGCCGCGCATCGCCACCGACCTCGAGAAGCCGTCGTTCCTGATCGACCGGGTGCGGGTTGGCGACGACGCCGTGTTCGGCACGCAGGTGCAGGTCGATTTTGACGCGTACCAACTGTTGGGCGTGGCCAACGCGCCGGAGGGCACCGACTGGGGGTTCAGCACCGACTATCTCAGCGATCGCGGACTGGGGGTCGGCACCGACTTTTCCTACGACCGGCAGGGCTTCCTCGGGCTCAACGGACCCGCCAAGGGCTTGTGGGACGTGTGGGGAATTCACGATACCGGAGTCGACAACCTCGGCCTGGGGCGGCGGTCGATCGATCCCGAAGTGGACTTCCGCGGCCGCGTGTTCGGTCAACATCGGCAGCGGCTCGACAACGGCTGGGAACTGACCGCCGAGTCGGGGCTGGCTTCTGATCGTACCTTTCTGGAGCAATACTACGAACGCGAGTGGGACGAGTTCAAAAGTCCGCGCACGGGCGTCCGGCTCAAACGCATCGACGACAATCGCGAGTGGTCGCTGGAAGCCAACGCGCAGGTGAACAACTTCTTCACCGAGACGCAGTCACTGCCGCGGCTCGATCACTACTGGCTGGGGGCCTCGCTGCTGAACGATCGGCTCACTTGGTTCGAGCACTCCCATGTTGCCTACCTCGACTACAACATCGCGACGACGCCCACCGACCCGACGCTATTTAGTCAGTTCTCGCTATTTCCCTGGGAAGTCGCTTCCAGCGGCGAGCGCGTCGCGACGCGGCAGGAGATCGACGCCCCGGTGCAACTGGGCCCCGTGAAGGTTGTTCCCTTCGCGCTGGGCGAGTTCGCGCATTGGGGCGAGACGCTCGACGGCAATTCGCTGGACCGCACGTACATCAACACCGGCGTGCGGGCGAGCATCCCCTTCTGGGCCGTGTATCCCGAGGTGCACGATACCCTGTTCAATCTGAACGGCCTGGCCCACAAGGTGGTGTTCGACGCGGAACTGTCGTACGCCGACGCCAACGCCAACTTCGACGAGTTTCCGCTGTACGACCCGCTGGACGACACGTCGCTGTACGAATTCCGCCGGCGGCTCTTCAACACCACGTTGCCCCCCAATATCGACAGTCCCAAGTTCGATCCCCGCACGTACGCGATACGCTCGGGCATTCAGGGTTGGGTGACGTCCCCCTCGACGGAGATGGCCGACGATTTGCTCGCCGCGCGGTTTGGCATGCGGAATCGCTGGCAAACCAAACGGGGCGGACCCGGGCGGCAGCACATTGTCGACTGGCTGACGATCGACACCAACGTGACGCTGTTTCCCAATCCCGACCGCGACAACTTCGGTCAGGAACTCGGCCTGTTCGACTACGACCTGCGGTGGCACCTGGGCGATCGGTTCACCGTGCTCTCGGACGGGGCCGCCGACTTCTTCGGCAGCGGATTGATCACCGCCGCGGGGGGCATCCTCATCAATCGTCCCAGTCGCTGGAACGGCTACATTGGCGTGCGCACCATCAACGGCCCGGTCTCCAGCAACGCGATCATCGGCAGCTACAGTTACCGCCTGAGCGAGAAGTGGCTCACCTCCGGCTCGGCTACGTTCGATCTGGCGAGCGTGGGGAACATCGGCCAGACGTTCTCGATGACGCGCATCGGCGAATCGATGCTCTTTTCCGTCGGCTTCAATGTCGATAAGTCGAAGAACAACGTGGGCGTCACCTTCTCGATCGAGCCGCGCTTCCTGCCGAACCTGCGGCTGACCCGCGACACGGGAATCGACGTCCCGCCGGCGGGGGCGTTTGGGCTGGAATAGCGGTGGAGTCGACAGCGGGCCAACGGCCAAGTGCGTGGTGCGCAGCGCCGAGTTGACATCCCGGCCATTTCGCGTATTTTCGCGTCTTTCGCGGTTCCCACCAAAGTCGCCATGACCACGCCCCCTGCCGACGACGACGAACGCGACTTCCGCTGCCGCACCTGGCCGCGCAAGTTCGCCGATGCGCTGCGGGGGATCAAGATCGCCATGCGGGGCGAGGCGAGTTACTTCGTCCATATTCTCGCCACGGCGATCGTCATTATCGCGGGCGTGATTAGCCGCCTCTCGCCGACGCGCTGGGCGCTGCTCGCGTTGTGCATCGCCACGGTGCTGGCGGCCGAGTCGCTCAACACGGCGATCGAGCGGCTGGCTCGCGCTGTGACCCGCAAACAGGACCCGCAGGTGCGCGACGCGCTGGACATCGCCAGCGGCGCCGTGCTGCTGGCCGCCATCGGCGCCGCGGTCGCCGGCGCGATCATCCTGCTGCCGCCGCTCGTGGCGATGCTGGAACGACGCTAGCTTCGTCTCGGGTGAGCGATTCCCCAATAGCCGGGCCGCTACGCGGGCCGAAGTGCGGCGTGCGCCTGGGCCAAACTCGTCACCGCCCCGGCGGCCCGCGTAGCGGCCCGGCTAGGGACAGTGTATTTCGGCGAGGGGGCGTCGCTCAGTCGAGCCAGTCTTGCTGTTCCAGCCGCTCGGGGACGTACACTTCGGTCACGTAGCTGATGTCCTTGGAGATCAGCGATTCGACTTCCAGTTTGAAGTCGTTCTTGATCATCTTCTGGATTTCGCGCTGCCAGGGAGCCTTCTTCTCGAACCAGGGGTATCTGGCGATTTGTTTGGCGCGTTTGCGGTCGGTGTCATTCATCGCGAGCACCACGTCGTCAGAGAGTTCGCAGCGATCGTAGTCGATGCTTCGCAGGCCGAGAAACTTCGCGTCCGGAACAGCCATTCGCTGGCTTTCGAACGCCAGGTTGATAGAGCCTTGTTTGATGACGCTGTAGATGTAATACCCCCAGGGGTCGTTGTCCAATACGCAGTAGATTGGCAACTTGAGTTCATTGTTCAAACGAAAGAGCAGTCGTCGCACGCCGCGGGTTGGCTGCCCGCCGCCATGGGTGAGAATGCAGTTGTGTTTCTCCCAAAACCGATCTTCATTAAATCGCTGCCAGACCGTGTCCTTTTCGACATGCAAGACGAACTTCGCCTTGCATCGTTTCGGGTCGAGTTTGATGACCTCCGGTTCGACAATCGACGGAATTCCGTATCCGCCGGATCCCATCCGGGAGCAATCAATGTCGAAGCCGCTGTCGTTGACGACGATGTTGCCGACCATATCGCCCTTCTTCTGGGCGTAAAGGTGAAGTTCCTCGCGCAAGCTGCCGAGCATCACCTCCACGTCTTCAATGATCGTGTCACTCTCGTTCTGGTCGTCGAATGTATTCTCCTTGGACCCGGCGATCGTGTGCTTGAGCATGTAGTACATGCCTCGCAAGCTGGTTGTCTTGCCCTGCTCCAGCAGCCGTTTGCAGCCGCTGGCGACCAGCATCGTGCGCATGTACGCCTTGGCCTGCGACAAGTCGAATAGCTGCCGGCGGTTTTTGCCGGAGCCCATCTCGATGATTCGCTTGCGGGGGCTGTATTTGACGTTCGAGAGCGTGCGACTGGGGATGTCGACGTACGGATCCCGCCGCGCGTCGGCCGCCGAGACCACGCGGTCGGCCAAGCCGACTAACGAGTTCATGGTCTTCTTGTCGCGCGGCGTGAGCGTGACGCGGGTCTTCGTGGCGGGGGCGCCGGCGGCGCGGCGGACTTTTTTCTTGGCCATATCAGTTTGATTCGGGACTTAGCCCCCGGTCATTGACCGGGGGTTAAATGGGAGGAACAGCATGGTCAGGGACGACGGGCAGGGCGCTACTCTTCTTCGTCGCCCGCCTTGGTGGTGCGGTTGATCGCCGCTTCGTGGTTGGTGGGATCGACAATCAGCACGTTCTCGCCGTAGTCGACCTCCTCGGGCTGCACCTTGCGGCCGCGGTCGTCCATCTTCATGTCGGCGTCGGCGGTCACCTTTTTGGCGACCTTTAGCAGTTGTTGGTACAGCGCGTCCTGCTTGGCGCCGTTGATTTCGCTGACCGCGGTGGAAACCTCTTTGAGGTATCGCATGAACACCTCGCGGCGGTCGCTTTGCTGCTTCACTCGCAGGCGGCGGCGGAGGAACATGCCCAGCTTGCGGCCCACGGCTTGCAACCCCAGGCGAAGTTCCTTTTGGATCTCCGGGTAGCTGGCGACCGCTTCCTTCGACTCGCTGGTGAAGGGGACCCACACGCTGGCCATGTGCACCATCAGCGTGACCGGGCCCTTGGGCAGGCTGCCGCGCGACTGGCTCAAGCCGTAGCTGCGCCAGTTGGTTTGCATGACCGTTTGGGTGATCGCGCAGCCGGCTTGCTGAAACTGCAGCGGCACGCGATTGGCCAGCCGCAGCACTTCCATGCCTTGCCCCTCGGAGACGTTCACGTTTTGCATGGCGCCGAACAGCTTCTCGCGCTCTTTGGGCTTCAGCTTGCCAGGGGCGCAGCGGGTGCCCAATCCGGCGGTCTTGATGATGCGGTCCGCTGCGTCGGCGCCCAGGCCGTTGAACGTGTGGATGAGAAACTGCCGCACGGTGCGGGCGTCGGTCTCCTCGAGCAATTCGGTGAGCAGGTCCTTGGTCACGTTTTGCGTGGGCGCCGTGCCGCCGTAGGCGAGCCCCACTTCGATGACGAAGGGGTTGCCGCGATACACGGCCGGCGGGCGGGTGGCCGCGGCGTAAAACTCGCCGGGCACCACCTGGTGCAATCCTTTGAGGATCAGCTCCTCGCCGATCGGGCAAATGCAGTCGGTCGCCGGCGGAGCGATCTTGGTCGATTGGATCGCGTGGTACAGCTTGTCGGCGCCGGCGCGGTCGACTCGCTTGGCCGGCAGCCGCGGCGACACGCCGGCCCCGTTGCAGATCTTGCGCGCCACGCCGGGCGACACTCGCGAAAAGTTGGTCGTGAAAAACTGCGTCACGGTTTGGCCGTCAGCCTCGCTCAGCAGGGCGGCCAGCCGGCCCAGCTCCACGCCGTACGGGTGCGGCAGAATCTCCTTCGGCTCGGGAGGCAACACCTCGGCCGCCCGGTTGTAGTCGCGCAGGTTGCCGTCGGGATCGAGATAATGCAGCGTGACGTGCGGGTTGGCGATGGCCGTCTGGTGCAGATATTCGTCGACGCTCCCCCGGCCGCGCACGTATTTGGCTTCCAACGCAATGGTAACCCGCGTGCCGTGCGGCTGGTCGACCCATTCGATGCCATGCTTGGCGATGTAGTCGGCGCCCTTGGCGCCCGCGGGGATGTCGACTCCTTCGCCCTTGCCGTTGAGGATCTTCGGTTCGTTGCGTTTGGTGTCGATCTGAATCTCGTAATAGTGAGCCGGCTTTTTGACCGACACCTTCGAAACGATCTTCACCGGCTTGCCGGTCGTTTGCACGCCGTACATGCCCGCGGCGCTGATGCCGATGCCCTGCTGCCCGCGGCTTTGCCGCAGGCGGTGGAACTTCGACCCGTACAGCAGCTTGCCGAAGATCA
>JAGQOU010000069.1 GCA_020427145.1 Planctomycetales bacterium | reverse complement strand
GCGACGTCGATCGTGATGCCCTGCTGGCGCTCGTCCTCGAGCCCGTCGACCAACAGCGCCGCATCGATCTCAGCGCCACACGTTCCGTGCTTGGCCGATTCGTCGCGCAGCCCTGCCAGCTGGTCGTCATAGACGGCTCCCGCCTCCAAGAGCAACCGCCCGATGAGCGTGCTCTTGCCGTCGTCGACGCTGCCGCAGGTCAAGAACCGCAACAATTGCTTCTGCGCGTGTCGCTCTTGCAGATCGCCAAGCGTCTGCGGGCGAACGTCTTCCGCGCGGCGCGGCTCCAGACTGAGAGTGTCGGCAGGCATGGCAAGATTTCCTCGGACAGATGTGAACGGTGGCGTGCGGAGCGAGCCGTGGCGCGGACGAACCCGCGCCGGGACGGATGCGAATGGATCGAAGATGCAACGCTCGGTTAGCGATCAGAAGTAGCCTTCGCGCTTCTTGCGCTCCATCGCCGCGGCTTCGTCGCGATCGATCGCGCGGCCTTGCCGTTCCGATTGTCGCGTGGTCAGCATTTCGTACACGATGTCTTGGGTCGTCGCGGCCGTCGATTCGACGGCTCCTGTGACCGGGTAGCATCCAAGGGTGCGGAACCGAACGGTCCGCATCGTCGGTTGCTCCCCCGGCTGGAGCCGCATTCGCTCGTCGTCAACGACGATCAAATCGCCGTTCCGTTGGACCACGGGGCGCGGCTTGGCCAGATAGAGAGGTACGATCGGAATCTGTTCTTGGAAAATGTATTGCCAGACGTCCAACTCGGTCCAGTTCGAGAGGGGGAAGACCCGGATGCACTCTCCACGATTCCGCCATGTGTTGTACAGGTTCCACAGTTCGGGACGCTGGTTGCGCGGGTCCCAGCGATGCCGCCGATCGCGAAACGAGAAGATCCGTTCTTTCGCCCGGGATCGCTCCTCGTCGCGACGACCGCCGCCGATGGCGGCGTCGAACTGGTATTCTGTCAGCGCCTGCTTCAGCGGCTGGGTCCGCATCACGTCGGTGTAGACCTTGCTGCCGTGATCGAACGGATTGATTCCCGCTGCGACTCCTTTCTCGTTGACGTACGCAATGACGTCGAGCCCCAACTCGCGACGCGCGTACGCCTCGCGAAACTCGATCATCTCGCGAAACTCCCACGTCGAGTCGATGTGCAGCAGCGGAAAGGGCGGTTTGGCGGGATAAAACGCTTTGCGCGCGAGATGCAGAATGACCGACGAATCCTTGCCAATCGAATACAACAGCGCCGGATTATCAAATTCGGCGACGACCTCGCGGAGAATGTGGATGCTCTCCGCCTCGAGACGCCGCAGGTAATCGACGTTCGGTTCGGTTCGGCGCCGGGTGCTGTTCGCAACAACGGGCGGATTCGCGGGCGTAACCATCGCGGAGTCTTCCTCTGCAAATAGCGACACGGGGTCGCAAGGTATAACGGCGGGCGCAGAAACGGTCATTCAGCAGTGGCGGAAACGGGTTGGCTCTCGTCTTCCGTCGAGGGCGGCTCGACGTGCAAGGGCAACCATGCTTGCCGACGCGTGTAGCGGAAGTAGCGATCATCCTCGACCGCAACCAGATGAAGCCAGCCGTTGACCAACAGATCGCGCACCGCGGCGTGTTTGTTGACGATTCGCTCGATCGCGGTCCGCGGCGCGGCGATGACAACCTGAAGCCGCAGCGGCTCGTGCCGCCAAGCGGCGCCGTCGTGGAGCGATTGCACCGGCAGCCCGGTCCGCAAGTCCCCGCCGCCGCCGGACAGGACCCCAAATCGGCCGACCACGTTGTGGATTGTCTTCGATCCGCTCCCGAACCGAAGGTTGTCCACCGCTGATGCGTAGTACTGCATATTGATCCAGTGAGTCACGACCATCGGGGCCGTCATGATGAGCTCCAGCACCGAGCCGTCCACGTCGCGTCGATGGTCGTAGTCGTGGAGGAACGTTCGACCGTCGAGTGGCACGCCGTGCGAAAGCGACCGCGGCCCCACTACGAACGCGGCGTTCCCCGCCAGCCCCCATTCGGGGCGCACCTCCGACCAGTCCCGACTGCGCCGCAGCAAGTCCACATCGTCCCGACAGGCGAGCGTCGGCTGCCGCTCCAGTCGCGTCTTGCCCGCTGCGATGCTCGCATAGGTTTGCAGCGACCGGAATTCCACGGCATGCGTGGCCGGCACGGCGGCGGCATCGTAGAAAACGATCGCGTCAGTCGTCGTGTTGTGCAACGCTGCGGTGAAGTGCGTGTCGGCAGGCACGACGACGCCCCGAGCTGCAAGCCCTTGCCGAACTTGCGGCTGGTTGAGCAGTGCCGCTGCAAACCGAGCGCTCGCTTCGCCGCTGTGACCGCAGCAGGCCCCGCAATCCAGCCCCGCCTGCAGCGGATTGTTCGTGGTCTCGCTGCCGTGGCCGCAGAAGACGACCAGTCGCGGCAAGTTGTCCAACAGTCCCGCATTTCTGAGCACGGCGTGGGCGATGTCGACGAGCCGCTCGGGCGTCACGCCTTGTTCGTCGAGTCCCGTCAGTTGCGGACCGAAGGCGGCGCAATCGGCGCCGTTCAGACCGTCGTGTCGGCCATTGTGCGGGTTGGCTCCCCAAGTCAGCGCCCGCAGCCACATCTTGACGCCGGACCACCAACCAACCGTCTCGACAAAACCAAGACCGCCCACGGCCGAGTTCTGAAAGGTCTTGGCTCCCTTCCGCAACGCCCGGATCAGCGAACGCCGCCCTCGCCAAGTCGCCACGTTGTCCGGCTCCGCAACGGGCGCTTCCTGCACCCGAAACTGCGGCGTCAGCGGGGCGGGCACGTGGCTCCGGCCTCGCGTGGCGCCCCAGGGGACGTATTCCATCGGGATTCCGAAGAACCCAGCGAAGCCGCTCGTCTCCAACGCGCCGCACGACGATTCCAGCGCTCGCCGGATGCGCTCCGACCGGACGTCGATGCAGAAAATAAGCCGTGCGAGCTTTCGCGCGGGCCGGGCATCGGCCGTCGATGCCGCGTCATCGCCAGAGCCGCCGCTCTTCAAGCCGCCCAGCAGAGTTCGCCGGAAGGCAATCTCAGCGGCCCGCAACAGGCAGTTGCGCAGCAGGGCGTCGTCCTGGACCTCGCCAGCCGACGCGGTAGTCTCGCTGCTCAATTGGGCGGCGAGCGAGTTCCAACCGACGTCAATCCGATGGTGCTTGGAAACGGCGGCGTCGTAGGCCAGGCGAATCGCGATCAGCCCTGCGACGTCATCGCAGGTCTCGCCGCATCGCTCGGCCTCGACGGCCCGATACTTCGCCCAGGAAGCCCAGCCGAGCACAGAGTGCGCCGCACAGAGCAGCAGCGGTTCCCAAAGGGACGACGGCACGTGCAGCTCCTTGATGATCGCCGCGATAGCAGCCTCGGGCGTCTCGGGCAGTTGCTTCACGAACTGTCGGAACCCCGAAATCCCCAGCAATTCCATCCGTCGATCGCACGCGGCTGCCGATCGCCAGGCCTCGAACAGAGTGAGATGCTTCCAAGGACTCGCCCAGGCGGCTTGCCCCTGGTCGTAGTGGGCGGCGCAGTGCTTGCCGATCTCGTCGACGATGACTCGCGACCAGTCCGTTTGGGCGTAGCGATCGACGACCGCGGCGAGCGGTTCGATCGTCGGCGTCGCGCCCCGGGAAGGTCCCGCGACCGCCTCATCGACCGTCGGCGAGTCGAGCGGCAACATCAACCTGGCCGCAATCGCTTGCGAGTCCAATTCGCCCGCGCCGGAAACGCCGTCCCGCAGCAGTTCGTCGATGGCGGCATCCAGGTCATCAATGGAGAATTGCCCCTGAATGAATTGCTCGCGATAGTGAGCGAGCGGCATGAGCGTCTCAGTCGAAGAAACGCTCTGCAGCAGCCGTCGCGCCGCAAGCCAATCGTGGTCGGCCAAGCCCATGTAAGGATTGACGGCCACGTAGTCTTTCAGCGGCCACACGGGGGCGAGCTTGTTCGCCACGTTCACGAGGATCGTCGGCAGACTTTCAGAATGGGATTGCGCCGCCGGCGGGGCAGGGGCGTGCCGCCCCAGTGATTCTGCGGCCGGTGATTTCGCGACTCGGTGGTTTTGAACGACGGACATTGTATTTTCTCCCAGGCAGGGAAAGGATTCTTGACGAATGCGGAATCTTAACCGGACTGCGACGCTCGCATGCCAATCACGTCGAGAGCGATCCGAGCAGGCGGCGGGCGATCGCTTCCACGTAGAAACCGTTTGAGGCATGGACATAGAGGGACGCCGGCGCCGCGTTGGACCCGGCGGCTTCGAGTCGTAACTCCCAGACCAGCGCCACGATAAACGCGAGCCCGGTCAGCGCAGCCACAACGAGAACGTGCGACGAACTCGCGACCAGCGGGACGTCTCCGGCGATCGCGTACGCCACGGCCAGGTAGCTTGTCGCGTAGACCAGGCACAGGCCGATCGTCGTTGCTGTGACAACCGCCGCCATCTGCCGCGAGCCGCTAGCGAGCATCTGCCACGCCCGTCGCGTCAAGCCCAGACAGAGCAGACCGCCGAGCAAGTATCCGCCAGGCTTTGTCACCGGCGAGATGCCGCAAGCCGCCATGACGGCAAAGTAGGATCCGCCCACAATCAACGCGGCGAAGGCGAACCGCGCCGTCGGAGACGCTTGCGCGCCGTCGCCCGATCCGGCGGCTTCCTGCGCTGCGGCAACGGCGAGCACGTCGCCGTTCGCCAGGAAAGCGTAGGCTTTGTAGAGCGAGTGGGCGAGGATGTGCAGCATCGCCGCCGCGAAGGCGCCGACGCCGCATTGCAGCATCATGAAACCCATCTGGGCGATCGTTGAGTACGCAAGCGAGCGTTTGACGGACGTCTGCGCCAGCATCGCGACTCCGCCGATCAGCGCCGTCACGGCGCCAACCGCCGCGAGCGCCGCCAGCGCCGTCGGGGCGGCCGCAACCAGCGGGCTGAGCCGGATGATGACGTATCCTCCCGCGTTGACGATCCCCGCGTGCATCAGCGCAGAGACGGGAGTGGGAGTCTCCAGCGTCTCGGGTAGCCAGAAGTAGAACGGAAACTGGGCCGACTTGATCGCTGCGCCAATGACGATCAGCCACCCAATCGCGCTGGTCGCGCCGCCACTGACCGCGAGTGCGTCGCGCGCGCCCATTGCTTCGAATAATTCGGCAAGGTTCAGCGTGCCAAATTCCCGATAGGTCAGGACCAGCGCCGCCGCGAAGGCGACGTCCCCCGCGCGGCTTACGATGAACTTCATGCGTGCGCCCTCGATCGCACCGGGACGTTGCCGATAGTGCAGCAGCAACTGGTGAAGCCCCAGGCTCATGCCCAGCAGGGCGACAGCCATGATCAGCAGGTTGCCGGCGATCACCGACAGGGCAACGGACCCCAGCGTAAATGCCAGGCGGCAGAAAAAGGCTCCCTGCGTCGCCTCGCCGTCGAGATATCGAACGGAGTACCGAGCGACGACCCAGCCGACGAAGGACACCAGCGAGAGCATCAACCACGCGACGCCGTTCCAGTACACGAGATCGACCGTGCCGCCCTTGGCGGCGATCTGCAGGAGAGGGCGGGCGTCGAGCGTGAGCAGGGGCCCGGCGGCGAGCGAAGCGGCAAACAAGCCGCCGGCCAGCCGCGGAATCCATCGACTTAGCATTGCTTGTCGCTGGCGGGCCCAACGCGAGGGCGCCAATCCAACCAAGATCAGACACATGACCGGGAGCAACAGGAAAGAGGCGTTCATGGGGGGCCTGCGGGGAGTCGTCGGTGACACGAAACCAATTACACGAACTCTATTACACGACATTATTGTCGTCAATTGCATTTCGTGTCTTGAGGCCCATTTTTTGGCATTTTTGGATTCTTCCGAGGCGAAGAGCCCGAGCAGTCGAGAAAAAGCGGCCTTTATAGCGATTTGGTTGTCGTGAATTGGTCTTCGCGAAAACGAAGTTAGAATGACAGGGGAGACGCGCCGGCTCGGTACTCCCCAATCCATTCCCTCGCAACCAGGCGAGCTCCCAGATGCCCCGCACCGGTCCCCGCTCGCGTCGCACAGCCCCAGCACAGCCCAAGGCGGCTGTCACGGCGCCGCCGGCCATCGACTCGCCCCATCGTTGGACGTTTCTCTCGAACCACGCGCATGTTCTCATCTGCCTGCATGCGCAGCCGGAACTCGTGCTACGTCAAGTCGCCGCTCAAGTCGGCATCACGGAGCGGGCGGTCCAGCGGATCGTGCAGGACCTGGAAGAAGGCGGTTTCATCGAACGCGAGCGGGTTGGTCGCAAGAACCAGTATCGCGTTCTGCCGGACGAAGCGCTGCGGCACCCCATCGAGGCTCACCGCAAAATCGGAGATCTCCTCAACCTGATCGTGGGAAAGTGATCCCCGCGTTGACCTCGTCAAAGGCGGGTCGTCGCCGACGAACTGTCCGGTTCGAGAATGACTCGGGTCGGCATCGCGCCTCAGGCGTCTCGGGGACAGTTGAGCAGTCTCCGCGGCGTGTCGGCGGATGATCTTGATCCTGGCGCCGAGATTTTCTCGCCGCCGGTCGAAGGCCGGCATCGCTAGGCCTCGTGTCAGATGCAGGGCGCCCGTGCGGCGGCCCCCGCTCAGTGGGTCCCGATGTGCTGCAGCAACTCCATGATGGGAGCGAGAGCCGCGGTCAAGAATGCTGTCGTCCGGTCGAGATTTATCAACGCCCCCAGTAGGACAAGATGGGCGAGAACGACCTTGATTGCTTTCATTGTTGATTCCTTTCGTGAAAGCCGTCTCCTTCGATCGGTCCTACGTCGCACGGCGCCATATGGTTCACAGAACGGCAACCTGCGCGAAATCCCCCCTCGGCGTGCTGGCACGTAGCCAGTTCGTAGACGCGGCGCCCGGAAAGACCGGAGGAATTGAGCGACCGCGCAGATTGCCGCAGCGCGCCGATTCTTGATTCAGTCGCCTTTCTTCGCCGCTGGGCCCCTGGGGCGACGTCCCGCTGGCACAGTGGGGGCCGCCGGACAAGGGGAATCGTCCATCTTTTCTAAAGCCCACGCACGCGGGCGCCTGCTGAGCTGCAGCCTGGCAAGGCGAGCGAGAATCCGCGCCATCGGCGGCGGATTTCGTGGCGGTTACAATGAGGGGGTTCGACTCCCCTCTTTGCCGAGCCTAGCGATGGCCGACGACGCACCCGACGAAACCCCTGGACAGCCGGACGGCGAGATGCCGATTTGCTCGGATCACTCGCTGCTGCGGCGATTTCAGACGGGGCAACAGGACGCGGCGACGGAGCTGTATCTGCGCTACGCGCGGCGATTGCAGGCGTTGGCTCGCAAACAGACGGGGCAACAGCTCGCCGCACGGTTCGACCCGGAGGACGTCGTCCAGTCGGTGTTTCGCACGTTCTTTCGGCGGGCGTCGGAAGGCTGCTACGCGGCGCCGGTCGGCGAAGAACTATGGCAACTGCTGCTGGTGTTGGCGCTCAACAAGATTCGGAGCCTGGCGGTCTACCATCGAGCCCAAAAGCGCGACGCGGGGCGCACCGTCGCGGCCGACGCGGTGGCCGAGGCGGCAGGCGAATCGGGCGACGACGCGATCGCCTACAACACGATGAGGCTGGTCGTCGACGAACTGATCGAAAGTCTCCCCGCGCCGCAAGACGAAATCATTCGCCTGCGGATCGAGGGGCACGAAGTGGCCGACATCGCCGCCACGACGGGACGGTCGAAGCGCACGGTCGAGCGCACCTTGCAGCAATTTCGCACGCGGCTGACGCGGTTGATCGACGAGGACGATTGAAACGTGGTGCACCTCCCCCCTGACGCCGCCGCTGCCATCGACGCCCTGGTCGACGCCTACGAGGACGCCCGCCAACGGCTTGGCGCCGCGCAGCTGACGGACTTTCTGCCGGCGCCAAACCATCCCGAATATCTTGCCGTTGCCGCGGAGTTGATTCGCGTTGACATGGAGTACTCGTGGGAGCACGGCAAGAAGGCGACGGTCGAGAGCTACCAGACGCTGCTGCCCGACGTCTTGGCCGACCCGGGAACGCTCGCCAGCATTGCCTTTGAAGAGTACCGGTTGCGTGCGCTCGCGGGACAAGCGGTCGACAGCGGCGAGTACCGCCGGCGGTTTGCCGTACCCACCGACGATTGGCCCGAGTTCGGCCCCGCCCACGCGCAGTCGCCGTCGAACGCAGCAGCGCCGGAGGACGGCGGCGCGTTGGACGAGGCCTGGGACGACGCGCTGGAACTGGTCGACAACGTTGCCGATTTCCCCGCCGCGGGCGAGACGTTTGCCGGGTTCGAGTTGGAGTGCGAATTGGGCCGCGGGGCGTTTGCGCGAGTATTTCGCGCTCGGCAAAGCGAATTGGCCGACCGCCCGGTGGTTCTGAAAATCGCGACGGGCAAATCGCTGGAGCCGCAGCACCTCGCGCGACTCCAACACACCAACGTGGCGCCCATCTACTCGGTGCATCAAGCGGGCCCGTTCACGGCCGTCTGCATGCCGTATTTCGGCGCCCGCACGCTGGGCGACGTCACTCGCGAGCTGGCCGGCGAGGCCCCGCTGCCGACGTCAGGCGCGGCCTTGCTCAGTACCGTTCAGGCGGCTGGCGATGCGACGCGATCGCCGTTGGATTCACGCCAGCAGATCGCCGCCGCTGTTTCGCCGGTCGCCGGCGAGCAGCGCCCGGCCGACGAGTTGCAACAACGTTCGTACGTTGACGCCGTGGTCGATCTCATCCGGCAGGTCGCCGAGGGGCTGGCGCACGCCCACGCGCGCGGCATCGTCCACCGCGACCTGAAACCGGCGAACATTCTGCTGACCGACGACGCCCGGCCGCTGCTGCTCGACTTCAATCTGTCGGAGAACGTGGTGGTCAACGGCCGCCCGTCGCTGATGGTCGGCGGCACGCTGCCCTACATGTCGCCCGAACAACTGGAAGCCGTCCGCGCCGGGGGGCGCGTCGACGGGCGCAGCGACTTGTATTCGCTGGGCGTGATTTTCTACGAGTTACTCGCGGGGCAGCGCCCCTTCGCCGATCGACACGGCAGCTTCGAGCAGGTGATTGCTCAGATGCAGGCGGATCGTCGCCAATCGCCGCCGGAAATTCGCACGAAGAGTCCCGCCGTTTCGCCGGCCGTTCAATCCATTGTGGAGCGCTGCTTGGCCCCGCGTGCGGCCGAGCGGTACCAATCGGCCGACCATCTGGTCGAGGACCTGCGCCGCCAACTCAACGATCTACCGCTGCAGTTCGCCGCCAACACGTCGCTCGGCGAGCGCGTGTCCAAGTGGTCGCGGCGACACCCTCGCGCGACGTCCGGGGGCTCGATCGGGGCGATCGCGGCGGCGGTGCTGGCGGCCGTTGCGGTCGTGGGCGTCGATTGGTCCGCGGAGCGCCGCTACGATCAGTTCCTCGCGGCGCTGCCAACGGCCCGTGCCGCGCTGAGCGTCGCCGAACCCGACCCGCAACTTATCGAACACGGCCTTGCCGTTGGCGAGGCCGCACTGGCGTCCTACAACGTTGCGACGGACGACCGTTGGCAGCGCCGGCCGCGAGTGTGGTTTCTTTCGCAGCAGCAGGCCAACACCTTGCGGACGGGCGTCGGAGAGCTCTCGTTCCTCATGGCGGAGGCCGCCGCTCGCGCCGCCGTAGCAGCAAACGACGAGACGGCCGGGACGGCCGCCGCTCACTGGCACGAAATCGCCGCGGCCGCGTTTGGCGACGATCCGCCGGCCGCCCTCGCCGCGCAACAAGCGACGCTCGACCGCCTCGCACAAGCGTCCGGCGACGTGCGGCAACGCGAGGCGGAACAAATCCCCGCCACAGACGCCGCTCCAGCGACGCTGGACATTCTCGACCTGCGATTGATCGCCAGTCGCTTGCTGGCGGATCGCGAGTTTCGCGCGGCGTTGCCGTACCTGGAAATGCTGCGCGACCGCGCACCCCAGGACGCCGCCGCGTGGCTCATGCTTGGCAACGCGTATGCCGCGTTGGCCGATCGCTCACGCGCCGAGGTCTGTTACGACGCGGCCTCCTCGCTCCTGCCTGACGCGGGGAGCTATGTCGCCATCCTCAACCGCGGACTGTTGCGACTCGAAGCGCACGACTACCAACTGGCCAGCGACGATTTCGACGAGGTGCTCCGTCGGCAGCCAGGGCTCGTCTGCGGTTTTCTCAATCGAGGTCTGGCGCGGGCCGGCCTCGGCCAGCACAAGGCGGCCATCGATGATTTTTCGCAAGCGCTGGAATTGGGCGCGACACAGACGCGCGTTTACTTTTTGCGGGCGCGCTGCTGGCAGGCGCTCGGTGAGGCGGCCCAGGCGAAAAGCGATTACGAGACGGGCCTGAAACTGACGCCTACCGACGCTCTCAGTTGGATCGCCCGCGGCATCGCCCGCATGCAGGCCGATCCGACCGCGGCGCTCGCCGACTTTCGCAAAGCACTGGCCTTGGCGCCACACAGCATCGTGGCGCTGCAAAATATTGTGTATGTGACAGCCGATCGGTTGGCTCAGCCGGACGCCGCCCGCGCCGCGCTGGACGAGATCCTAACGATCCAACCCGATTATCCCGAGGCGCTAGCGGGACGTGCCGTTCTGTCCGCCCGCGCGGGCCAGCGTGACGAGGCGCTGGCCGACGTCGCGCGATTGCTACAGGTCAGCGATGGGCCGATGGAGTTGTTCCAAGCGGCCTGCGCACTGTCGCTCCTCTCGGCGGGCCACGCCGAGGACGAAACCCAAGCGGGACGATATCTCGCCCGGGCGATCCTGGCTGCACCGGGATTGGCGGTACGAGCTCGCACGGACCCTGATTTGGCCAATTTGCGGCAATCCGAGGGATTTGAGTCGCTCCTGGCGACCGCCGCCTCGGCTCGGCAGGGGGCCGCGCCGCCAAGCGACCAGTCGCCCTGACATGCTTTGCCGTCCAATCGCTTCCAACAGTCCGCTCTTGCTTCGTACAATGAGGGTTTAGGCTGAACTGCCAGGGCAGCGTGATTTTCTCGTTATTCGTGGCGGCTCGTCGCAGGCGAATCGGCTCCCACGGCAGGGGAGTGCGCGCAGGCTGCGCCGAGACGGCATGCCACGCCCCGTCTGGCCGCCCGCAGATCGACTTCGTAGCGCCGCCACGTTTTTCATGACCACTCGCTCAGGCAGATCGTCGTCCACGTCGCGCCGCCGCGGCTTTGAGCCGTTGGAGCTGCGCCAAATGCTGGACGCGGGGGGCGTGCTGGCCGGCGCCGATTTGCAGCTAACGTTCAGCTTCGCTCCCGATGGCGCTCAAATCGCGGGGCAGAGCAACGCACTCGCGGCCACGTTCGACGCCTTGGCGCCTGCGGCCGCCTGGCAGGAGACAATCCTGCACGCCTTTCAGACCTGGGCCATCGAGACGAATGCCGACATCGGGTTGGTTGGCGATGAAGGTCAAGACTTTGGCGTCGCCGGCCCGACGCAGGGCGACCCGCGGTTTGGGGACGTCCGCATCGGCGCCATTGCCATGGAGCCGTCGGTCGGCGCCGTCTCCGTGCCAACCGACGGGTTGGCGGCCGGCACCTGGTTTGCCGACGTCGTCTTCAACACCGCGTTCAACTTCACGTCGCTGGACGACCTCTATGCAATTGCCCTGCACGAAGCGGGCAATGTGTTCGGACTCAAAGACAACACCGATCCGAACTCTCCCCTATCATCCAGCATTCCGCCGGTGGTGAAGCCGCCGACTGCCGCCGACTTGGCGGCGCTGCAGGATTTGCACGGCGTTCGCGCTCCCGACGCCAATGAAGCGGTCGGCCACGGCGGCGCCGCCGTGACCGACAACGATTCTTTCGCCAACGCAACCCAACTGAAACAGGGCGAGATCTCCGGGCAATCCAGCGGCAGCGCCCCTACGGTTGTCTACGGCGACATCGCCACGGCTGGCGACAGCGACTATTTCACCATTCGCGGCCCCGGCAGCTATGCCGGGCCGATGACGATCAAGGTGCGCACCGCCGGAATCAGCTTGCTCGCGCCGCGACTGCAAATTTACGACGCCAGCGAGCAATTCCTGGGCGAAGCGACCGCAACCGACCTGGGCGGCGGGATCGCCGAGTACCAACTGCCGACTCTCACCCCGGGCGCGGATTATTTCATTCAGGTGGATAGCGCCGTATCCGGCGAGTTCGCTCAGGGCGGCTACTCACTGACGGTCGTCTTCGACGGGCGCAATTCGATCGACCAGGCAACGATTGATCACATTGCCAGTGGCGCCTTTCGCTTCTTGTCCGCCGAGGAGATTGCCAAGCTGTTCGACGGCAACGGCAGCGACAAGGAACTCTACGGCGACGACATGCACGGCGACGACGAGCCGCTTGGCGGCACGGAACTGCCGACGCTGCCCGGCTTCGTCAAGGATTCACGGTATCAGATCGTCGCCAGCATTGCCGACGCCGCGGACGTCGACAATTACGTCGTTAAATCGCCAAAGACCCCCAATGCAGCAGCGCCGCTCAATGTGCTCACGGCGGCGTTCCGCTCGTTGGACGCGGGCGGATTGGCTCCCAAGTTGCGGTTGCTCGACGAGCACGGCGTTGAGATGCCATCGACCATTCTTTCCAACGGCAACGGCGAATACATCATCCAGGCCACGGGGTTCGAACCCGAAGCGGACATGATCGTCGAGGTCGCCGCCGCGGACCCCGGCGGCTTCTTCGATACCGGCAACTATGAACTGACAGTCGCCTTCGGCCGGTCCGCCACGCAGGTCACTTCGCTCGCCTCGGCCACGATCGGCGACGGCGTCGCGCAGCGTTCGCACACGTTGTACGTCGGCGAGCCGCAGCTGTTCCATTTTGCCCTGCAGGCCGACCCTGCGGCGGCAACAGCGCCGGCGGTGCTGATCGCCACGATCGTCAACGACCAGGGCGAACAGGTTTTCCGGCTGGCGACTCGCCCCGGCGACACGCGCACCGGCCCCGCCGTCTTCTTGCCGCCGGGAACCTATTCGGTGGAGGTGGTGGCCGCCACGCTCGACGGCTCGTCGTTGCCCGAATTCGGTTACACGCTCTCGGGGACGACCCTCTCCGATCCATTCGTCGGCGATCCCAACGATCCGACGGCAAATCCCTTTGCTTGCACCGACCCCAACCTGGCAGGGTTCTTTTGCTATCCTGGCGTCCCCGACCCGATCATTTCGGCCGATCCCTTTCTGTGGGACAATTTCGTCGACTCGCTCCCCGACCCGCCGACAGGGTTAGACTTGCAGACGCTGATCAGTCTGACGTTTGGCGACTGGTGGCAATGGGTGTGGAACAATCTCGGCGTCAATGGCCCGGTTTTCGCCCAGGATGACACGTACCACACCATGATGGACACGCCCCTGTCCGCGACGGGCGCCGGCAACGCGGCGACCGCGGCGGCGCTTTCGATCAACAACGTACAGGGCGTGCTCAGCAACGACATTGACCCCGAGGGGGGCGAGATCGCGACGATCTTGGCGTCCGACGTCGCGCATGGAACGCTGCAGCTGGCCCCCGATGGCGGCTTCACCTACACGCCCGATCCCGGCTTCCGCGGCATCGACCAATTCACGTACCAGGCGTTCGACTTTGTGCAGAAGTCCAACGTGGGGGTGGCCAAGATCGTCGTGGGCGTCTCGGCGGACTTCAACGCCAGCGGGTCTGTCGGCGGCAGCGATTTTCTCGCGTGGCAGCGCGGCTACGGCGCCACGTCGGGCGCCACTTTGGCACTGGGCGACACGGACCTCGACGGCGACGTCGACGCCAACGACCTCGCGACCTGGCAGCAGCAATTCGCCCCGCCGCCGCAGTTGAGCCAAGCATCGGCCGACGGCGATGGCAGCCAGCGAATTGACGGCGGCGACTTTCTCGTCTGGCAGCGTGGTTACGGCGCCACCACCGGCGCGACCACGGCCACAGGCGACTACACGGGCGATGGCGCCGTCGACAGCGCCGACCTGTCTCGCTGGGCAGCGTCCTTTGGCGACCAGGCGCTGGCATTGCAAACGTTGACAGCCGTGCCGGTCGCGCAGCCCGCGGTGATGTTGGCGGAGACTGCCGCCCCGGCATTGGTCGACACACTCCCGCAGACGCCGTTGCTCGCCACGGAGCAACTCGCATTGCCATCCGCAACGAACCGCCAAGCCCGCAAGTCTGCCGCCGCCGCCGCGGCTCACGCGGCGCCCAGGGCCGCTAGCGAGCCAACGACCGCGGCGGAAGCGCCGCCAACCGCTCCCGCCCACGACAAGGATGACGGCCGGGCCCTGATGACGCCCCGCCACGGCCGCGGCGACCATGCCGGGTCGCACCACGATCACCCCGAGCAGCTCAACGACCACGCGCGCGACCAACTGTTCGCCGCGCTGGGCGCGGAGTGGCGACGGGACTTTGATGACCTGATTCGACGCGACGAGGACGCCGAATGATCAACGGCGCAGCGCCATCGCCTGGACGGCCATCGAAGTGCGCAGCGAAGCCCAATGCTGTTCGCCGCTCGATTGTGGATCTCCGCGCGGGTTTCACATTCGTCGAGCTGTTGGTTGTGATCGCGATCGTGGGCATGTTGGTCGCGATCCTGCTGCCCGCGGTTCAATCGGCCCGCGAATCGGCGCGCCGGCTGCAATGCGCCAGCAACATGAAAAACGTGGCCCTGGCGGTGCTGCAGTACGAGAGCAGTCGCCGGGAGCTGCCCGCGGCGGGGCTCGTACAGAAGAAAGCCGACCATCAATACGAGGTCGATATCTTCAACCCCTTCGCGGGACCGCAGCTCAGTTGGCTGGTGCTGATCCTGCCGCAATTGGAGCAGCCCGCGCTGTTCGATCAATTCGACTTGAGTCGCCCCGTCTACTCGCAAGCCGACGATCCGCAAGCGACGCACTTGGACGTGCTGCTGTGCCCCAGCGATGAAGCCCGCGATCGTTGGCACCAGATGCTCAAACCGGGCATGGGGGTCCATTACGCGTCACTGGCCAAGAGCAACTTCGCCGCCTACGTCAGCCCGTTTCACGTCGACCTGCAATACCTTTACCCAGGGGCGCTGGTCGGCGACCCGCAACCGTTGCGGAGCATTCCCGACCTGTCGGCGACGTTGGCGGTGAGCGAGGTCCGCACGCTGGACCATCTATCCGACGAACGGGGCGCCTGGGCGCTCGCTTGGAACGGAGCCAGCCTGCTCGCCTTCGACATGCACCCCGCCAACTGGGGCGCCGAATTGGACGGCTCGGGCGCGGGGGACCAGTACACGACCCAGAATCGGGCGCCCTACGTCCCGAGTCCCGACAGTCGCGGCGAAGCCCAGCCGCCCAACAACCAGGGACCCAATTTCGACACGCTCAAATATTGCACCGCCGCCGCGACGTCGCCCCGCCAGCAGTCCTTCGAGGCGGCCATGCCCTGCTCGCTGCATTCCAGCCAAACGGGCGTGGGCGTTCAGGGACACATGTCGGCCGCGCCGCGCAGCCTGCATCCCGGCGGCGTCAACGGCGCCTTTCTCGACGGGCACGTCGTCTTTCTGCGTGACGATATCGACGAATTCGTGATGGCGGGCATGGTCAGCGTGACTGACTGACGCTCGCAATGCCATCGCCGAGGGGCGTCAACGGGACGCTGAGAAGGCGTGGCGGGAGCCCAGGAGAACTGCAAAGTCCTTTTTCCCTTGGTTTCCAACCGCCAAGTGCGCCAAGAAGGAACCACGACGACACAACGAACACGACGGAAAATCACGGGTGTTGGTCGTCGTGCCCGTCGTTCCGTCGT
>JAGQOU010000068.1 GCA_020427145.1 Planctomycetales bacterium | reverse complement strand
TCGACCGCCCCCATGTCGATGCCCAACTCCAGCGAACTGGTGGCCACGATCGCCGGCAGTTGCCCGCGTTTGAGTCGGTCCTCGATCGCCACACGTTGCGGCCGGGCGATCGACCCGTGGTGCGCCATGGCAATCTCTTCGTCGGCCAACTCGTTGATCGCCGCGGAGAGCCGCTCGGCCAAACGGCGACTGTTAACGAAGATCATCGTCGAGCGGTGGGCGCGAATCAGCGCGACCAGCCGCGGATGAATCGCCGGCCAGATTGACGGCGGCTGCGCGGGGCCGGCTGTCGGACCGGGGGTGATCTCCTGCGGCCGGCTCAGGTTGGCCATGTCCTCGACCGGCACTTCGACGGTCAGCTCCAGCCGCTTGGGTTCGCTGGCGTCGATAATCTCGACCGGGCGAGGACGCGGCGGCTGCTCGGGATCGGCCGTCGCCTCCGCCCCGCCGAGCAAGCGGGCAATCTCCTCCAGGGGGCGTTGCGTCGCCGACAAACCGATCCGCTGCAGCGGCGGTCCGTCAGGCCGTGCCTGCCGCCGCAGTCGTTCCAATCGTTCCAGCGAGAGAAACAAATGCGTGCCGCGCTTGGTGGCTGCCACCGCGTGGATCTCATCGACAATCACCGCGTCGACCGATTCGAGTACCGCGCGGCTCTTGGCCGTGAGCATCAGGTACAGCGACTCGGGCGTGGTGATGAGAATGTCGGGCGGGTCGCGGGAGAGTTCCCGCCGCTCGGCCGGCGACGTGTCGCCTGAGCGCACGGCGACTGTCGGCAGGTGATGCGAAACGCCCAAGCGATCGGCGGTGGCGTGAATCCCCGCCAACGGCGCCCGCAGATTGCGGTCGACGTCCACGGCGAGCGCCTTGAGCGGCGAAACATAGACGATGCGCACGCCGCGCGCGGCGTCTCGATCGATGTCGTGAAACATCAGCCGATCAATCGCCGCCAGGAAGGCGGCGAGCGTCTTGCCCGACCCCGTGGGCGCCAACAGCAACCCGCTGCGCCCCGCGGCCAGCACCGGCCAGGCGGCGCGCTGAATCATCGTCGGCCCGTCAAACGAATCGCCGAACCAGGCGCGCGTACACGGATGAAACGCCTCCATCCCTGGCAGTGCGGCAACCGGTTTGGCGATATCGACGGACACGGCGCGACTTTGTGGTGCTCAGGACAGAAAGGGAACCGCCAAGGACGATGAGGTCGAATTTGAGAACCACGACGGCACGACGGACACGACGTATCAAATGAATTGTCGTCGTTATCGTCGTGCCGTCGTGGTTCAACGCCTCGATCATTTGTTCAAGCCGGCGGCCCGAATTATACCGCTTCTGCGCCGCGGCGTTCATTTGCGGCGACTACCCTTTGATTTCCGCATACGCCGCCAGGGCCGCGTCGCGGGCTTCGCCGTGATCGACGAGCCGGCGGGGATAGGTTTCGCCGAGCGCCACGCCCGCCGCTGCCAGCGTCTGTTCGTCGGCATTCCACGGTTCATAGAGGTCGGGCGGTTCCAACTCTGCCAGTTCCGGCGCCCAGCGGCGAATGTAATCGCCGTGGGGATCGAACTTCGACGCCTGACTGGTGGGGTTGAAGATGCGGAAATAGGGCGCCGCGTCGGCGCCGCAGCCGGCGGTCCACTGCCACCCCAACGTGTTGCTGGCCAGATCGGCGTCGACGAGGGTGTCCCAAAACCACTTGGCGCCCGCCTGCCACGGCAGCAGTAGGTCCTTGGCGAGAAACGACGCCACGACCATCCGCGCCCGGTTGGGCATGAATCCCGTCGCCCACAGGTCGCGCATCGCCGCGTCGACGATTGGGTAGCCCGTCTGTCCCCGTTGCCACGCCCGCAGGAGTGTTTGGCTGGAGGACCACGGGAATTCCTCAAACCGCTCGCGCAGCGGTTTGTCGGTGGTGTGGGGAAAGTGATACAGCAGGTGATGGGCAAATTCCCGCCAACCGACTTCGCTCAGGAAATGTTCGCCATCGCGTTGCAGGTGCTTCTTGCCGTCCATCGCCGCGCGGGTCGCTTGCCAGACTTGCCGCGGGCTGATCTCGCCGAAGTGCAGATGCGGCGACAGCTTCGAGTAGC
The DNA here is from genome assembly GCA_020427145.1 of Planctomycetales bacterium. GTDB lineage: Bacteria > Planctomycetota > Planctomycetia > Pirellulales > Lacipirellulaceae. The sequence goes on along the minus strand of JAGQOU010000068.1, from coordinate 7,851 downwards.
CCTCGACGTCGATGCGGTTGCGCTGCTCCTTGTAGTCCTGCAGGCGATCTTTGAGAAAGGTGCGTAGACGTTGCTCCGCGGCGGGGGCGCCGACGTCCCATGTCTCGTAGAACTGCCGGTCCCACGGGATCGTCGGCAGCAGTCCCAGTTCCTCCAGCGGCGTACTCGCGGGCCATGTCTCGGGGCCGGCTAGCTTGCGAAACCCCTTGCCGGGCGTGTGGTCGACGCCGCTGGCGAGGCATCGCTTCCAGAACGGCGTGAACACCGTGTACGGATCTTCCTTCTGTGTGGAGATCGTCCACGGTTCGTGCAGCAGGCTGCCGTTGAAGCTTTCGACGTGGACGCCCGCGGCGGCCAGTTCCGACTTGATCTGCTTGTCGCGGCGAATCACCGCCGGCTCGTAGCGGCGGCACCACATGACCGCCTCGGCGTCGAGCTGCTCGGCGAGCTGCAGGAGCGTGGCGAGCGACTCGCCGGCGCGGATAACCAACTGCGAGCCGCACTCGGCAAGCTGCCGCTGCAAACTGGCCAGCGAGTGATGCAGCCACCACCGGCTCGCCGCGCCGGGCGCCCACGGCTGTTCTTCCTCCGGCGCCCACACGAACACCGGCACGACGGGGCCGCGCGCAGCCGCCGCGATCAGCGCCGGTTGATCGGCAATCCGTAAGTCGTGACGAAACCAAACGATGGTGGGTCGCGTGGGCATGGGGCAGAGTGTGTCTGGGGAATCAAATCAGGGATTTGTCATAGCCGCGAGCTGACGAGCTCGCCGGCAGCGGCGCGCGAATCGTGCGATGCATGGCGACCGAAGCGACAAGCTCGCTGGCAGCCGCGTCGCGGGCCGTCGCACACTTCTCGACAAACAATCGTGATCGCCGGGGCGGCAATTGCGGTCAGCACTGCGAGAGGTTTGGCCACATAGCGTCCTACCCGCAGAAACCTGTTTCCGCCCACCGAAAAACAAGATGACAACTGCAAATTCCTCCCCCGGCGGCGTTGTCGTGCTTGGCGCCACCGGCAGCGTCGGCGGCGAGCTGGTTCGCCGATTGCTAATGCAGGGCCGCCCCGTGCTGGCGGCCGGCCGCAATCGCAGTGCGTTGGCTGCGCTGGCGGCGGAGTGCGACGTGCCCACCGTCGAGGTTGACGCGGCCGACTTGGCGACAATCGACGCGGCCGTGCAGGCGGCGGCCCAGCGGTTTGGCAGCGTTGCGGGAGTGGCCAACTGCATCGGTTCGCTGCTGTTGCGGCCGGCTCACACGACCTCCGACGCCCAGTGGCAGGAGACCCTGCAGGTGAATCTCGGCTCGGCCTTCGCGGCGGTGCGTGCGGCCGCCAAGGCGATGCGAACCCACGGCGGGGCGATCGCTTTGGTTTCATCCGCCGCAGCGCAAATTGGGCTGCCCAGCCACGAAGCCATCGCCGCCGCCAAGGCAGGCGTCGAAGGATTGGTCCGTTCCGCCGCGGCCACGTACGCCAACCGCGGCATTCGCGTCAACGCGGTCGCGCCCGGGTTGGTCAAATCGCACATGACCGAGCCACTGTGGCAGAACGAAACCGCCGCCGCCAACTCGGCGCAGATGCACGCGCTGGGGCGACTCGGCGAACCGGCCGAGGTCGCCGCCGCGCTGGCATGGCTGCTCGACCCGGCGACCAGCTGGGTGACCGGCCAGGTCCTCGCCGTGGACGGCGGCCTGTCGTCGATCATCCCCCGGCCGTCGTCCCGACCCGGCTGATTTTGTTTGTTGCTTTTACTTTGAACCACAACGGCACGACGAGCACGACGGTCCAAGACAGTTCCGTTCGTTGTGTCCATCGTGTCGTTGTGGTTCAAACGTCCTGAGCAGGCCTTGCTTGGCGACTTCCGTAGCTCGACGAATTCATCACCGAGTTCGCGTCCATGAACGCCATCCTTCTTTTGCACGCTGGCAGCACGTGGGGGATGGTCGGCCTCATCTGGTTCGTTCAGTTGGTACACTATCCCCTGTTGGTCTACGTGGGGGCTGACAGGTTTGTCGCGTACGAACGCGAACATTGCCGGCGGACCAGCTGGGTCGTCGGCCCGCTGATGCTCGTGGAACTGGCGACGGCCGCGTGGCTGGCGCTTGATCCGCCGACGGGCAAGGCGCCGGTCATCGCGTGGCTCGGCGTCGGGTTGGTCGCGGCGCTCTGGCTGTGTACCGCGACGGTGCAAGTGCCGCTGCACAACCGGCTGTCGCAAGCCTACGACGAGTCGGCCGCGGCGCGACTGGCGAGAACCAACTGGTTCCGCACCGCCGCGTGGACCGCTCGCGGCGCGATCGCGCTGTACCTGCTGGCCGATTGGTCATCGCGATAGAGACGGCGAGGCTCCGGCGAGCCGGGGGTTGGAGACCGTACTCTTGCTCGGCAGAGCCTCGCACTCCCGGTGGCGGACCAGGCGCCAGTTTGAGGCGGCGGGCGCTTGTTACGCTGCGGGTTGGCAGATGACCTGCGCATCGAGCACGCCGGGCAGAAAGGCCGTTTCGAACACCTCGTTGCCGCCGCGGGTGAACTGCAACGCGCCGGTTTCGCGGCCCGATTTCGCGTCGATCAGCGCCACGCCGGCTTGCAGGTCGCCGTGGCGATCGCGCACCGGCGGGGCGTCGAGAATGTGTTCGGGACGAATCTTCGACAGGCCGACGATCGCGCGCCCCGCGGCGAACGACAACCCGCGCGTGAAGCCTGGCAGGTACGCGATTGGTTCGCATTGCCCGCTGGCGGGGTCGAATCGACAGAGCGTTCCCTCGCCCGAGTTACACAGCCACCACGCGCCCCCGGCCCACCGCGGCGAGTGAGGCATGCACAGCCCGGTCGCCACGACGCGGTCGGCGCCCATGTCGATCAGCACGCCGCTGGCAAAGCGGTTCTCTTCGCGCCAGCCCCCCTTGTGATCGCACTCGCAAAACGCCGTGGTCATCGCCGGCCGGCCGTCGCGCATTCCCAGCCCGTTCAGGTGGCAGCGATCCTGGGCGATCATCTCGGCAATAAACGGCGGCTGCCAGACGCGCAGGAAATTGACCCGGTCGCTGGGCCGGGCGATGCAGTTGTAGCGCGTGTTGGCAAAGTGAACGCCGCGGCGGCCGAACGCCACGTCGTGTACGTTGAGCTTGCCGGTGTCGTAGGTTTCGACCTGCCGATAGATTGTCTCGTTGTTGCCGGCCGCCGTGGGGTCATCGCGACGAAAGATCAGCAGCTGCTCGCGCACCGCGATCGCCAGCCGCGGGCCGTTGACGCTCATGCCCATCGGCCGCGTGAATTTTATCTCGCGCAGGACCAATTCGCCGGCCGGCGCGCTGGCGAGCACGAGTTTGCCGGACGTGTACGTAGTGACCGCCAACGTCCCCCGCGCCGCGGCGAGCCACCGCACGAAATCCCCGCGCGGCTCGGCCGCCAACGGCGTCGCCACCCGCGGCTGGCGCTCGGCGGAGCCATTGTCGCCGTCGGCGAGATCGTCGGTGGAATGGGCAGCCATAAGGAATTTGCGTCGAGAGACGGTGGAGATCGAGCGGCGTTAGCCTCCCACAGACCCTTCCCGCCAACAAGAGCGATGCTCGGCGGTCATCGCGCGAAGAATCGAGCGTGGCCATCGCCTTTGATCGATTCAAGCCACTGTGTTGCCGCCATTGACGGCGATTGTCTGTCCGGTCACGAATCCCGCGGCGTCGCTGGCCAGGTACGCCACGGCAGCGGCGACGTCGGCCGGCGTGCCGAAGCGGCCGGCGGGGACTTGAGCCACGTAGGCGTTGCGGTCTTGCTGCGGTTCGCACTCGTGGCGTTCGACGGGAATCCACCCCGGGGCGACCATGTTCACCGTGATGCCGCTGGAGGCGAGTTCCCGCGCGTGGCTGCGCGCCAGGCCCGTCTGCCCGCCCTTGGCGGCGACGTAGGCGCTGAAGTTTGGCGACCCCAGCGCGAACACCTCGCTGGTGATGTGGATGACGCGGCCCCACCGTTGCCGGCGCATATGCGGCAGGCACGCCTTGGTCATCAGTACGGGGCTCTTCACAAAGAAGTCGAGCATCCGTTGATGAAACGCCCAGTCGTACTCGTCGATGGGCAGTTGCGGTTGCAGGCAGGTGGCGTTGAGCACCAGCACGTCGATCGGCCCCAGCGAGTCGGCCACTTGCCGGCAGATGTCCGGCGCCATCGCCTCGTCGGTGACGTCGCCCGCCACGAGCCACGACTCGGGCTGAACTGCGCGCAATTCGGCGAACGCCAGTTCGGCGCACTCCCGGTTGTTGGCGTAGTTCATCGCCACGCGAAAACCGCGGCGGCCCAACTCCAGGCACATTTCCTTGCCCAGACCCCGCGTACTGCCGGTGACGAGTGCGACGCGATTGCCCATAGGTGACTCTGCTGTAAAAAGTCGCGAGATCCGCCGCGCGGGTCGGGCGGCCAGGAGCGTGCGTCCGTTTTCCGTCGCCCGGACGACGCGGCCGGCCGGCTGCCGGCAGGCTCTTTACCCGCCGTGCCCCCTACCAGCTTAACGTCGCGAGCACGTTTCAGCACTTGAATCTTCGCGTGCGAGCCGTCGCCGGCGCGAAAGCTCTCTCGCTCGCGCTTGACACTCACCCCGTTGGCAGGGGAACATCGCCTCTGGCTGGCGGACGCCAATCCGCGGTTGCCGAATTCGCACACCCCCGTTTTGACAAGGTTTGAGTTCGATGAAGGTTCTTTTGACCGGCGGCGCCGGGTACGTCGGGTCGCACGCCGGGTGGGTCTTGGCTCGCAACGGGCACGATGTGTGGGTTTTCGACGACCTCTCCTATGGCCATCGCGCCGCGGCGCCCGCCGGGCGGCTCGTCGAGGGCAATCTCATGGACGGCGACCTGCTGGTCGACGTGATGAAATCCAAGGGCATCGAGGCGGTGATGCACTTTGCCGCGTTCGCCTACGTGGGCGAAAGCGTGACCGACCCGGGCAAATACTATCAGAACAACGTCGTGGGCACGCTCAGCCTGCTCGACGCGATGCGCACCGCGGGCGTCGACAAGATCGTGTTCTCCAGCACCTGCGCCACCTACGGCGTGCCGGAGATCGTGCCGATCACCGAGCAGGAAAAGCAGGCCCCGATCAATCCGTACGGCTACACCAAGCTGGTGATGGAGCGCGTAATGGCCGACTACGCGCACGCCTACGGCTTGGGCTACGCGGCGCTGCGGTACTTCAATGCCTCGGGCGCCGCGAGCGACGGGTCGATTGGCGAAGACCACGATCCCGAGACGCACCTCATTCCGCTGGTGTTGGACGTGGCGCTGGGGAAACGCAAGGAGATTCTCATCTTCGGCGACGACTATCCCACGCCCGACGGCACGTGCATTCGCGATTACATCCACGTGGAAGACCTAGCGGACGCGCACATTCTCGCGCTGGAGAAGATCACCCCGGGCGCGGGGCTGCACCTGAACCTCGGCACGGGCGCCGGCGCGAGCGTGCAGGAAGTGATTCAAGCCTGCCGCGAAGTGACCGGCTGCGACATCGCGGCCCGCGTGGTCGACCGCCGCCCCGGCGACCCGCCCATGTTGGTCGCCGACGCGAGCCTGGCGCGCAAGACGCTGGGTTGGGAGCCGAAGTTCGTGGGGATCAAGCCGATCGTGGAGAGCGCTTGGGGGTGGCACAAGGCGCATCCCGAGGGCTATGGCGACCGCGGGAAGTGAGCGGCCGTTTCAGAGAGTTGCCAAATAGGCCGCGGCAAATGCCGCGGCGTCTCCCGCTGCCCATGATTGCGTGCGGCGGGGAAAAGGCGTTGCACCAGCGGTGCGACTCCGCTCTGATCGCACCATGGCTCCTCCTGATCCGGCAAAGACCGATCGGACGCACTCGCTGGGACGACGTTTCGATCTTGTGACGATCTTGATCGTAACGACTCTCTGGGGCGGCGTGCTCGCGCTGCTCCATGTCCTGGACGTGCCTGACGAAAACACCGCATTCGTTGCGGGATGCCTGGTGGCGGCCGCCGCCGGGCAGATTCTCCTCGATCCCTGGGGACATCCCCGCAGCGCATCTCTCATCGCCAGCGTCATCTACACGTTCGGCTTCGCGTTGGCCGTGGACGGTCTGGGATTTTTGAGAGTCTTCAGAGACATTCCCTCGTTCCTGTTTGAACTTATCGTCCCCGGCGTGCTCTTTGGCTACCTCGCTGGCGTCACAATCGCCGCGGCGCCACTGTTGGCATCTGCCTTGCGACGCCGAAGAACTCACTCCCGATCGTCAGATGATTTCGATTCGATGGAGGAGTGAATGCCGCGCGTCGCGAAGCGACCATCACGCTTGCGCCCGAAACGTGGGACGCCCTGCAAATCGCACGTCGACGGTCAATTCTCGGAGAGAATTGACCACGGAGCGTCTTACGGCGCCGGCATGGCGAAGTAGCTCGCTAGGTCGACTGTCAGGCCCGGCAGGACTTCGCCGCCGGTCAGTTGATCCGGCTCGCCGAGCACCGTCTGCTGTTCGAGTGCGGTGAAGACGTGGATCTCTTTCGTCTGAGGATAGACGTACCACACGAGCCGCACGCCCGCGGCGAAGTAGTCGCGCAGCTTGCGGTCCATTTCCTCGCGCGTGTTGCCGGGGCTGATGATCTCGACGGCCAGATCCGGGGCGACGCTCGGTGCGGCATCGCGAGCCGGAAGAGTCGACTTGAGCCGTTCCCAGGAAACGAAGGAAACGTCGGGAATGCGAACTTGATCGGGGAGGATTCGCAGCATCCCCGCTTCGCCAGCGACCACGCCGAGATTTTGGTCGGCGGCAAACTGTGACAGCAACGAAGCCAGCTTGGTAGCGAGGATCGACTCGTAGTACCCCATTGTCTTTCTCACCAGCGTCGCGTCGACCAATTCGCAGAGCATGTTCTGCTCTGCTTCCAGCCGCACCACGTCGTCAATCGTCGCCGTGCCGGGAACCGGGTCGAACACGATGCGCGACAGCGGCATCGGGCCGAGCGCCGCGGCCAACTGATCGGTCGTCCAGACAAGCGAGGGGTCGCCCAGATAAGGCGTTGACATGGGACGGGGCTCCGGCGAGGAAGCGGCACGCCTTCAGTTTAGCAGCGCGGGTGCGGTTCGCCAAAAAACGCAACACGTTGCGCCGTCGGCGAACTCGCGAGCTGACGGTTGAGATCGGCAAGAGTCCGGCAAGCGGTTCTTCCCGCGGGCGACGACAACGGAACGCTGACAACGGAGGCCGCCGGGCTCAGTCGTCGCCAGCGCCCTTGATCAGCGACACGAACTCGGAGTTCGACTTGAATTTCGCCAATCGCGTGGTGAGCTGTTCCATCGCGTCCACGTGGTGCATCGACGAGAGCGTACGGCGCAACATCGTGGTGGCGTGCAGCGTCTCGGGGGGGAGCAGCTTTTCTTCGCGGCGCGTGCCGGACTGCTCGATGTCGATCGCGGGGTAGACCCGGCGGTCCGACAGTTTGCGGTCGAGCACCAATTCCATGTTGCCGGTGCCTTTGAACTCCTGAAAGATCAGGTCGTCCATGCGGCTGCCGGTTTCGATCAGCGCGGTGCCGCAGATGGTCAGCGAACCGCCTTCCTCGAACGCGCGGGCCGTGGCGAACAGCTTCTTGGGAATGTCCATCGCTTTGATGTCGACGCCGCCGCTCATGGTGCGGCCCGTGTTGCCGACCCATTTGTTGAACGCGCGGGCCAGCCGGGTGATCGAGTCCATCAGCATGAACACGTCTTTGCCCATCTCGGCCAGCCGCTGGCAGCGAGCCGTGACGAGTTGCGCCAAGCGGACGTGGTTTTCCACGTCGCGGTCCAGGCTGCTGGCGAACACTTCGCCCTTGATGTTCCGTTTCATGTCGGTCACTTCTTCGGGACGCTCGTCGAT
>JAGQOU010000067.1 GCA_020427145.1 Planctomycetales bacterium | reverse complement strand
TCTCGCTGGACGACGTGGTCTGGGATTACCAGCAACTGCGCGGCGGCAGCGAGGAGGACGGCTTCGCACTGGAGCCCGAGGTCGGCTTGTTCGCCATGAAGCGCGACCAAGTGGCCCGCGCGCTGGAACCGCTGGAGAACGCGGGCATCGAAGTCGACCTCATCCAGCTCATGCCGCTGGCGGTCTACAACTTCGTTTGCTTCGACCGTCTGGGGGACCTCAACGAGCAGCCGTTCGATCCCAGCAATCCGCCGAAGTCGACGGTGGTCATCTCGCTGGGCGCCGACACAACCGATCTGGTCGTGACCAATGGGTTCCGCGTGTGGCAGCGCAACATCCCCATCGGCGGCAATCACTTCACCCGCGCGCTGTCGAAGGAACTGAAGCTCACCTTCGTCAAGGCCGAGCATCTGAAGCGCAACGCGATGCAGGCCGACGACCCCAAGGCGGTGTTCCAGGCGATGCGGCCGGTGTTCAGCGACTTGCTGGCGGAAATCCAGCGTTCGCTCGGCTATTTCATGAGCATCGACAAGCAGGCCCAGATCGGCAACGTGATTGCCCTGGGCAATGCCATGAAGCTGCCCGGCTTGCAGCGCTACCTCGCCCAAAACCTGGAACTGGAGGTGAAGCGGGTCGACGAATTCCAGCAGTTGTCGGCCGGCAGCGCCGCCGGGGCCGCCCAGTTCAAAGAGAACACTCTTGCCTTCGCGGTCGCATACGGACTGTGCGTCCAGGGGCTCGGCAAGAGCGAGATTCGCACGAACCTGCTGCCCGAGGAAATCGTCCGTCGCCGGTTGGTGCGGGCCAAGAAGCCGTGGGCGGTGGCCGGCGCCGCGGCGATTCTCGCCGGCCTCACGTTCAATTACTTCACGCACTACTCGGCCTGGTCCGACACGCAGACGCCCGAGATGGAAAAGGCGATCAGCGCCGCCACCAGCGTGAGCTCGACCGCCTCGACCTACGAGTCGCAACGCACCGCGATCAAGGCCAAGGCCGAGGAGGTGCTCACGATCAAGGAGAATCTCACCAGCAACGTCGAAGGCCGGTTTCGCTGGCTGGAACTGACCAAGGCGATCGCCGCCGCATTGCCTAAGGACGAGCGGCCGCTCAAGGAGGAGGGCGAGCTGGACGAGATCGCCGCAGCGATCATGGATCGCAACGAGCTGCACATCACCTCGGTCGACGCGCGCAAGTTCACGGACCTGCAAGGCGAGTACCTGTCGGTCGTCCAATCGCAATACGACGACTCCCGCGCGTCAGGCGGCGACGATGCGGCGTCTGCCGACGTTGCCGCGGTCGATGAGTTTGGCGGCGGCGCGGCGGCGTTCGATTCCGGCGGCGCCGTCGATGCGAGCGGAGGCGGCGGCGGCGAGGGCGGGCCAGGCCAATGGGTCATCCAGCTCACCGGCCACCATTACCACAACCTCGACCGCACCAATCAAACGGCGCGGTTTATCAACAACACGCTCATCAAGAATCTCGAAACCATTACGGTGATGCTGCCCGATGAATGGGACCCGACCGCAAACCGGTGGACGGGCAAGCTCATCGAGGTGCCGATTACCGACCTGAAGATTCACCACCCGTGGGTCTTCGTGACCACGGGCATCCAAACCGAAATGCGGGACCTCGACGCGGAACTCAAGGGCATTGAGGATGGCGCCGCGCTTGGCGCCGGCGGCATGCGACCGCCCATGTTCGGCGGCGCCGGCGAGGGCGTGCTTGGCGGGGAGGAGGTCGGCCCCAACGGCCAGCCGCTGGCGCGCATTGTCAAGCTCAAGCGGTGCGACTTCGTCGTGCAGTTCTGCTGGGAACCGACCACCCGCGAACAGCGACGCGAGTTGCGAATCGCCCGTGAAGAAAAGGCAGCCGCGGATGCCGCTGCAGCCGCGTCCGAAGCCGAGGCCGGCGAAGGATTCGATGACGGCGGCGTTGACGCCGAAGATCCCGCCGCCCAGTAACCCTCGGCCCGCGACTTACACGACCACTAACGCTCCGACAATTTTCCGTCGCCGCTTGGAAAAGCAGTTCGACCGCGAGGATCATGACCATGGATCAAGTTCGCACCATCCTGCGCGTTATGTGGCAGCAGCGCTTCTGGCTGCTCACTTCGATCGGCGTGCTGACTGCGTCGCTGTGCTGGATGCTGGCCGCCAAGAGCGTCGACGACGAATACGCCAAGAAAAAGACCGAAATCAGCGGCAAGGTCAGCGCGATGCGATCGCTGGCGGGCGTTCCGGTGCATGGCAACCCCCGCGTCAACGAGGTGGAGTTGGCCCGCACCAAGGATATTCGCGATAGCGTCCAGGTGCTGTGGGAGGAACTCTATAAGCGGCAGGGCGAGCAGGTGCTCAAGTGGCCGGCCGTGTTGGGCGACGAGTTCGTCAAGAACGTCGATGGCCACAAATTCGGATCGAGAATTGACCGCGAGTTGCGCGACTTGTATTGGAACTACATCAAAGATCGCTTTGACGGCCTGCTGGAAATTGTCGAAGCGAAAAAGCTCGTCGATCCCAGTGCGACTGGTGAGGGCGTGATTGGCGGCGAAATGTTAGCCGGCATGCACGGCGGCGGCTATGACCGCGGCGGCGAGATGGGCGGCCCCGGCATGATGCCAATCGAGGAAGAGGATTACCTGGTGCAGTGGCTCGACCAGGGCCGCGTGCAACAGCAGCTCACCTTTCTGAGTCGTCCCAGCGCTATGCAGATTTGGGTGACGCAGGAAGACCTCTGGGTCTATGAAACCCTGCTCAACGTGATCGCCAACACCAACAAGGCCAAGGGCGCCACGCGCCCCGACAACACGGCCATTCGGGCCATCGTCGCCCTGGAAGTAGGGCGCGAAGCCGCCCTGGCCGCCACCGGAACCGGCAACATCCTCATGCCCGCCGGCGCCGCAGCAGGCGGCTTTGGCGGCGAGATGGGCGGCGAAATGGGAGCCTACGGCCGCGAGGGTGGCGGCGGGGGCGAAATGGGCGCCTACGGTCGGGGTGGTGAAATGGACAGATATGGAGGCGAGGGCGGCGACGAGTCGTCCATCGACGCCATGCTGGTCGAAGGCCGTTACGTTGACGACGCCGGGCAACCGGTGGCCGACCTCGAATCCGCCGGTGCGCAATTCCGTCGCTTGCCGGTTCATATGACGTTGCTGATGGACCAGCGCTGGTTGCCTACGGTTTTGGTCGAGTGCGCCAACTCGCCCCTGCCGATCGAAGTGACCTGCGTGCGGGTCAACCCCGAACAAAGCGGCCAGGGCGTTGAGAGCGCCCTGAATAGTGGCGGCGCGGGTGGCGCGGGCGGCGGCTATGGTCGCGGCGGCGGCGGGTACAGCGCGCCCATGGGCGGCGGCGAGTTTGGCGGCGGCGGCGGTTACGGTCGCGGCGGCGGCGGCGCCACCGTGAACCTCAGCGACCTGAAAAGTTCCGGGCTCGACACAATCGACATCCAAGGCGTCGTCTATATCTACCAGCGACCCAATAAAGAAGTGCTCGCCCTGCCTGGCGAAGACGAAGCCCCAGCCGGCGACGAGTCGCTGGCCGCCGTCGGCGACGGACTGTAGACGAAAAGCAGCGCATCACTCCACACCAATCCTTACGCAACTCCCCGTGACAGGAATGCTTGCCGCGAACCACGCTCGCGGCCGGCAGGAGAGCCAAGACCATGCAGGTTAGTCTCAAGAACTCAAACGGTTTCGTCCGCTTCCTGCTGCGTCACGGCGAGAAGCTCGGCATCGCGCTGCTGCTTGCGGCAGCCGGCATGCTGTTCTACTCGTCGCTGGGACGCGACCGGCTGACCGCCGAACAGTTGCCCGGCGCTCTGGAGACCAGCGCCGACAGTGCGCGCCGGCATGTCGAAGACATGTCATGGGACACCTTCCCGCCCGAGGAGGTCGTGCCCCCCGCTACCGAATTCCCCGTGCAGGCGTTCTCCAAGCCGGTGCCCGAAGACGCCTTTCCGCAGCTGCCCTCGTACAACGGCCCAGTGACGCCACCGGTGGAACTGCGGCAAGATCCCATCCTGCTAGCGCTTGAGGATCTGGAAGTCAGCACCGGCTCGGGCATCTGGGCCACGGCTGATCCCGACATGCTCCGCCAGATGCGACTACAACAGATGAGGAACGCGGCGCAGGAAGCCGCTGAAGCCGAGGCGGAACGCGAACGGATGGAACGCGAGGCCGAGGAAGGTCGCGGCCGTCGACGCGGCGGCCCCGAGGGCCCTGGCGGCGAACGCGGCGCCTACGGCATGGGCGGCATGGGCGAAACCACCAAGAGCGGCGCCGTGATCATGCGCCCCAGCGGCGGCGCCCAAACCCAGGGATTCGAACTCATTCAAAGCAAGTCGTGGGTCATCGTCACCGCCGTGGTGCCGCTGAAGAAGCAGTTCGAACTTTACAAAGACGCCTTGGAAAATGCCCGCGGCTATAGCGAACTCGATTTCCCCGAGTATCGGGGCTACCAAATCGAACGTGCCGAAGTCACGGGCGAGGGCCCCGGCGAGTGGAAGTTGCTGGGCAATTACTACGACAAGACGCTGATTCGCGAAATCAGCCAATGGCCGGTGCAAACGCCCGAAGTGGTGAACACGAAGTACGTCCATCCGCTGCTCACATTCCCGCTGCCGCCCATGGTGTTGCGGATGTGGGGCGAGGAGGTGACGCATTCCAGCATGCCGCTGCCGACGCCTGAGGAACTGATGTATCCCGACGGCATGCCCGAGGAAGAGCTGACCGCGCCGGCGACCGACGAACCGGCCGATGCGTCCGACGACCCGTTTGCCAGTCGTCGCCCGCGTCCGGGCGCCGGCGGCTACGGGGGGGGCGAGTATGGCGGTCGCGGCGGCTACGGCGCCGAGATGGGCGGCTACGGCGCCGGTCGCGGGGGCGGGTATGGCGCTCCTGGCGGCGGCTATGGGCGGGGCGGCGAAATGGGTGGTTACGGCGGCGGCCGCGGCGGCTATGGCGGCGAAGGCGGAGCCATGATGGGGATGGGCGGCGGCTACGGCATGAGCGACGCCGGCGACCTCGAACTGCCGAAATACGTGTGGGACGGCAAGACCAAGACGCTGTTGTTCCGCTTCTTCGACTCTTCCGTACAACCTGGCGCCCGCTACAAATACCGCGTGCGGCTTGTGATCACCGATCCCAACGCCGACATGCCGGCGCGGTATCTCACCAAGGACGTCTCGCAACGTTTGGACGAGGAACGCGAGCAAAGCCGGAAGAAACGCGCCAAGGGCTATCGCTACACCGAGTGGAGCGAGCCGAGTCGCACCGCGGTGGTCCCGCCGCCGGGGCTCATTTACCTCTCTGGCGCCAGCCCCGCTTCGCCCTCGAACTACTCGTCCGAACCCGAAGCGGAAATCATCGTCAAGACGCTCAACGCCGACGTGGCGGCCGAAGCGGCCATCAAGGCGGAGTTCACTCGCGGCAGCGTGATCAACCTGACCGACTACGCCAAGGTGATCTGGTCCAACGCCTACCAGCCCGAAGAGGGCGACGAAGAGCCGAAGTTCGACTTCCGCACCGGCGTCACATTGCTCGACGTTGCCGGCGGCGACAAACTACCCGGCACACGCGACATGACGGCGCCGGCGCGAGCGTTGTTGATGGACTCCGGCGGTCGACTCACGATTGACGACGAGCTGGACGACTACGACACCGTCCGCGAGTACAACGCCATCATCGAAGCGGCCGAGGACGCCAAGCGCAATGGGGGGCCCGGCGGCGGTCGCGGCGGCGGCGGCTACGGCCGGCCTGGCGGGTTCTAATCGAATTGCGCACGGGGCGCGGACTCCGTCGCGCGGCGCCCGCCGCTCGGCGCCGCCCTGCTTTCGTGCTCGTACGAATCTCCGCAATCCACATATTTTTTCGCGGATTGGCCCGCAACAAGATGGGCGATTTGCACAGCTTTTGACGAGATCTTCGGCGGCCGGCCCTCTCGCCGTAAGTCGCCGCAGTCATGCGATTTGTCGCAAAATCGCTTCTTTCTCGCGCGGTCCCGACGCGCCGCCGCGGCTCGTCGCCGCAGCGCTCGGCACAACAGTTGCTGTCGCCGGCGCTACTTGCGAGGCCGCGCCTCGTCGTTAAATTCGCCCTCATCGTTGCGACCGCAGCGATGAGTTTGTTTGTGAGTCGCCCGCCGACGCACATCAATGCCAAGGACCGTACCCGCCTCGTTCTTCCCACCTTTTTTGACAACAGCTCATGGATGGCGCCGCGCTGGTATCAGCGCCGCCGCCGCTGGATGATTTGAGCTTGTCGACCCTATTTGCGAACAACTGCCGGCCAAGGCCCAGACGATTCTTGGCGCATCGTGATTCTGTTTTCTGTCAGCCGGAAGCGGTTCGCACCACACAAGGAGTTTGTTGAATGCTTCAGTTTATTGCAGCTGTGACCGTCGCCGTGGCCGCGTCGAGTTCTCCCGCCCTGGCCGAGATCGCCGTGGATCAGACGCCGGCGCTCAACTGGCACAGCGACTATGGCACGGCCCTCGAAGCGACCCGCAAAGACGCCCGTCCGCTGTTGATCGTGATTGACGCTCCCCAGGACGCCAAGCAAAGCGTCTCGGCCGATTTGCTTACCGCCGACGCAACCGAGAAGTTGCTCGCCAAGTATGACCTGTGCCGCGTCGATGCCACGACGCCGTACGGCAAGAAGGTGGCCGACGCCTTCGGCGCCAAGACGTTTCCGCATGTGGCAATCATCGACAAGGCTGGCGCTGTGGTGCTGCATAAGCAATCAGGCGCCGCGGCGGCTGATCAACTGCCGACAGTACTTGCCAAGTTCCAGAGCGGCGAGCGCGTCTCGAGCGTCGCCCACACCACTTACTTCCGCGGCGACGCGACCGCGTCCAATGGCGTCAGCATGAGCAGCTTCAATAGCGGCGTGCAGTCGCAACCCACCGTCACCAGCCCGGGCTACTGCCCCAGCTGCCAGCGCCAGGCCATGGGCTACTAAGCTCGCGGTCGGCTGAGAATGTTGCGAACGACCCAGACGCAGCCCGAGCATTCGCTCGGGCTGCGTTCTTTTTTGTGATTCGGAGAGTTGGGCGCGACAAGGGCGCGACAAGCACGACGGCATGCACGCTGGGGTAGCGCCTTGAGCGCAACTAGAGTCGCCCCGCGGCCCTGCGATTCAGGGCTCGCGCTCAAGGCGCGTCTGGTCGAATTCGGCGCGCCGTTGTCGTTCAAGCAGCGCGATCTACAGTCGCTGCAGCCCCGCGCCGATGTCGAGGTCCAGCTCGTCGAACTGTCCCGCGTGAAACTTCTCCACGGCGATCGCCCCCATTGCCGCATTGTCGGTGCAGAGCGCGAACGGTGGAATGAACAACTCGATCTGGTACTCGGCGGCCAACTCCTCGAGCCGCGCACGAAATCTCTTGTTCGCGGTCACCCCGCCGCCCACGCAGAGTCGCGTATACCCGGTGCGTGCCAGCGCCAGCCGCGTTTTGCCGATCAGGCAATCGAGGATCGCTTCCTGCACGCCCGCGGCCATGTCGGCCACAACCTTCGGGTCGAGCGCGCTGGCGTCGAGGTCCGGCCGCCCGGGGCCAAACAGCTGGTAACGCACCGAGGTCTTCAAGCCGCTGAAACTGAAGTCGAGCCGACTGCTGTCGTCCATGAGCGGCCGCGGCAAAGGGAATCGCTTCGGATCGCCGCCGGCGGCGGCTCGTTCCAAAGCCGGGCCGCCGGGGAAGCCCAGCCCCAGCATGCTGGCCACCTTGTCGTACGCTTCGCCCGCCGCGTCGTCGATCGTGCCGCCTAGCGGCGTGAAATCGAGCGGTCCCTCGCAGCGGTACAACGTCGAGTGCCCGCCGCTGACCACGAGCCCGACGCAGGGAAACACGTCTCGCCCCGCGGCGATCCGGCAGGCATAAATGTGGGCCTGCAAATGGTCGATGCCAATGAGCGGAAGATTCGCGGCGAGCGCCAGCGATTTGGCCGCCATGAGCCCCACCAGCAGCGAACCAGCCAACCCGGGACGATGGGCGACCGCCACCGCGTCGAGATCCGCGAGCGTCACGCCGGCCTTCGCCAACGCTTCGTCAATCACGGGCAGAATTCGTTCCACATGGGCCCGCGAGGCGATCTCCGGCACGACGCCGCCAAACTTCTCGTGCAACTTTTCCTGCGTCGCCACGACCGACGAGTGGATCGTCAGATCGTCGTCTACGACCGCGGCCGCGGTTTCGTCGCAGGTGCTCTCAATGGTGAGAATCAACGCCATCAGTCGTACCGTAGATGATGCACCCAAGCCGGCGGCACGTTCGCCATGACGCACCGTCGTCCAAATCCCCATTGCTTCCGCGCATCGCCGATCAACGACTCGACCAGCCCGAGCCGACGGCGCTCGTCGCGACGCGCCACCAGCGACTTGAGCTTCCGCACGCCCACGTACTCAAAGAAACTCAACGTCGCCCCGGCGGCGGCCACCTCGCGCAGTTTGGCGAAAATCTCGGCCACCAGCGTCGCGGGGAAATTGTTCAGCGGCAGGCCCGATACGATCGCGTCGTACGGGGCGTCGGCGGCAAGCTGCTGCACCGGCAGGTGGTGAATTCTGACCCGCTGGGCCGCCTGCCGCCACGCCGGCTCCGTCTCCAGACGCTGCTGCAACGTCGCGACGAACCGGTCGTTCAGCTCGACCAATTCCAGCGTGTCCTGCGGTCCCATCCGAGCGATGATCTGCTCGGTCGCGACGCCGGTGCCGGGACCCACTTCCAGGATGCGGCGCGGACGCCCGTTGCCGCTCACGTGCCGGGCCAACTCGCAGCACAGCGCGCGCCCGCTGGGCAGCACGGCGCCGGTCGTCTCGAACGTCTGCCGAAACTCGCGCCAGAACAGTTTGTAATCGCTCGCTTTACCGCTCATCCCCGCCATTCTAGGCCGCCGCCAAATGCGCCGATAGCCGCGAGAAGGCAGAAGAATCGCAGGCAGAGGCATACGCAGAGACGCCGATCGACGCGGCGGACCGAAACCGCCCTGGCTCCGACCCGCGGTAATCCGCCCGATCTACGCATCTCCGCGTTCGATTCGGCGCGCGAAACGCCGGCGGTCGCGGCTCAGAAGTCGTACCACAAACCGCCGCCGATTTGCTGTTCGAATTGGTCGAAGAACTCGTACTGGTTGCTCTTGCCGTTGAAGTAGTGAACGCCCATTCGCAGCACCTTGGTCTGCGGCCCGCGCCACAACCATCCCGCCTGCACGGCCAAGTTGCCGCCGAAGTTCTGCTCCTCGCGCAAGTGGCCGTTGATGGCGAAGAAGGGCGTGCCCAACGCGGTGGTCGGCCCGGGTTTCGCCAGGTCGAGTCCGAATTGGAACTCGAACGGCTGCGAGCCGCCGTCGGTATGAAACGCCCAGCCTGCTTCGGCATACCACCGCCACGCCGGCAACGGATAGACGGAGATCGCAGTGACGATCGTGTCGCGACTGTAGTTGATCCGTTGGGCCAGGGCGGCCGCCCCGCCGTTGCGAATCGCGTACTCGTCGCCCATGTGCGAGCTGAGATGGTAGTACGCCAACTTCCACTGCCAGTTGTCGCGCCCATAGATCAGCGGCACGCCGGCGCGGAAATCCGTGGCGTCGACGTCCCAGTTGTTATCCAAGTTCAAACGCGGCATGCCCGCGCCTTCGATTTGCAGTTCCCACCCCACGGGCCGCTGACCGTTGCCCCCCTCGGTGCCGTAGCGCAATAGAGACGCCCGTCCGCCTAGAGTCACGTCAAGAAAGCCCGTCCCAGCTTGCTCGTAGAACGCGGCGAATCCCAGTCGCGGCTCATGCACGCTCGCCCAGTACGAAGACCACACCACGTCGGCGGGCAGAATGCGCCATTTCCATTGAGCAGGATTGCCTGCGTCGACGTACGGCGACGTCGCCATGACGTACCCGTTGCCGCTGCTCGCCATCACTGGCTGCCCTGCGAAGATCGGAGCCGCATTGATCGTCGCGGGCGCTTCGCAGGGAACCTCGCACGGGACTTCGCAGACCGCTTGTGCGGGACTGACGCCCATATCGCGACGCGCAGTCTCCCGCGCTCGCGCGAGTTCTTCTTCCACCAACGGAGCCACGGACTCGCCGGAAGCGGCAACCGATCGAATCGATTCCCGGTAAGGCGTCCATGACGACGACAAGGTTGATTGAGCGACCCCATGACCCACGAGCCATGCGCCGATCCACGTCGCGGTCAGCAACAGCCGTCCGATTGTCTTCGCCCAGCGTAAATTCATGGCGATTTGGCGCCGAAGGATGCGGTACGAGATTGATCGCCGCTCCCAGTGCGGTTGCGGCGACGAGCGGCGGAGAATACGCAATTGAACTGTCCCCGCGAAGACCGAGTTGCCCTTTGCGGGCCGTCCTTTGCGCGAGTGCAGAGGAGTTCTGCGCAGCCAGCGGTGCTGGCGCCCGCTCGACCGAGCACGCCAGGCGCCCTAAAATCTCGTCTGATGCGGCAGGCGACCGATCGCGACCCCAGGAATCCCGAACGCCGCGTGGCGCCACCCCGGCGACTCCGCTTCGCGCCGTGCCCCAGCCGCCCGTATTGACGCTCGCCGCACCAACACTCGGCAATCCCTGACAAACAACTCCCCAACGAGGCTCGCCATGGTGCTGCTGGAGATGAGCATCGTCCCGCTGGGGGCCGGCGAGAGCGTCAGCCAGTATGTCGCCCAGTGCGTCGACTTGGTCGACCGCTCGGGGCTCGCCTATGAACTGCACGCCATGGGTACGATTATCGAGGGCGAACTCGCCGAAGTGCTCGCAGTCATGCAGCAGTGTATTGAACTGGTCGCCCAGTCGGCCGGGCGAGTCACCTGTACCGCCAAACTCGACTACCGCCCTGGCCCGCAAAGTCGCCTGACCGCCAAGGTCGACAGCGTGGAAGCCAAACTTGGCCGTCCGGTGAGACGCTAAATTGCGTTCGGCGGCATGCCCACAAGATGAAGGAACGATATCGGCACAACGACCACGAAGGCCAAGAGAGAACGCCCCCGCACACGGCCGTCGTGCGCTGCGTGTCGCCGTGATTAATTCGCATTGAGTTCACATTGCTCCGCATCGAGTCGGCCGCGTTGCCTGCCCGACTCAACGCCCCTGGAAAGTCTCCGTATGTCCTCCGATCCCATCGCCCTCGCGTTGGGCCGCGTGCCCAGCGGCATCTTTATCCTGACCGCCGGCACCGGCGACCGCGCGACCGGCATGCTCGCCAGCTGGGTCATGCAGGCGGGCTTCGAACCGCCGATGATCACCGTCGCCGTCAAACAAGGTCGCTACGTCGGCGACTGGCTCGCTGCCGGCGAGCCCTTCGTGCTGAACGTGGTCGGCGACGGGCAGTTCGATTTTCTCAAGCATTTCGGCAAGGGCTTCGAGCCGAACGCCCCGGCGTTCACCGACGTCGACGTCCGCCCCTGCGCCCGCGGAGTCCCCGTACTGGTCGACGCGATCGCCCACCTGGAATGCGAACCGGTTTCCCACGTCGACTCGGGCGACCACCGCATCTTCCTCGCCCGCGTCGTCCGCGGCGCCGCCAGCGACGCCCAGCCGATGATCCACGTCCGCAAGAACGGGCTGAGCTACTAGAGCCGGCTCCCCAGCAAGGCGCCTGGGGACGCACCACGGCGACCGGTGCAACATTGAAACGGCCCGCGTATCGCACGTGCGATACGCGGGCCGTCGTCATGAATCCTGCAAGCGTCAGCCGCTTACTTAATAAACAGCATTTCCTGATACGTCGGCAGCGGCCACAGGTCGTCGGCGACGAACGTCTCCAACTTGTCGGCCACGGCACGGACCTTGTTCATCGCCGGCACCACGGTGGCGCAGTAGTACTTCGACTCGGCGAACAGGTCGTCGGAATCCGGTTCGGCGACAGCCGCCTCAAGCTCCGTAATCCCGTCCTGCAACGATTTGACCAGGCTGGTCATGGCGTCGAGCGTGTCCATGTCGAACTCGTAACCGAGCATCTTCAGATTGGTGCAGGTGGTTGCCAGTTCGTTCTGGTAGCGAATCGCCGCCGGGAAGATCATCGTCTTGGCCATCTCAATGGTGAGATTCGCCTCCACGCCGATCGACTTGCAGTATTGCTCCAGGTAGGTTTCCAGCCGGCTCTCGAGCTCGCGTTCCGACAGCACGCCGTACTTTTCGAACAGATCCTTGACCTCTTGCGACTGCAGCGCGGGAAGCGCCTCGGCCGTCGTCTTGAGATTCAGCAAACCGCGCTCGGCCGCCTCGGCGTGCCACTCGTCGCTGTAGCCGTCGCCGTTGAAGACCACAGCCCCATGCTCGTTGATGATCTCAGTGAGCAGCTTCTGGAGCTCGGCGTTCAGCTTGTCGGGGTCGCCGCCGGTCGCTTCTTCCAGCTTTGTCGCGCAGTAGTCCAGCGACTCGGCGACGATGGTGTTCATCGCCACCAAGGGCCCGGCGATCGATTGGTTCGAGCCCACGGCGCGGAACTCGAACCGGTTGCCG
>JAGQOU010000066.1 GCA_020427145.1 Planctomycetales bacterium | reverse complement strand
TGGTCACCAGCGGGCAGGTGGCGTCAATCGCCCGCAGGTCGCGTTGGCGGGCAATCTGGCGAATCTCCGGCGAGACGCCGTGAGCGGAGAACAGCAGCGTCGCCCCGCGGGGGACTTCGCTCAGTTCGTCGACGAATACGACGCCCTGCTGGCGAAAGTGTTCCACAACGTACTTGTTATGCACGATTTCGTGATAGACGTAGATTGGCGGCGGCAGCGTCCGCAGCGCCAATTCCAACGCCTCGATCGCCATATTTACGCCGGCGCAAAATCCTCGGGGGCTGGCTAGCAAGACTTTCATACAGGGCCGCTACGCATCGTGGTGTCAACTGCTTGCGGTGGATCGGGCCGAACCGCCGCTCAATAAAACGGGAGAGCCGAATTTCGCCGCGGAAGGCGACCGCGGCATTCGCTCGCCACCTTATCATAACGACGACGAATCCCCTCCGACCAGTGACCCGCGGAGGCAACGCCGACATTCGTGCCGCGACGCGACTCCCCCTTCAACGTCACCGGAACCGGGCCCGGTCGAGCTGCCGGCGCCCACAACGTCGGTCTTTTGCTAACCGCGGCGCAGGCGGCCCGATTCACCTCGCCACGGATTCAGCAGCCCATTTGGGTTGCACCGGTCGTCCGGTTGGCGCCGCGCACGGTGCGTCGGTGCGTCTTGCCGTACTGACAGCGGCGCGTGCGCGAAATCGGGAATTTCCTGCAAGGCGGGCGCCAATCACGATGGATTATTGCGCCGTGCCGCTTGACTGACCAAAGTTGTGACCTAGGTTTTCTGCACTACGGCTTGGAAGACCGAGTCGATTTTGCCGGTCGGAGGGATCTCTTCGCAAATGCCGTAGGATTGGACTCCGCAACCAGTTGCCAACCTCAAACTGCCCAACCTTGCCGCCGGGTAGCAAGTCGGGAGAGAGCCTTACCACTTCGGAGAAAGCCGAGATGAGCACGCCTGCCATCGACGTCAATCCTGCGACCGAGGCCGATCCTGTGATCGAGTTCGACGAATTGATGGACCGATGTCTGGGCAACCTGGATCTGATGGAACGCGCCATCGAGGCGTTCATCGGCCAGTTCCCCAATGATCTGGCCAACGTCGGACGGGCGATTGAAGTGGGCAGCAAGGCCGAGATCGCCGCGATCGCCCACCGCATGAAGGGTTCGGCGTCGAATATCGGCGCCACCGCCATCGCGTCGGAGTTGAAACGGCTGGAACTCGCCGCCAATGGCAACAAGTTACGCGATGCGGCCCATCGATACGAAGCACTGCGCGGCGAATGGTCGCGACTGCTGCATGCCATTGGCTGACGGCAGCAGGCTGACGGGTCGACAACTCTTTGAACTCTTTGAGCATTGCCAGTGCCGGGGCAAGTGACATGCAAGTATTGGTAGCCGACGACGATCCGATCTCCGCAATGATCCTGGAGGGCGTTCTTACCAACCTCGGGTACTCCGTCGTAGTGGCTAACGACGGCGAGGACGCCTGGGAAAAACTGCGCCAATGCGATTGCCGGATCGTCGTGTCCGACTGGGAAATGCCTCGCATGGACGGGCTGGAGCTGTGCCGCAAGATTCGCAGCCGCGACGTCGGGTCCTACGTCTATGTCATTTTGCTGACGTCGCGCACCGGTTCGCACAATCTCGTCGAGGGGCTGCGGGCGGGAGCCGACGACTTCGTGACCAAGCCGTTTGATTCGGCAGAGCTCCGCGTGCGGATGTTCGTGGGCGAGCGGATCGTGTCGATGGAAAGCCGCGATCTGGTGATCTTCACCTTGGCGAAACTCGCCGAATCGCGCGATCCCGAAACAGGCTCTCACCTGGAACGCGTCCGCGAATACGTTCGCGTCCTAGGCGAACGACTTTCAACGCATGAGAGGTACGGCAGCGAGATTGATCCCGATTTTATCCGCATGATGTATCTCACGAGCCCGTTGCATGACATCGGCAAGGTGGGCATTCCCGACGACGTGCTGCTCAAGCCGGGACGGCTCACCAAAGACGAAATGAATTGCATGAAACTGCATACGGTGATCGGCGGCAAGACGCTCGACGCCGCGCTGCGGGCCCATCCCTCTGCGTCCTATCTCAAGGTGGCTCGCGACATTGCGTGGACGCACCACGAGCGCTACGACGGCACCGGTTACCCCAACGGTCTGGCCGGGGAGGACATCCCGCTGTGCGGGCGCATCATGGCCGTGGCCGACGTGTACGACGCCCTGACCACCAAACGCGTCTACAAGGACGCCATGCCTCATCACGAGGCGAAGGAAATCTTGCTCGCTGGCTGCGGGACGCAGTTCGACCCCGCGGTCATCGACGCCTTTGAGCAAGGCGAAATGGAGTTCATCCGCATCAAAGAGATGATGGAAGACCAGGGCGAATCCACGGAGCCGGAACCCAACGCCGTGGATTCGCCGAATGTCTTGACGAACTAGAGGACGGTTTGCCTACTTAGGCAAACGTTGCGTTTGGGACTCCTGCACCGAGTCGGCCGCCGAACGCGGAACGGCGTCGTGAGGCGCGTCGATGCGCCGAGCCGGCGTCTGGCGGGCTGAAAAATTCATAATGATCCCCGTTTCGTCGCGTTGCATCGCGATTTCCCCGGGGGCATATCCCGCGTCGACGAACAACTGCCGGCAGTCTTCCTCGTCTCGTTCCAGGAAGAACCAATCGACTAGCCATTGGTAGTCGGTCTTGTCGTAACAGTTCATGTCCTTGAACGCGACGTACAGGACGCCGTCGTCGCGAAGCATGCCTCGCCAACCTCTCAACATGGCGATCAGTTGCCGATCGTTGAGATAGTCGCACAGGCCGACACTGTAGACGATGTCAAACTTGCCGTGCTCGCCAATGAAGCGAGCGGGCGCCTGCATGCGCAGTGCATTGTAGCGGACAAAGTGGAAGCCAAGCGTATCGTTCGACTCCGGCAACGACTCCTGCGCGTACGCCAGCGAGTCCTCGTCATAGTCGACGAACGTGACTTGCACGGACCGGCCTGGCGGGACGGCGACGCCGTCAGCGAACTCGCGACAGGGTCCGCATGCGACGTCGAGCACGGCGATTTCGCCTTCTCGAGCGGCGAATTCACTGTTCAGGAAATCTTGCAGCGCGTCCTTGCGGGCGGGTACGGCCCGGCCAAGCTCAGTCTGCAAAAAGAACAGGTCGAGAAGTCCGCCCAGTCCGGTGGACTTCGCCTCGCGCTCATAGATTGTCGTGAGCATCTGATAGTCGCCCGCGTAGCCCTGCGGCTTGGTGAGGGCGTGGTTCATCATCCAGCTTTGTTGAAACCAGGGTGAAATGGCTTCTTGGAATCGCCGCTGCGTTTCGCGAAGCGTCACCTCGCTGCCGCCGATCTCCGCCTCCAGCCGGCGGCACGCGGCGCGATTTTGATCGAGCAAGTCGAGCAGCGCCAGGTAGCGACTGTCTCGCGTCGGAACTTCATGCGAGTCGATCTGTTCGTCGAGCTTGGCAAGGCCCGCCGTAAATGCCGCGACGTCGACTGCAAAAAAGTTCTCGACCAAATCAGGCTGAAATGCGATGGACATTCTCGGAGGCTCCGGTATTGGAATGCGTTAACACAAGTGTTTGGAAACGGCAGTTTCACCGGCAGCGGCAAGAGGCGGTCGGCGGTGGCCTATACTCAGACCCAGCAACTTCCTTATAGTGCTCGAGCACGCTGCGACTCAACGCTTTCTCACGAAATATTCAACGACGGCTTGCCGCATTACGGCACGCGCCGTTGTACATCCGTCAGGTTGCGGAGAGTCTTATTGTGCGCAACGCTCCCCGCAATCGGCGCCAATTCGCGCGTTGCCGCGATCAGCGGGCGTTGGCCGCGCCCTGCGCTCAGGACCACGCGTTGACGCCTGCAACGTCGCTGCGGCATTCATGAAGAGTTCCGTCCTCACAACCGGTATAGTCGGCAGAATGCCCGCGTCAACCCAACGCATGGGGGGGTTGACGCCAAGCGATCGGTCGCGGCCTCCGGTTGGGAACTATGTTTTTCTGAATGTCCCCACAACCTGGCGCCGCTGCGCCCGTCACCGTCCGCCTTGCTACCATGAACTCCGCGGTTAGCCAGAGTGACTTGGAATCCGCGGACCATGATCCGCGGCGCCACGCCGCGCTGCCCGTTGAATTCCGCGAGGCTCTCGCCGCGGCGCTGGGACACGACTTTGTCACCACCTTGGTGTTGAACAAAACGGCGAATCATTTCACGCTTCTGGGGCGCGCCGCGGGCGACCTGGCGAATCGTGTCGTCAAGGCCTACTCCCTCTCCGGAATGCCAGCCGGCACGCGATTGCGGCTGGAACGCGACCTGCCCGTTCTTAAACGAATTGAGTGCGATCACCTTGCCGAATTGATCGACTGCCCCACAGCCGGGGATTGGCGGTTCACGGTCTTCAAACGGGTCGAAGGCTGCAACCTGGGTGAGATCGTCGCGGCGCGACCGCTGGACGTACCGCAAGCGCTTGATCTGGCCGGCAGCGTGCTCGCCGGATTGAGCAAGCTGCACGCCCACAACATGCTGCACGGGAATGTCTGCCTGAGCAACGTGCGCGTCCCCAGCGAGGGCTTCGTCCGCGCCGTCCTCGTCGGGTTGGGTCCCTCGGCTTCCACTCTGACCGGCACGAGCGACGACCGGCATGCGCTGGGGCTCGCCGAGTATCTGCCGCCCGAGTTGGCCGGGACCATTGAGCATGATGCGGGGCCCTGGTCGGACCTCTATTCGCTGGGAGTCCTGCTGTATGCCGCCGTCACGGGGGCGCCGCCGTTTCAAGGCGCCGACATGGGACAGGTCCTCTATGATCACTTGACCGCCCCGGTGCCCGCCCTTTCATCGCGCGGCCTCGTTGGCGCACCGAGGGCGTTCGAGGACTTGCTGCTCCACCTGCTGCAGAAAGATCCGTCCGCTCGCTACCAAACGGCCGACGCCGCGCTCGCCGACGTTCGGGAACTCGCGCGTCGGTTGCGCCACGGAGACGAGGACCCCCAGATCGCCATCGGAGTCAGCGACCGCAAGACGTCGCTTTCCGAACCCTCCTATGTGGGTCGCGAACAAGAACTCAAGCTCGTGCGCGAATGCCTCAGCGACGTCCAGCGCGGCGACGGCGGCGTCATGCTGGTGGAGGCGGTTTCCGGCGGCGGCAAATCGCGATTCCTCACCGAAGCGGCGCAGCTGGCGCGTCGCGAGGACGCGTGGGTGCTCCGCGGCCAAGAAACAAACGACGTCGGTCGCCGCTTGTTGCAGGTCCTCGACGGCGTCGTGACCGGCATCCTGGCTCGGGCTGCAACTCGCAGCGGCTTTGATCGAAAACTCCGCGACGCCTTGGGAGACGATCGCGGCGCCCTCGTGGAGATGCTACCTCGACTGGAACCGTTGATCGGAAAAAGCACTGGCAGCAAGGCTCCTGATCAATTCGGCGAAGCCCGCGCGTTACGGGCCCTCACGGCGTTGTTGGACGCGTTGGCGTCTGACGACCAGCCCGTACTCATCTTGCTTGACGATTGCCAGTGGGCCGACGAACTGTCGCTCAAGATGATCCAACACTGGAGTTCGCGGCAGCAATCTTTGTCGGGCAGAAACCGGCTGTTGCTCTTGGCGGCGTTTCGTTCCGAGGAGGTTGGGGACGAGCATCTTCTGCGCCGCGTCGATCCTCGCGGTCACGTGAGGTTGCCCGGACTCACGGATCGCGAATTGCGGCAGCTGGCCGAATCGATGGCGGGAACGCTTCCGGAAGACGTCCTGGACGTCGTCGTGCGACTGGCCGACGGCAGCCCTTTCATGGGAACCGCCGTGCTGCGGGGACTGTTTGAATGCGGCACGCTCCGCCCCGGCGAGCAGGGCTGGGTGGTCGACCGCGAGGCGCTGAAGGACTGCCAATCGTCGGACGCCGCGGCAACGCTGCTGACGCGGCGCGTCGATTCGATGGGCTCCGATGCGATCGAGTTGCTCTCGATCGGGGCCGTGCTGGGCAAGGAGTTTGACATTGAACTCGCCGCGAATCTGGCGTCGGTGACCACCGTCGAGCTCATCGAGTCGATTGACGAAGCCCGCGAGAAGCGTCTGACTTGGTTGCGCCCCGATGGAACGAGTTGCGTCTTCGTTCACGACAAAATCCGCAGCGCCGTGCTGGCGCATTTGAGTACGCAGCGCGCCCAAGACATCCACCAGCGCGCGGCCCAGTTGCTGTTGCGCGGCCCTGGCGCCAATGATGCCGACATTGCGTATCATTTCGACGCCGCGGGCGACCCCAAATCCGCTCTTCCCTACGCGCTGTTGGCGGCGCGGGGCGCGCGGAGCAAGTATGCCTTGGAGGTCGCCCGGCAACAGTACATGATCGCCGAGCGCGGCGCGACGCCCGACGATCGGACGACGCGCTTTCATATCTACGAAGGCCTTGGCGAAATCGGCCTGCTGCAAGGACGGTATGACGAAGCGGGCCGCTGGCTCGGCATGGCCAGCAAGCTGGCGGAGGGGAGTCTGGCACGGGCGGAGATTCGCGGCAAGCTGGCGGAGTTGTCGCTGAAACGCGGCGACATGGAGCAGGCCGTCTGCGAGTACGAAGCGGCTCTGCGCGGGCTGGGCGTGTACGTACCGAGCAACATTGTCTTATTCACGCTGATGTTGGCCGTGCAGGCGGTCGCCCAGGTGCTGCACACCGTCGCGCCCCGGTTGTTTCTCCATCGGCGCCGACGTTTGCCGGACAAGCAGGAGCGGCTCCAACTTCATTTGCTCCAGGGCCTGTCGCACGCGTGCTTCTACGCGCGCAGTCGCATTGTCATGTTCTGGGCCCATCAGCTGCAGATGAACACTGCGGAACTCTATCTTCCATCGGAGGAATTGGCCGAGGCCTACGCCTCGCACGGAATTGGCGTCTCGCTGTACTCGCTGTACGACCGGGCCGAGGCGTACTGCCGTCGCTCGTTGGAGATCCGCGAAACGCTTGGCAACGTGTGGGGCCAGGGGCAGTCGCTGCACTACTGGGGCATCGCGCTGTACACCGCGTCGCGATTCCACGAATGCGTGGCCAAGTGTCGCGAATCGGTGCGACTCTTGGAGCGAACGGGCGATTACCAGCAAGTGCATACGGCCCGCTACCAGTTGGCCGCCTCGCTGTATCACCTGGGCGACTTTGCGCAAGCCATTGAAGAGGCCCGGCGCAACCACCGCTCGGGGTTGCTCACCGGCGACACCCAAGCGTCGGCGATCAATCTGGAAGTGTGGGCTCGCGCCGATCTCGAAGCGATTCCTATCGAGGCGATTGAAGCTGAACGTCAACGCGAACGCTCCGATCCCCAAGGAGCGGCTCAGGTGGCCCTGGCCTACGCGCTATGGTTGCTCGGTCAGAATCGCGAAGCCGAGGCGATCGCGTTGCTGCGCGGCGCCGTTCAAAACACGCACGACCGCGGCATCAAGAATCAGTATACGTTGTCACTGATGGCGTGGATCGCCGTCGCCCTTCGGCAGAGCGCCGAGCGACTCAGTCCTTATGCGCTCCGCGAACGTCGTCGAACTCTGCGCGAAGCCGCCCGCGCCGCGACCCAGGCGGTGCGCGCCTCGTGGATGTGCAAGAACGACGTGCCGATGGCGTTGCGCGAAGGCGCCCTGGCCAACGCGCTGCTGGGAAAGACGGACAAGGCGAAGCGTCAGTTGCTGCGCAGCCTGGCCCTGGCCAAGAAGCAGCGGGCCCGCTACGAATTCGCCCAGTCGCTGATTGCCTACGGAGAAATCGGCGCGAGTCTGGGCTGGCGCGATGCGGAGCGGAGACGAAAAACGGGAACGCGGGTGAAAGAGCAGCTGGAGCTGAAACGACGTGAACGGTCGCGCGGAGCGCGACGCGACGAGCAGAACGCTTCGTTGTCGTTGATCGATCGCTTCGACACCGTCGTGGAATCGGGACGCCAAATCGCGTCGGCGCTCAAGGAAGACGCGATTTACGAACAAACGCGCGCCGCGGCGTTGCGGCTGCTGCGCGGTCAGCAATCGGTGATTTGGGAGATCCGTGGCGAAGAGACGCAACGAACTTACCATCCGTTGGCAGGCGACGCCCGCCGGGAAGCCGACTCGCGCGTCGTTCAGCAGTACTTGGAGATCGTCGGCAACGGTGCGGCGACGCCGCTTGATATCTCGGCGCAAGTGGCGGTCGACGGAGCGCAGGGATCCTGCCTCGCGGCGCCGGTCTTCGTCCGGGGCGCCCTCCGGGCGTTGCTGGTGGTGTCGCACGACGAACTCTCCGGTCTGTTTGGCTCCGACGAATTGCGCCTCGCCGAGTTCGTGGCGACGATTGCCGGCGCGGCGCTGGAAAACGCCGCCGGTTTCCGCGAATTGCAGGAACTCAACCTGACCCTCGAATCTCGCGTCGCGGAACGCACCGCCGCTGCGGAGTCCAAGGCGCGCGAGTTGGCCGAGTCGTACGAAGAACTCAAACGCGTGGCCGACGAACTCAAGAGCAAAGAGGAACAGCTGCAGATTGCCAAACGAGCGGCGGAGTCCGCCAGCAACGCCAAGAGCCAGTTCTTGGCCACCATGAGCCACGAAATCCGGACGCCTCTGAACGGCATTCTGGGCATGGCCGAACTCGCCCTGCGCTCGCCGCTGACGCCTCAAATCCAATCCTACGTGGAAACCGTCAGGCAGTCGGGCGAAGCGTTGCTGATCCTGCTCAACGACGTACTCGACCTGTCCAAGATCGAAGCCGGCAAGATGGAACT
>JAGQOU010000065.1 GCA_020427145.1 Planctomycetales bacterium | reverse complement strand
GCCACGTGCAGATCTTCAAGCACGGACTCAAGAGCTACCGCGATCTCCCTGTCAGACTTGCAGAATTTGGCGCCGTCCACCGCTACGAGCCGTCCGGCGCCTTGCATGGTCTGATGCGGGTGCGCGGCTTCACCCAGGACGACGCCCACATCTTCTGCACCGAAGAGCAGGTCGCAGATGAATTTCGAGGTTGCCTGGAGATGACCCAGACGGTGCTGGCAAGCCTGGGGATGAACAACTACCGCGTGCGGCTCGGTTTTCGCGACCCCGACGGCGACAAGTACGTCGGCGGGGCCGAAGTGTGGGACCGAGCCGAGGCGGCGCTGCAGGCGGTATGCGAATCGATGGACCTGCCCGACATGTCGATCGAGCCGGGCGAGGCGGCGTTCTACGGCCCCAAGGCCGACTTTGTGGTGACCGACTGTATCGGCCGCGAGTGGCAGTTGGGCACCGTGCAGCTCGACTACAACCTGCCCAGCGCAGAGCGGTTCGGGCTGGAGTACATCGGCGCCGACAACAAGCCTCATCAGCCGGTGATGATTCACCGCGCGCCGTTGGGCAGCATGGAACGATTCGTCGGCGTGTTGATCGAGCACTTCGCCGGCGCGTTCCCGTTGTGGCTTGCGCCCGAGCAGGTGCGCGTGCTGACGGTCAGCGAGAAGAGCGAAGAGTACGGCCGGCAGGTCGAGCAGCAGCTCAAAGAGGCCGGCCTGCGCGTCGGCTCCGACTTCCGCGGCCAAAAGCTGGGGGCGAAGATCCGCGAGGCCCAGCTCGCGCTGACTCCGTACATGCTCGTGGTGGGCGAAAAGGACGCGGAAGCCGGCACCGTGACGATCCGCGACCGCATCGACGGCGACCTCGGCGCCTTCCCCGTGGCCGAGGCGATCGGGAAGTTTCAGCAGGAAATCGCCGAGCGAACCGTCCGGCAAGTGGCCGACGCCGCGGCCCCTGCCGCGGTGGACCGGGGGGAGATGAGCGGCGGGTATTAAGCGTCCCCACTGGGCGAGCCCTCCGAGACTCGGCGTGGCATAATCTCGGTGCAGAATTGCGCTCTGGCGTCGACCATGGCGAAATCCGGTGGTGCATGCAACGCAAAATCGCCGCCACCGTCACAAAACCACCCAATCGGCCGGGCAAACAGTTGACGTACCCCCCCGTCGTGTCCAATACTTGAGCGTTCTTTTCCGCGGTCGCTTCCTCGTGCCAACGGGGGCCGGCCCGCCATCCTTGCCGCGCGGTACGTCGTCCACGACGTCCTGCCGCCGCGCGAGCCCACCCTGTGGAGACCATAGCAATCGAACGCAAGCAACAACGGATCAACGACCAGATCCGCGTTTCGCCGATCCGCGTGATCGGCGCCGAGGGGGACCAATTGGGGGTGATCAGCCGCGACGAGGCGCTGGAAAAGGCGCGCGAAGTGGGGCTCGATCTCGTGGAGGTCGCGCCGACCGAAAAGCCCCCCGTCTGCCGCATCATGGACTTCGGCAAGTTCAAGTACCAGCAAAAGAAGCGGCAGCACAAGGGCCACACTCACCACAGCAAGAACAAAGAGATTCGCTTGCGGCCGAAAATCGGCGACCACGACTTCATGACCAAGGCCAACCGGGCCCGCAGGTTCTTGGGCGAAAAGGACAAGGTCATCTTCTCGGTCGTGTTCCGGGGACGCGAGAACGCCCACGTTGACGAGGGTTTCAAGCTTATTCAGAAGCTGACCGCCGAGTTGGCCGACGTGGCCAAGGTGGAGCAGAACGCTTCGATGCAAGGCCGCCGGATCGTGGTGATCTACGCGCCCAAGTAGCACCGTCGCCACGCCGCATGAGCAGCGGCGGCCACGCCGCTGCGATCATCTGGCAGAGCGAACCTGTCGTCCGCGCGGAACGCCCGCAATCGGCGGAGTTCCGCGCCTGATATGCGCGTCGTAAGACGGCGCGCCTGCATGCGTCCTTTGGCCGCGACCGCCCGGTCGGGGCGACATGCGCGATTGGCGAACCTCAGCGCCGCCACGCATCGCTATTCGTCGGCGGTGCGCGTCAGGGCGAAGTAGATCACATAGATCCACGAAAACAGCCCGGAGATCGACGCCAACAGAATCGACCGATTCCGCTGCCAGGAGCAAACGACGGCCACCGCGGAGCCGATGCCGATGCCCGATTGCGTGGCGACTTGGGTGGCTTGATGGGCGAACAAAAGCGTCACGGCGGCTGTCCTCGGCTTGGTTTCCTTGGTTTCTGCGATGCCGTGTTTCAGCAACGGCGATGATCACTTGAGCATTTCGTCGCGCTTGCCGCGAGCTTGGCGGATGTCATCAGGTTGTTGCTGTTCAGTCTCCGCCATGGCGAGCATTCCGCGGGCCCAGCCAGCGGAAAAGGCCGCTTCGATCGCCTGTGACGTTGCAGCGTCCGGATTCCGCCGCAATTCGGCGGCGGCAGCTTCCAGAATCACTCCCCACGGTTGTGGCAATTCGCTGCCGATTCGCTGCCGACGTTTCGGGTCCATGGCGGCGTAGGTTTCAAATGTCGTGCGGGCAACCTGGGCCAGTCCGTGGTCCCCGTACAGAGCCAACTGCACGTCGCGGGAGAATTGCTCGTTGCCGGATGAGTCCGGGGCCGCGACCTTCGCAATCGTGTGCAGTGCTTCAGACGAAAGCTTTTCGTCGCCAAGTTCGCCCAGGACTAACTGACCGATAGGCCCAATCGAGTCGTCTGCGTTGATTCGCTGAAACTCGCCGTCTGCGCCGACGGTAAGCTGCTCATCAATGCGGTTGATGCGGTCAGCCAGATAGAACGCACTCTCCCTTGAGAATGTCCACGGCCAAGATCCCCGCGGAAAGAACGAGTCGGCCAGCAACGAAACCTGCGGCAAACCGAGCACCGACCAATAGTCGGATTCCGCCAGCTGACCGGGCGCCTTGAGGCGAGACTCGAAGGCCGAGGGCATGTGGTATCGAATCCGATTCTCGACGGCGCCGCGCGCGAGGATTCGATCAATTCCGCTACCGGTCGCTTGGCGCAGGAACCACTCGGTTTGCGAGACGGCAATTGCCTGCCGAGCGAGTAATTCGTACAGCGGCTCTCGTTGAACGATCGGCTGGTCGAGAATCTGGCGTGCGAGGAACACCACAACGGAGCCGAGTGGACGATCAGAGTCGAACTGCTCGGCGCAGTGATTGCCGCGAGATTGCAAGTCGCTGCGAACTTTCTTCAGCGCCCCGGCCTGAAACGCCAGTTCGCACCGATGATTTTCAGCGTCAAACCAGATTCGCCGCACACGACCGCTGGCGGCGTCGGCCTCGATGAGATAATCGCGCGACGAAACAACCAGCATGCCGTCCCTGAGAAGACGATCGACGCCCGGGCGGCGACCCGCGTTGACCATGGCAACCGGCTCAATGGCGACGCTCAGCGGACAGCCCGACTGTTCGCCGTCCCCAGACGCAAAGCGCGCGGACGTACGCATTCCCCACGAGAGGGAAAAATCTGTTGCGAAACCGTCGTCATCGATGCCGGCCGCGCGAAGAGATATCTTGTGCGTTAACTGCCACGGGGCGGTCGCTCGACAGGCGAGTCGATTGCGCCAGTCGTACAGCGAACACTGTCCGTCGGCGAGCAAGATCGCGTGATCCGCCCTAAAGTCCGGATCGCTCGCGGTCGTCAAGCTGACCGCGGCGCGGCCTCGGTGGTCCATCGTCACTTTCAGCGAACCTTGGCCAAGGCCGGCTTCGTTGCCACTCTGCACAGACTTCAATACGAGCATGGCATCGCCGTGCTTGCCGTCGACACATCGCTGCAACCAATCCGCCACGCGCACCAGCGCCTGGTCAATTTCGTCAAGCGGTTCGTCGAGCGGCGGAGTCCGGTCGTATTCCAGAATGTCGATCACCAGTTCCACGGGCAGCGCGTCCCCAAGCTTCGCTTTGCGCGGCAGGACAGGACACGATGCCAGTACGCTGTAACTCCAGAACCGGCACGAGGTGCGCAGCTTGGCGTGGATTTCCGCCAGGCGCTGGGAGTTGACGGGATCGCCGGGCGAGATCTCCAGATAGTTCAGCACTTGCTCGCGCGTATGCCGCGTGAGACCAATCAAGGTGATTTCGCCAACCGTGGCGGCAGGCCCCATTTTTGATAGACCGATCACCAAGTCGGCGCGAGCCCGGTTCTTGTCGCACGGCACGTCGACGGTGAACTCCGCCGCGGGATAACCGAGATCGGCCAGCCATCGTCGGACGGCCGCCGTCGCATCCTCGCCGACAGTTTCCAACGACGAAAGAGCTTCGCCGCGCCGCCACAATGGTTCCGATGACGCGGCTTCCGTGGGAGGCCACCGGTGTGCTTCGTCGCGAATGAACGACCACGGCCGTGCGGGCTCCGGCTCGGTCAGCCGTGCGACCAACCCATTTCGCACCTTCGCCGTGCCGCCGGTCACGCGGATGTCGCGCATCGTGTACAGCTGGCCTTCGTGGATGCACGCGCTGACGGCGTCCGTGACCGGGTCGTAGGTCACGTCGACCACCGCGTCGGCGAAACCGCTGTGGCGGTAGCCTTCGGTCAGCCGCTCCTTGAGCGTCGCCAGAAAGTCACATAACGGGGCGCTGGGGCGGGCGGCGGCCTGCAGCGGCAGGTCCATTTGCATCGCCCGACGCACCGCTACCGGGTCGCATTGGCGAATGCCCACCAGTTCCACGCGGCGCAGATCGCCCGCATCGCCGACCGTGCGCACGGGGGCGGCCGCATTGGGGCATGGCGCGGCATCGGCCTCGGCGGCTTGCGGGGGGGCGGAGCTCCCCGCCTCATCGCCGAGGCACAATCGGGGCGGCATGCCGCACGCCAACAGAACAAACAGACCGACCGACAGAGCCATCCTTGGCATCACGGCGTCCTCCCGACGCAAGACTCGAGGGCCGCGACCCGGCGAATCGCCGGCCACGGCGGACCATGCAGCCCGGCAATATACCCGCACCGCCGCGCGGCAGCCTACGCCGGTTTCGCGGAGCGGAGCGCGACGGATTGCGCCAGCGCGCGGCATTTTTGCGCAGCAATCCCCGCTTGCCCTGCCGCCGGTGGCGTCGGTTACAATCCGACGACAGACAGTTCACCACTCAGGATTTCACCACAGAGGACGCGGCGGGCACAGAGACCTTGCTAGCGGTCGGTCAGCGCGCCCTGGCGCCTTGCTAGCGGCGTCGGGTCCGCCTCGCAATCGGGGCTGTGCGGCCCCCGCTCGATTTGCAAGTCGATTTCTCTGTGCTCTCGGCGTACTCCATGGCGAACCGTTCCCAATGCAACCCGCGACACCGGACCTCTCCCCATGATCGTTGGCGTTCCCAAAGAGATTAAGCTCGACGAATATCGCGTCGCCATGTTGCCCGTGGGCGTGGAGGAATTGACCCGCCGCGGGCATCGCGTGCTGATCGAGGCCGGCGCCGGGCTGGGCTCGGGACTCCCCGATCACGACTACCTGGCGGCCGGGGCCGAGATGGCCGCGGGGCCGGACGAGATCTTCGGCCAAGCCGATCTCATCGTGAAGGTGAAGGAGCCGCAGGCGAGCGAATGGTCGCTGATCCGCCAAGGGCAGACGGTCTTCACGTACTTTCACTTCGCCGCGGACCGTGAGCTGACCGACGCGATTCTCAACACGGGCTGCACGGCGGTCGCTTACGAAACGCTCTCCGACAGCCAAGGCCGACTGCCGCTGCTCACCCCCATGAGCGAAGTGGCGGGCCGGATGAGCATTCAGGAGGGCGCCAAGTACCTGGAGCGGCCGCAGATGGGTCGCGGCATCCTGCTGGGCGGCGTGCCCGGCGTGGCGCCGGCGAACATCACCATCCTGGGCGGCGGCGTCGTGGGCGCCAACGCCGCTAAGATCGCCGCGGGCTTCAACGCCAACGTGGCCATCCTCGACATCAACATGGACCGGCTGCGGTATCTCTCCGACGTGATGCCCCCGAACGTCGACGTGCTGTACAGCGACCGCCACATCATCCGCGAGCAACTGCAACTGGCCGACCTCGTGGTGGGCGCCGTGCTCATCCCGGGCGCCAAGGCGCCGCGGCTGATCGAGCGGGAGCACCTCAAGCACATGAAACCGGGAGCGGTGATCATCGACGTGGCGATCGACCAGGGCGGCTGCATCGCCACGAGCCGGCCCACCACCCACAGCGAGCCGACCTACATCGTGGAGGACGTGGTCCACTATTGCGTAACCAACATGCCGGGCGCCGTGGGACGCACCAGCACGTTCGCCCTGTGCAACGTCACGCTCCCCTGGGTCATCGAACTGGCCCAGCGCGGCGTAGAAAAGGCCGCCCGCGACCTGCCCCCGATCGCCCGGGCGGTGAATATGCACGCCGGGGAGGTCACCAACAAAGCGGTCGCCGAGACGTTTGCGTTGCCGTACCGCGGGCTATGGGACGCGGCGTAGCGTCCTCAGCACGGTGGCGCGCAGGCCGACAAAAATAGCAAATGTAGCCATTAGGATCAGAGCTGTCGGTTCGGGAACGGCCACGGCGTTCGAGACGAACACGCCCCAAGTGCCATCGGTGAACGTCGCTTGAAAGGCCACTTGGCCCCGATCGTTGAGGCCCACGCGATGACCGTCCTCGGTATTGGCGTTTCCGGCGAATAGCAGCGATTCGACGACGCGAACGTCCCCAGAGGCGAGCTCTAACGGTTGCCCTGTCATAACGATTGGCCGCAAGCGGTGGTCGGCGTCCTCAGCCCAGATTCCTGTACCAACCCGTGTATCAGTTCCTCTCATCTCTAGCGAGGTCCACAAAGCGACCTGGCCTCGTGCATTGATCGCCGTGACAAGATTGGGCAACACGAACGGCGCGGCTAGTTCGCCGTCGCCAAATACAGCGTCTGCAGACGCACCTTCAGGGTGGGAGCCTTCGCGGTAAACAAGGCGTCGTCCTTCGACTGGATCGTCAACCCAAACAGTGAGGTCGTTGGATGCGGTCACTTCGGGTCCGCCGGAGAGCGTGGCCGCAAACAGCACGGCGCCCTGCGCGTTGATGCGAGGACTATCGAGCGACCAATTCGTCACGGACGCAAACTGTTTGGGCGGGTCTATCGAACTTGTGATGTGCTCGAGCGTTCCTTGTCGGTCGACCCAGATGCCCGTTATCTCTGGGGGCAGCTGTCCAGGTACAGTCAGATCGGCGTAGGTCGCAACGAACGCCACGTCACCATAGCGGTTAAGAGAGGGGGAACCCACGCCATCTACGCGATTCATGGCAGGCATCCCAGGGAGGGGTGCATATTGCGAGGCAAGCAATCGCGTCTCCGTCTTGTCGGCAAGCCAAATCCCCTGTCGACCACCGCGAGTGGCAGACCTAGCCGCATACACGACCTGTCCACGATTATTAACGCCGATCTCGTCAGGTGCCGACAGCGTTTGCAAGTAGGATCCCGTCGGGTAGCCCACCGGTTGCTGTGCACCGTCGAGGATCAACTGCAACGAGCCGGCCCCCGCAGCCCACAGAGTTGCCCGCGGTCTCGAGTCGCTGGCACTGACGACGGCTTGTCCTGCTGTGCCAAGGACCAGTTTATTGATTCCGGTGACGGTCGCACCCGTTGCGCTGGGCGTGTCACCGAGTTGCAGGATCGACTGCAAGTCGCCAGGCTTGCCCGCCCACGCGCCGTAATAGTCGGTGGAAGGAATGGCTAGGCCGAAAACAACCGCGCGGTAGGCCACGGTTCCTGCATCACTGAAGTAGGGGTCGGCAATGGCTGCATATCGCAGACCAGCCGGCCCTCCGGGAACTTCATCACCGGCGCTGACTACCAATCGCAACAAGTGAGCGTTTTCAGCCCAGATGGCGCCGAGCCCCGCGGGCGGTCCCTCGCTGCCCTGAACGCGCGGCGCGCCGCAAATGAGGGCCACGTCGCCGTGAATGTTGATCATTGGTCCATAGCGAAGGTCGGCGCTCAATATTGCCAACGAAGCTCCTGGTGCCCCTTGATCGCTCAGAAGCACCGTACGCAACTCGCCTGCCGCAAGATTGGCTCCAAAGGTACAGAGGACTGCCAACCCAATGACTATCCTATAGAGTCGAAGCATGAGGACTGGTCTCGCATCAAATAATATGAAGAAAATCGATGAGTTGGCGTGGCGAGCAATATTCGCGGCTCGAAGCCTGGGCCCAATACTATCCGCTTCTGCGCCGCGGCACAAAACTGGTGGAACGCCTCAACATTAGTGCGATGCCCAATAGCGAGTTCCTTGCTTGGTGGCTCAACTCGACTGGCAAACGACGGTCGAAGCCGCCCCCATATGAAGTTGCCAGCTGGAGTTTCCGCAGATGCTTTGTCGCCTCGTGACGGTTATATGGCTACATGGCGCGGAGGTTCCTTTGACGTGCCATGCCCGCGGTCCACTATTTGCACGTTCTCCCTCCAAAAGTGCTAGATTTGCCGGGGTCGGCGATCGGCCCTGCGCCGAATTCGCACACTCGCTCGCACAGGAGCGCACCGCCGTGACCAGCCGCCAACACCATCGTTGCCAAACCTTCGCCCGCCATATCCTTGAGCAGCAGCAGGATTGGCATCCCGAGGCCCGTGGCAATTTTTCCTGGCTGCTGTCGGGGATCGTGCTGGCGTGCAAGATTATCGGCGAGGAAGTCCGTCGGCTGGGGCTTTCGGAGGTTCGCGGCGCCGCCGGCGACGAAAACGTACATGGCGAGCAACAGCAAGGCGTCGACGTGTTTGCCAACGAGGTGCTCATGGAGTGCCTGGGCAACCGCGGCAACGTCGGCCTGTTGGCCTCCGAGGAAAATGAAGAGCCGGTCGTGGTGCTCGAGTGTCCCGACGAGGGCGAGTACATCGTCGTGTTCGACCCGCTGGACGGCTCCAGTAACCTGGACGTGAACGTCAGCGTCGGCACGATTTTTTCGATTTACAGACGCACGGCGCAGAACGGGCTCTCGACCGAACAGGAGGTGTTGCAACCCGGGCGCGACCAGATCGCGGCCGGCTATGTGCTGTATAGTTCGTCGACCATGCTGGTGTACAGCACGGGCCGCGGCGTGCATGGGTTCACGCTCGATCCAACCATCGGCACGTTCGTACTCACCCACCCCGATATGCGGATGCCCGAGCGCGGCTGGACGTACTCGGTCAACGAGTCGTACGCCGACGGATTCCCGCCCTACTGCCGGCGGTTTTTGCACTGGCTCAAAAGCGGCGAGGACAACACGGCCTACCGTTCGCGGTACATCGGCTCGCTGGTGGCCGATTTCCATCGCACGCTGCTGTTGGGGGGCATTTTTATGTACCCGCCCACCAGCACGTTTCCCGAGGGCAAGCTGCGACTGGCGTACGAGGGCAACCCGATCGCGCTCTTGGCCGAACAAGCCGGCGGCCTGGCCACTGACGGCCGCGGGCGGATTCTGGACATCGAGCCCACGGCCCTGCACCAACGCGTGCCACTGTTCGTAGGCAGCCAGCTGGAAATGCAGAAGTTGCACGCGTTTATCGAGCAGCCGCTGAAAGTGTGAGGCAGGGCAGATTCCCTAGCTTCTCTAGCAAAACCCTGCCCATGCGGTCGCCAGCGCGAGGCCCATGCGACGCCACCCGGGGTTTTCGCCTCAGCGCGCGATGCTAGCAAGCCCGATTTGACAGCATCTGCCTTGCCGTTGCCAGCATTTGCCTGCTACTGTCCGCGCCCTTGTCTCTTGCCGCGGTCCCGACGACAGGCGCAGTCGTGGTGGAAATCAAATTGAATTCGCTGCTGTGGCGCCAGTCTGCGGCGCTCGCTTGCCTGGCGATCGTTCTGTGGCAATCCGCAGCGCGTGCGTGGGAATGGGAACTTGTCGAAGATCGAGTCGAGGCGCGGGTTGTTTCACCAAATCGCCAGTTGAACGGCGACTTGAGAGTCACGGGCGACGTACCGTTCGCGGGCGACTCTCAATCATTCTACCGCGAATCCTGGGACAACGCGACTGACGCGGCCTATGCGGATGTTTTTCAGAGTAGAGTTGTCGCGCCACGCGCCCACTCCAATTCAGCCACGTTGCCGCCAAGTGACAGCGGGCCGTCAAGTGACAGCGTCGGACATCCAAGCTCATCCTCCGGCTTTGGCAGCATCACCGTCATCTACACCACGACCGCGTCCGCTGGCTTTCGCGACACCTATCTGGCATCTGTCGGCGGTGTCGCTGTCACGGCGAGCCCGCTCAAAGTCGAACAGCCGCCATTCGCGAGCGCCGCTGACCCAATAATGGCCCCGATCACCGATGCCGCCGTCATGCCCGTAAGGCAGACAGTGGTTAGCTATCCAAACACCCCGGAGACGACTCTCGTTGTCCCTGATTTTGCCGACCTCGCAATCTTCAGGTTGGCATTCGACCAAGTGCGGTATCGAGCCGTGGCAGCAAGCCGGGATTTCAGGATCGCGCGCACCTTGGTCTTCGAGCGTCGCACCGACGGGGTGGCAAGCGACAAGTCACTCGCACGGATATCAGCCTCTCTCGGAGCACGATACTTTGACCTGCAAAATGCCTTCGGTTGGGATGGCCGCGGCGGCATATTGGGGAGATCAATCGCGAACACAGAGACATTGAACATGGCGTTCGGCCCGCATGCGTCACTCAGGTTCAATCGGTCGAGCGGACCATGGCATGTCTTTGCCGAAACCGAAGCGACCGCGAGCTAAATTCAAAACGAAGCGTTGCAACTGGCGACGCTCGGCGAGCCCCTTTCCCCTGGTCAAGCGAATTCACTGCTCTACCTTCAGCCAATGAACGCTGTGCACCAGTCGCGTCAGGGAGACTTCTCCATCGTCCCGCTTCTTGAGGCTCGCGTTGGCGTTCGCCGGAGCATTACGCCGAGCGTGACACTCGGCGTTCAGTGGAGCGCATTTCACTTGCCAAATATGCAGTCGGCCAGCGAAGCGGTGGTCTACGAGCTTCCCGCGATGGGGTTGCAGAGCACCAGTCGCGATATATCTCAGCACACTCTCATGTTCACGCTTGAACATCGGCGGTAGTTCCTGCGTAGAGTGGGTTCGTAGCCGCGGTCGCAGACGGCGGGGCCGCCGTCGCCAACACGGCGCGGATTCGGCGGCCGGCGCGGCACAGTTGGCTTTGACGCCGTGCTGTTTTCCGGGTGCAATGGACGTCGGCGCGGATGTTCGCCGCCGCCGCGTTCACGAACTCCTTGCACTTGCCGCACCATGCTTGACGTCTTTTCCGCCTTCCTCGCCGAACTGGCCGCCTCGTTTCGGTGGACCGATGCGGTCGACATCCTGGTCGTCTCGGCCGTGGTGTACGCCGTGCTGTCGTGGTTGCGGCGGGCGGCGTCGCGGGGGCTGGTGATTGCCGCAGCCGGCCTCGCCGGGTTGTATATCGCCGCCCGGTCGCTCGACCTGTATCTCACGACCCTGGCGTTTCAAACCAGTTTTGCAGCGCTGCTGCTGGCGCTGGTCGTGGTGTTTCAGCAGGACCTGCGGCGGCTGGTCGATCAGCTGGCCTCGTGGCGGCGGTCGCCCTGGGCGCCCGCCGCGTCTGCCGACAACGCACTGCAGGACGACCTGGTCGAAACGGTGTTCCGCCTCGCCGCGAGCCGGGTCGGGGCGCTCATCGTGTTGCCCGGACGCGAACCGTACGACCGACACGTACACGCCGGCGTGTCGCTACGCGGGCAGTACAGCAGCGACATCCTGTATAGCATCTTCGATTCGGGGTCGGCGGGACACGATGGCGCGGTGGTGCTGGCCGACAACGTCATCGACTCGTTCGCCGTGCATCTGCCGATCTCCAAGAACCGCGGCCAACTCGGCTCCCGCGGCACGCGACACAGCGCTGCCTTGGGTTTGTCGGAGTGCTGCGACGCGCTGGTGATTGCCGTCTCGGAAGAGCGCGGCACGGTGAGCCTGGCCGAGAACGGCACGCTCGCCCCGGCCGCGACGGCCGCCGAGTTGCGCGCCCGGCTCGAACGATTCGTCGCCGACAGGTCGAGCACCGGCTCTGCCGGCAGCCGCGTCGCCAAGTCGCCCATCAACACCCGGCTGGCGATTGGTTCGTTCGGCCTGGCGGTGATCGCCTGGCTCACGCTGGCGTACGATCCCACGTCGGTGCAGCGGACGTTTGTCACGCCAATCGAGTATCGACTGCCGAACGACCTGGTGCTCGACGCGAATCTCGCGGCCCAGGAGGCGAAGATCACGCTCTCGGGCCTGGAGCGGTCGTTCCGGCTGCTCGATCCGGGCAGCTTGAAGATCACGCTCGACCTGACCGACGCCCGGGCCGGCGCCCAGGAGATTTACATGGACGAGCGGCTCATCCGCGTGCCGCGGGGGCTGGCCATCTACGACATCGAACCGCGCGTGCTGCGACTGCGACTGCGCAAGAAAAACGGCGAGGGTCCCAACTGACCCTCGCCGCGTTCTCAACAGATTCTACTGCACGCCGCACTAGCGTCAGGAGCGTTACGCTCGGCGCTGACGCGAGCGGCGCGCCGCGGCGTGAATGCACGCCACGCCCGCGAGCGTTAGCAGGATCGACGCCGGCTCGGGAACCATGCCGAGCTGCGTGTAGCCAATGTCGCGCAGGATTCCCAGCTCAATGGCCGTGTAGGTGCGCAGATCGAGTCCTTCGCCAATACTCGAGGCATGGTTCATCATGTTCTCGATCGTGCCGTTCATGCCGGTGTAGTAGTCCGTATCGAGGTGCGACCCCGAGCTACCGGAATCCCAGGTGGTCGGCGAATAGAGGGCCACGGGGTTGCCGCCGTTGGCCGCCATGGCGTTGGGACCATTGAACAGCAGGCCGTTCACGGGTCCCGTGCCGCCCACCGACGCAACGTCCCACCGCGCGCCGTCGAGTGCAAACGTACCGTCGATCAGGGCGCCAGAGGCGTCGGCAACGAACTCGTCAAAGGGGCTCCACGCCGAGGGCGTTCCAGCCGGATCGCCCCAGGCGCTGCCGCCGGTCTGCAGGATGTCGGACGCAAACCCAATGGCGTGCGTCAGTTCGTGAATGGCCGTGGAGATGAGGTCCAATTCCCCGGGCTGGAAATCGCTGAGCGGTTCCCAGTCGAAGTCTTCAAAGTTGTAGTTGACCTCGCCGTCAGGCGTCGCGGGGGCCGGATCGGCCGCGTCGCCGCCGAGGATCTTGAGCATCACGTCGCCGGCCGAGCCAAAACCGTTGCCGGGAAACGCCGCATTGAAGTTCGACGAGGCATTGGCCAGCGTCGTATCGGCGGTGACCGTGCCGTTGACGGTCAGGTAGATATTCGCGGTGTAGGCGGAACCCAGTACGCCTGAGATGTAATCAGCGGCCTGCGCGAGACCGGCCCGTCGATCGGCGCCGAGCGAACCCGCCGCGTTGAAGCCCGCGCCGGGGGCGTCGATGAAATCGAAATGAAACATCACGGCAGCGCGGGAATCCGTTTGCGCCAGCGTTGCGCCAACGCCGACGGCGACAATCGCCGCCACCTGGCGGGAGAACCGAACGAAGTTTCGAATCACGAGACAACTCACAGTTGAAGAATAAGAAATAGAAACAAACGAAACCAAGGCTCATCGAGCGAAGCGATTCAGGCCGGCTCGATTGCGGCAATACGCAACAATGTAACCAGGACCCGCAAGACCTGCATCCAACGATTATCGCGATTTCGGCGAAATCTGCGGCCGGCCGATCGATAGCGGAAGGGGGGCTGCGCACTATCGAGAATTGGTTGCGCAGGACGTGGATGGCTGGACCAAGTTCGCAGCTCAAAGCCCCAGGGGAATCCACCCAACCCACGCCGGCGGCCGACATCGCCAGTCAATCCGCGCGCGACCGGCCCAGCAGCCGGTCGACGGCGGCGCCGATGTCCGGCTCGCGGGTGAGCGACTCGCCCACCAAGATCGCGTCGATCCCCGCGGCGGCGAGCATGCTGACGTCGTCGTGCGTGCGGATGCCGCTCTCGCCGACCAGCACGCACTCAGCCGGGACCTGCTCGCGCAGCCGCACGACATGCTGCAGGTCGACCTCAAACGTGTGCAGATTGCGATTATTGACCCCCACCAGCTGGGCGCCCGCCTCCAGCACGCGCGGCAGGTTGGCCGGATCGTACAGTTCCACCAGCGGCGCCATGCCCAGTTCGACGCAGTCGTTGTGCAGGCCGCGCAGCTGGCAATCGTCCAGGCACTCGGCAATCAGCAGCACCGCGTCGGCCCCGGCGGCCCGGGCTTCCAGCAATTGGTAGCGGTCGAGAATAAAATCCTTGCGCAACACCGGCAGCTCGATCGCCGCCCGGATGGCCGTGAGGTACTCCAGCCGCCCCTGAAAAAACGGCTCGTCGGTCAGCACGCTGACGCACGCGGCGCCGTGCGCCTGGTAGGTGCGGGCGATTGCCACGGGGTCGAAGTCCGCACGAATGAGGCCGGCCGAGGGGCTCGCCTTCTTCACCTCGGCAATCAGCCGAATCGGCCCTGGAGCGGCCAAGGCGGCAAAGAAATCTCGCACCGGCGGGGCGTCGGCAAGCTGCGCTTGCAGCTCGCTGGCGGGCACGCGCTGCTGCGCCGCGTCGATCTCACGGCGTTTTTCAGCGACGATTTTATCGAGAATAGTGGCGGCCATGGGGTCATTGTAACTGCCGCCCCGCGACTTCGTCGTCCCCCCCACAGCCAATCGCACCTACTCGCCACGCGAAGACTTGGCCGTAGAATCGCCTTCCGTCGCCAGATGAAACGTCACCCGGAACGCTTTGTACCCCGCGGCCACCTTTTCGCCGTAGATGTCCTGCAGCTCCGCCTGCAGAGCGGCTGCCGTGGCGAAACCGTCGGGCAGGGCGTCGGCGTCGGTCAGGTCGTCGATCGCCACCTCCTGGACCCCGTCGATGCGGATGTACCCGGCGCCGGGGATATAGCTGCGTTGACCGGCGCGCATCATCCGCCACTTCCACAGGCGGATCGTCTGCGTCTTGTCCCCGGCGCGGATGGCCGGCAGGAATTTCTTCTTGAACAGCAGCATGCCAGCGGCCCCCTCGCTTGATCCCGTCTTGCCGGCGACGCGCGCGGGCGAAGGGTGTAGGGTAATGGAGCCGTTGGAGGATCGCGACAAGGATACCCCCCAGCGATCGGCGAATTGGCCCCCGGGGCGGCCGGCCGGTGGCGTTGGGCGAGGCCGGCGCCGGCTGAAAAGGCGTTGATACCGTTTCAACTCGATCGGGGTGGCTGGGGACGACCGTAGGGAGCCCCCAGTGAGTTCCTGGGGGCTGCGCTTCGCTACGTCCCCAGCCACTCAACTCTCCTGGGCAAACGGTATCACCACCGCTGAAAACGCCCCCTTGCGTCACCCCCCCGCGGTCCTATAATTCGGAGTCTGGACGGTTAGCCGAGGCTCGGCCCCTAGTGGGCGAGTCGACCGCAACCCCCTTGCACGTCACGCCTTACGGGCCGACGATGGGGGGCGAGAGGTTGGACGGAATGTCGTTTGCGGCCGACCCGATCCGCACTGCGGGTGTAGCTCAGTTGGTAGAGCACAACGTTGCCAACGTTGTTGTCGTGGGTTCGAATCCCATCACCCGCTCTTCGTAGGGAACTTGTTCAGCCCGCGCTTTCTGTTCCAGAGGGTTGCGGGCTCGTTTGTTTTACGGCCGGACAGGATGCGTGATCCCCGAACGCTGCCCGCAGCGTCGCGACGATTCCCTCCGCACCCGCCCGCCCCAACTCCCCATGCCGGGATCTAGCGCCGATGGCTGCCGACGACACCACCCCCGAAATCGATGACGCCGCCGCGGGCGACGCCGCCGTGGCCGAAGCGCCGCAAAAGCTCAACCTGCAGGTCAAGGTCGACAGTCCCAGCGACTGCGAGCGGCACGTGACCGTGACCGTTTCGCGCGAGGACATCGACCGCTACCTCGACGAGGCCTACTCCGGCATGATGGAATCGGCCACGGTGCCCGGTTTCCGCATCGGCCGCGCC
This sequence comes from Planctomycetales bacterium, assembly GCA_020427145.1. Lineage (GTDB taxonomy): Bacteria > Planctomycetota > Planctomycetia > Pirellulales > Lacipirellulaceae. Next base: position 2,466 of record JAGQOU010000065.1, on the reverse strand, counting down.
CCGCGCAAGCTGGTCGAAGGCCGGTTCAAGGAAGACGTCAATCAGCAGATCAAGGGATCGCTGTTGATGGACAGCTTGACGCAGATCAGCGAGGAGCAGACGTTCACCGCCATCGGCGAGCCGGAACTCAGCCTGGAAGGCCTGGAGGTCCCCGACGAGGGCCCGATGACCTTCGAATTTGACATCGAGGTCCGCCCCGAGTTCGACATGCCGCAATGGAGGGGCCTGTCGATCGAGCGGCCTGTCCGCGAATTCACCGATGACGACGTGGCCGAGCAGTTGGAGCAGATGCTCGCTCGCTACGGGCAGCTGGTTCCCTACGACGGCGCCGCCGAAGCCGGCGACTACGCCGTCGTCAACATCGTGACCAAGCACGATGGCAAGCAAGTGGCCGAGGAGGAAGAAGCCGTCGTGCGTCTGCGCGAGAAGCTCAGCTTCCTGGACGGCAGCCTCGAAGGCTTTGGCGAGTTGCTCGCCGGCGCCAAGGCGGGCGACAAGCGCAGCGGCAAGGTCAAACTGACCGGCGACGCTCCCAACGAACCGCTCCGCGGCGAAGAGGTCGAGGTTGATTTCGAAATTCTGGAAATCAAGAAGCTGAAGCTGCCCGAGCTGACCGAGGATTTCCTGTCGGAGATCGGCAACTTCGACTCGGAAGAGAAACTCCGCGAAGCGATCCGCGCCAACCTGCAGCGTCAGCTGGAGTACGAGCAGCAGCGCAACGCGCGGCAGCAGATCACCGCCGAGTTGCTCAAGACGGCCGACTGGCAACTGCCGCCGGGCCTGCTCAAGCGGCAAAGCGCTCGCGAGCTGGAACGGGCCGTGATGGAACTGCGTCGCTCGGGCTTCGGCGAAGCGCAGATTCGCGCCCACGAGAATCAACTCCGCCAGAACAGCGCGGCCTCGACCGCCAAGGCGCTCAAGGAGCACTTCATCCTCGAGCGAATCGCCGAGGAGGAGAAGATCGACGCGGAGGAAGGCGATTTCGAAAAGGAAATCTTCCTGATCGCCATGCAGAGCGGCGAATCGCCCCGACGGATCCGGGCTCAAATCGAAAAGCGCGGCCTGATGGACGTGCTGCAGAACCAAATTGTCGAGCGGAAAGTCCTCGAACTGGTTCAAAGCGAAGCCAAGTTCAAGGACAAGCCGTACGCCCCGGAGAAGCTCGATAGCGAGGCCATCAACATGGCCGCCGGCGGCGAAGGCGACGAGGCCATCCCGGTCGCCAAGGATGAAGCGAAGGAAGAAACAAAGGCCGTCGCTGAGGAAGAAGCGTAGTATTGCCCAGGCGAAGGTCCCCGCTGACAGGTTCAGCGATCACGGCGGCCAACGAAATTCGCCCGAGCACGGAGACAACACAGCACGCGTCGCCAGCCGATTGCTCGAATCGGCGCCCCCCTTGCGCGACGCTGGGGTATAAGGAGATCAGGCCGTGAACACGTCCGTGCCGTACAACATGCCGCCGCATCGCGATCCGGTGCTCGCCGCCGCGATGCGCGACTATCAGCGCCAGCGGCAGATGACCCTCGGCGACTTGCTGCTGGAAAACCGCGTGATCTTCCTGCAAGGGGAGATCTACGACGGCAACGCCAACGAACTGGTGATGAAGCTGCTGTACTTGCAAAGCGACAACCGCCGCAAGGACATTCACTTCTACATCAACTCGCCGGGCGGCAGCGTGACCGCCACGCTGGCGATCTACGACACCATGCAGATGATCTCGCCCACCGTGGCGACCTACTGCGTGGGGCTGGCCGCCAGCGGCGGGGCCGTGTTGCTGGCCGGCGGAGCCAAGGGCAAGCGATTCGCGCTGCCTCACTCGAAGGTCATGATCCACCAGCCGCACGGCGGCGTCGGGGGACAGGTCTCGGACATCGAGATTCAAGCTCGCGAAATCGTCAAGACCCGCGAGGTGCTCAACCAGATTCTCGCCGGCCACACCGGCAAGACGGTTGAAGACATCCACAAGGCGTGCGATCGCGACTACTACATGTCGGCGGCCGAAGCCAAGGAGTTTGGCGTGGTCGACGACATTCTCGACAAGCAAGCCGCCCCGGAAGGCGAAGACTGAGGAACTCTCACCGCAGAGGACGCGGAGGTTGCAGAGAGTTGCTGAAGCGATTGGCCCTGAGTCGAAACGCCGCCAGACGGTGCAAACGATCGGGCGAGTTCTTCCGCCAGTTCTGTGTTCTTCGCGCGCTCTGTGATGATCGATCATCCATCACTAAGTACAACGCAGCGTCCCTGCGAGGATCGTCATGCCTCTGATTCCGTATGTCATTGAAAAGTCCGGCCGCGACGAGCGGGCGATGGATATCTACAGCCGCCTGCTGGTCGATCGCATCGTGATGCTCGGCTCGGGTGTCAACGACGAAGCGGCGAACGCCATCGTCGCGCAGCTGCTGTTCTTGCAGTCGGACGACCCCAAGGCCGACGTGCATTTGTACATCAACTCGCCGGGCGGCAGCG
>JAGQOU010000064.1 GCA_020427145.1 Planctomycetales bacterium | reverse complement strand
GGCGCCAGCGCGGGCGTGCTCAAGCTGCGTGATCGGTGCGGCCATTTTCGTTGTCGCGACCTCCTGCAAACAGCGCCGCGGCGGCGTCGCCGGCGGCGCGTGAAATGATTGGAAACTCAAGCGGCCCTTGCACTTACCGGCCGCATTATCGGTTCATCGTATCGGTGCCAGGGGGATTGTCAATTGAGCCGCCCGCGGACCTCTCCCCGCCCCGAGACGGCCGCGTGGGACGGCTTTCGACGACTCAACTTGCCTGACCGGGCAATTGCCGAAACAATCAACCTCTCTGCCGCGCGGCAAAGTGGTCCGTCGGTTGCCCGCCGCCATCCTCCATTGAGCCCACCGTGCCGCCGAGCTCGCCCGCCAAGCCGTCTGCTGAGAAGCCAGGTCGAACGATCGCCATCGGCGATATTCACGGCTGTGCGACGGCGCTCGCCGCGATGTTGGAGATGTTTCGACCGCAAGCAGCCGACACGGTGGTGACGCTGGGCGACGTCATCGATCGCGGGCCCGACTCCCGCGGCGTGGTGCAGCAGCTGCTGCGACTGCGCGAGCAGTGCCGCGTCGTGTGCATTCTGGGCAATCACGAACAGATGCTGCTCGACGCGGTGGAAGGCTTGATGCCGGTGCAGGAGTGGTTGCATCACGGCGGCGCGCAGGCGTTGGATTCGTACGGTCGCGGCTCCGGCATCAATTCCATCGACGACGAGCACGTGGCGTTCTTTCGCACTTGGGTTGATGTGTTTGAAACGCCCGGCGAGTTTTTCGTGCATGGCAACTACTGGGCCACCCGGCCGCTTGATCGCCAGCCGTGGCGCGACCTGCGGTGGCAGTCGCTGCATTGGCACACGCCCGAGCCGCACCGCTCCGGAAAGACCGCCGTGTTGGGGCACACGTCCAACAAGCAGGGCCGGATCGTCAACCTGGGGCATTTGGTGTGCATCGACACCTATTGCTGCGGCGGCGGGTGGCTGACGGCGCTCGAACCGGCCACCGGACGCGTGTGGCAAACGCAGGAGACCGGCGAAGGGCGCGAGGGATCGTTGCCGGCGCCGACGGGGCGTTTTTGAGCGAGACACGTCGCTGCTCATTGCAGTCGCGCGAAGACCGCCTGCTGCACGGAAACCCCGTCTTCGGAATCGCCCGACGTGCAAGTGAGGTGACCAAACGGCAGCAACGCCACGTCGTCGACGCCTGCGAGTCGGCCGCGTTTCACGGCCACCACGCCGTCGCCCTTGCCGTCGACCAGTTCGTCCATGTCGACAAGCAAATCGTGCAGGCGGTCGCTGGCTTGACTCAGTCCAGGTACGCGTCCGCCCGTTTTGGCGACCGCGTCGCGGATCCACCCCATTTCGTCTTCGCTCACGCTGGCGGCGGTGCCCAGGAGGATTGAGTACTGCACGGCGGGGTTGCGGTCGCGGGCGTTGAGCTTGGTGAGAAACGGCGAGCCGGGCACCAGGTCGTCGCCCGCTTCGCCGAGGCCGTCGACGATCGAGTCGCGCCACCGCGTCCAGGGAGCGCCGCCGGAGCGCCCCAGCCAATGTTCCCAAATGTCGGTGGCGACGGCCGCGTGAGCGAGCAGCGTGCCGTGCGTCGGGGGGGCGATTTGAATGAGCCGCGTCACGTCGCCCGGATCGAGCGCCGGATCTTCGAGGCAAGCCCGCGCGACCAATCCGCCCATCGAGTGAGTCACCAGCGCCAATTTTCGATCAGCGTGCGCCGCGGCAAACTCTTTCAGGGCGGCGGACAGTCTCTCGGCCGATTCGCTCAGGGTTAGGTCGTTGGGGTAGGCGAACCCGGCGCACGCATAGCCCGCGGCGCGAAGGGGCGCGAGCACCGCGTCGTTGCGCTGCGGAGTCGAGTTGAACCCATGCACCAGGACGATCACCGGGAGATCGGCGTTGCACTGCTCCCAGTGCTCGTCAAACTGCAGGCCGTAGCGTGCGTCGTCGGCCGGCTTGTAGACGCGATGACGCAGCCAGCGCCGCCAGCCGTAGCCGGACGCTTCGCGGACGAGCGTCTCGCCGACTGTCGGCGACTCGCCGGCGTCCTCGGCTCTGGCAGTGGCGCCATGCAACGTTCCCGCGACGGCAATCGCGACGAGCAGGGCTGAAACGGTACGACGAACGTGGGGATTGTGCAGCGGCATGTGCGCGGCTCCCGGCGGCAGGCGGGGTAGGCAAGACTGCAGGTACAAGCGCAGCAATTGCCCGCATGGTACGGGCGCTGCGTGTCGTACGCAAAGAATTGACCGCGAGTTCGGCGGGAAACCGTAAGTCGTGATGCCGCAACGAGGTGCGTCGGCCGCGGAACGTGCCGTCGCGGCGCCAATTGGCTCAGGGCGGCGGCGCGCAAACTCGATAGGTCGCGCAGCCTCAATAGCCCGATGGGCGGGAAACGGCAGCTCTCATAAGGAGTCGTTTGCCATCTGGCCACACAGTCGCCCGCAGCCGTGCTGCTCCAAGTCGATGGGAGGCGAATCGCCGGTGCGGTTGAGCAGCGGCCCAGCTGCGCGGCGGCCCAACTAAACAGCGGCGCAGCTGAGCGGTGTGGTTGGGGGCAGACCGATTGTGCGGCGTTGCCGCCGCCGCTAACGCGGGGAGGTTGGTTGCTTGGCGCCTAGGCGGCGGCCGATTACAACTCGTCGTCCTCGACGTCGGCCTCGCTGTCTTCGAGTTCGGCGGGCGTCGGTTTCACCGTCATCAGGTGGTCGAATCCGCCCTCTGCAAAGATCTTCTGCTTGATCTCTTCGGCCACCTCGGGCGTTTCCTTCAGGAACGCACGAGCCTTTTCCTTGCCCTGGCCCAGCTGCATGTCGCCGTAGCGGAACCAGGCGCCGGTGCGGGAGACGATTTTCTTTTCGATGCCCAGGTCGAGGATGTCGCCCTCGTAGCTGATGCCGTCGGTGTGCATCATGTCGAACTCGGCCACGCGGAACGGCGGCGCCACCTTGT
>JAGQOU010000063.1 GCA_020427145.1 Planctomycetales bacterium | reverse complement strand
CGGCGACCCGGGTCAAGCAGATCCTTCAGCGGTACAAGGAGTTGCAGGACATCATCGCCATCCTCGGCGTCGACGAGCTGAGCGAAGAGGACAAGTTGATCGTTCACCGCGCTCGCCGCATCGAGCGATTCCTGTCCCAGCCGTTCCTCGTGGCCGAGGTGTTCACCGGCAAGCCGGGCGAGATCACGCCGCTGGAAGACACGATTCGCAGCTTCGAAGAGCTGTGCGACGGCAAGTGGGACCACCTCTCCGAGAGCTCCTTTATGTACGTCGGCGGCATCGAGCAGGCCGAAGAGCAGTGGAAGAAGGAACAGAAGAAGTCGTAGAATTGCCGTTAGCGCTGCATTAGCGCGGGGCGTCCGTCCCGCCGACTCCGCTGAGGCTCGCCGCTCACTCCGCTGAACGATTTTCCGCTATGGCCGATCACGCAACCACCGCCGGCGCCAAACAGGTCCGCTGCACCATCGTCACGCCCGAGGAAACGGTCGTCGACAGCTCGGCCGAATTCGTCGCGCTGCCGCTGTTCGATGGCGAACTGGGCGTCGGGCTCAATCACGCCCCGATGATCGGCCGCCTGGGCTTCGGCGAGTTGCGACTGCGCACCGGCGCCCAAGAGACGCGCTACTACGTCAACGGCGGGTTCGTGCAGGTCGCTGACAACGAAGTGTCGGTGCTGACCGATCGGGCGGTTCCCGCCACGAAGCTGAAGCTCGACGTGCAAATGCTGGTCGAGCAAGCCGCCAAGGCGTCGGCCGCCCCAGCGGCCGGGGACGAAGCCATCGACCAACGCGAGCGACAGGCCCGCCAACTCAATGCTAAGCTGCGGCTGGCGCGAAAGGGCTAAGCGACGCACGTCCCCGTCGCCGCCGGCAACCATGGACTATCGCATCAGTCGCACTGGCGAGGCGCTCTCCGGCCCCAGCGGCATCGTCGATTTGATGGACGACCTGGGCGCCGCTCTCAGTGGCGCCGCCGGCAAGGGCATGCGGATGCTCGGCGGCGGCAACCCGGGGCACATTCCGGCGATCCAGGCCGTGTGGCGACGCCGCCTGCGTGAAATCGTTGCCGACGAGCCGCTCTGCGACCGCATGCTGGCCAACTACGACGGCCCGGCCGGCAGTCCCAAGTTTCGCGCCGCGGTGGCCGAGTGCCTGCAGGCCGAGTACGGTTGGCCAATCGGTCCCGAGAACATCGCCGTCACCTGCGGCGGGCAGACCGCGTTCTTCTTTCTGTTCACGCTGCTGGCGGGCGAGATGGCGAAGGGCCCGCGCCGGCGAATCTTGCTGCCGCTCATGCCCGAGTATATCGGCTACGCGGACCAGGGGTTGGAGCCCGACACGTTCAAGAGCCTGCGGCCGCGCATCGAACAGCTCAGCGAGCACAGTTTCAAGTACCACATCGACTTCGACGCCCTTGAGATTGGCGACGACGTGGGCGCCGTGTGCGTCAGCCGGCCCACGAATCCCACGGGCAACGTGCTGAGCGACGAAGAAGTGTCGCGGCTGGCACAGCTCGCAGAGGATCGCGGCGTGCCGCTGCTGATCGACAACGCCTACGGCGAGCCATTCCCGGGCGCCGTGTTCGAGCCGATTCGGCCGATGTGGCGTCCCGGCATGGTGATGACGTTCAGCCTGTCCAAGCTGGGCTTGCCCGGCACGCGCACCGCGGTGGTGCTGGCCGAGGAGCCGCTTGTCCGCCGCATTCGCTCGATGACCGGCGTCGTGGGGCTGGCCAACAACAATATTGGGCAAGCGATCGTCGAGCCGCTGCTGGCCGAGGGACAGCTGCTGGAACTTTGCCGCAACGAAATCCGCCCCTACTACCAGGGAAAGTCGCAGTCCGCCCAGCAAATCGTCGCCGAAGAGTTTGGCACGGACTTTCCCTACCTGGTGCACCGCAGCGAGGGGGCTTTCTTCCTGTGGCTGTGGTTCCCCGAGTTGCCGATTGCCACGCAAGAGTTGTACGAGCGACTCAAGGCGCGCGGCGTGTTGATTGTCCCCGGCGAATACTTCTTTTACGGCCTGCAGGGCGCCGACGACTGGGCCCACCGCCGACAATGCGTCCGCATCACCTTCTCGCAATCCGAGGAAACCGTTCGCAGCGGAATTGCCGTGATGGCCGACGAGTTGCGTCGGCTGCACGCCCAGCGCGGCTGACGCGGGCCTGGGCGTCGCGGCGCCTTGTCTTCTACTCTTCAAACACGTCGCGCAGCGTCGGCGACGCCTGATAGCGGATCCCCTCGTCCTCAAGGATCGACTCCGTGGCCGCCTCGATCTCGTCGCGGCGAAACACCAGCGGTTCGCTGTGATCCGACGGCTCGAAGCGAACGAACTCGTCCTGACAGTCGTCCAACAGCTGGGCCAAGTGCCGGAGGTTCTTCACCTCCACGCCGTTCACGCTGCCGATGGCGCCGAAGGGGTAGTTCGAGTAGCCCTGGATCGACGGATGCGGAAACATCCGCGTGGCAACCACGACGATTTCCTCGCCGGGCTCGCGGCGCGAATCCATCATGCGGGCGATCACCGGGCTGTCGATCTGCATCATGTAATTCACGCCCTTGCCGCCCAGCGCTTGCAGCATCTCGCGCGTCACGTTGGTGAAAGTCACCGGCCCGTAGATAAAGTACTCCGGGTACTCGCCGCGCAGCGTGGAGATCACCAAATCGCGGCGGGGCGACACCGGCGCTTCCACTTCGATCGCCTGACCGTCGCGCCACACCGTCAGCGGCACTTTACCGTCGACCGCCAGCTGGGGGATGAAGTAGTTGAACCGCATCCGCAGGTCGTCGCGAACTTCGACGTAGCCCTGATTATCAATCGAATGGGGGCCCACGTGCGTCACCACATCCCAGGGCTGCAGCGGATAGTCCTCGTCGTGATGCTGCTTGTTCTGGTAGATCACGCCGGTCACGTCGGCGGGCAGCTTGACGAACTCGCGCAACGCGGTGTTCTCCGCCGTTTGGAAGCCGTCCCACAGCTGCGGCCGACCGTCGATGTGGTCGTCGGCCGCGTCGTCGAGAAACGCGAGAATCTCCTCGACGGGAATCAAGTAGCCGATGTTATCGGCCTCTTCGATTTTGCTGAACACCAGGCCGATGATCTTCCCGTCGCGCAGGGCCGGGCCGCCGCTGTTGCCCGAGTTGAGCGCCGCGTCGACCTGGACCCGCACGCCGGCGGCGTCGTTGTAGTAGCTTGTGAATTCAATGCGGGAAACAATCCCGTCGGTAATCGACAGGTCGTCGCCCCCCTTGGGGTAGCCGTAAACGCTGACTTTGTCTTTGACCACAGGCAATTCGTCGCCGAACGCCAGTCCCGGCAAATCGGCGATGGCGGCCGGGTCGTCGAGCTGCACCAACGCCAAATCGATGTCAGGCGAGAACGCGACGACCTTGGCCCGCAGTTGGTCGCCCCCTTTGCGAAGTTGGACCAGCACCTCGCTGGCGTAGCTCACCACGTGGGCGTTGGTCAGGATCTTCCCCCCGGGAAGCACGACCCCCGACCCCGACGCCTTGCTTGGCGCCGAGCGGGCCCAGGGGCGCAGAAAATCCGGCGTCCGTTTCGTCACGAGCAACTTCACCACATGATCCGCCACGTCGACCGCGCCGGTCGACGGTTGCTCGGCGGTCGAGGGCTCCTCGGTAGTCGCGTCCGCGGGCATTGCCGGGGGTTCGACGACGGCCGCCTCCACAGGGCTTTCCACCGACGCCGTTTCCGTGACGACAGCTTCCGGGACCAATTCCACGACCGCTTCGGCGACCGGGCTCTCGTCCGCCTGGCCCCACGCGGGAGCAACGCCGGCCGACCACGCCATGGCAAGAGCAAGCAAAACGAAACGAGCACTCATATCGTGTGTCCTGAATACTGGCTGATAAGTCTCAATTCGCGATGAGCGGGCAGGCGCCAACGCCCCCAGACCACCCATTTGTGCTGAAGCTCACAGCATACCAGGGCGAGAAGCAGAATGCTCGCCGCCGGCGCGGAATCGCAGGTGAACTGCAAAGTCCTGATTTGAGCC
>JAGQOU010000062.1 GCA_020427145.1 Planctomycetales bacterium | reverse complement strand
ATTCGCCGGCACCCCGTCGCGCGGCCATTGGGCGGCCGCAGTGGCGAACGCCTCGTGGACGGCGTCCTCGGCGAGATCGAAATCACCCACCAGCCGGATCAGCGTGGCAAAGACGCGGCGCGACTCGCGCTGATAGATGTCGCCAAGAACGGCCTCGACGTCGGCTGGCATCGCGTTGCTCATGCCGGCATTGGAACAGTCGACGAGCTGCGGCGTCAATGCGCGGCGTCTCTGCCTGGAAAACGGAAGAAGGCCTGGCGCCCTTGCCCGTCGCCGGCCGCACGCCACAGCGGATGACAAGCTGTTGCACGGCCGAGCAACGTTGGCGATGATACCCTTCTGCGGCGCGAGCGCTGCAAACTGTTCGTCTCTTCAGCTTTCCGCCGCGCCGCCGCCACAGCTTCTTCATGCCGCCAGTTGATCGTACCATTGCCGTTGTCGGGCATATTTGCCTCGACGTGATCCCCGCCTTTGCGTCGGGCGTGACGTCATCGAATTCAAGGCTGGAGCCGGGGCAGTTGTACCTGATGGGCCCCGTGGACTGCACCACGGGCGGAACGGTGGCGAATACGGGGCTCGCCCTGCACAAACTCGGCGCCTCTGTGCGCCTCGTCGGCAAAGTTGGCGACGACCTTTTCGGTCGTGCGGTCTTGGAAGTCCTGAGCAGTGCGTCGCCTGAACTGACCACGGGGATGTTGGTCGACGCCGACGAGCCAACGAGTTATTCGATTGTGATTAGCCCCCCCGGCGTCGATCGAACCTTCCTGCATTGTCCGGGGGCAAACGACAGCTTCTGTCCGAGCGAGGTCGTCGATTCCGCCTTGGCGGGCGTCGGTCTCCTGCACTTTGGATATCCGCCGTTGATGAGGCGCGTGTACGACGACGGCGGCCGGGAACTGGCCGCGTTGTTCCAGCGAGCTCGAGCCCGCGGAATCATGACCTCGCTGGACATGTCGATGCCCGACCCCAACTCGCCGGCCGGTCAAGTCGATTGGCGGGATTGGCTGGCTCGCGTGCTGCCGCACGTCGACCTGTACTTGCCGAGCTTTGAGGAAACGCGTTTCATGCTCACCCCTGCGGGGCCGGATTCACCGGCGACGAGCGACGGCAGTCGACCGACGCCGGAATTGCTGCGGACGCTCGCCGATCAACTGATCGGATTTGGCGCCGGCGTGGTCGTCTTAAAATTGGGGGCGTGGGGGCTCTATCTCAAGTCAGCCGAACGCGAACAGGCGGAGAAACGTCCACTCCAGCTGGGTGAATCGTGGAGTCAGCGCGAGTTGTGGGCGCCTTGTTTCGAAGTCAACGCCTCAGGCACGACCGGCGCAGGAGACTGCACGATCGCCGGGTTGCTGGCCGCGGCGGCGTCGGGCGCTGCTCCGGCGCAGGCGCTGGTGCAAGCCGTGGCGGTCGGCGCTTGCAGTGTCGAAGCGGCCGACGCCACCAGCGGAATACGGTCCCTTGACGAGACGCGCGCTCGAATCGCAGCCGGTTGGCGCCGACGTGATGATCCGCCGCCGGCTGACGATTGGCGATACGATCAGGCCCATGGCTTGTGGATTGGCCCGGGGGACGAGTCTCTGTCCCAAACCGACTGACCAGACCTCGCGCCGGGGTGCGAACGACATACGCGCTATTCAATTCCCATCTGTTTCTGAATCTCCTCCAGCGGGACGCCCTTGGTCTCGGGCATCTTCACGAGGACCCACGCAAGCTGCCCGACCATGCAGACGGCGTAGAACAAGAAGACATGGGCGCCGGACTTTTCCGCGATCAGCGGGAACGTCTGGCTGATCACTGCGGCAAAGATCCAATGGGTGAAGCTGCCGAACGCCTGCCCCCGGGCGCGCAACCGGTTCGGGAAGATCTCGCCAATAAACACCCAAATGACAGCCCCCTGCCCGACGGCATGCGAGGCGATGAAGGCCAACAGGCTCAGGACGACAATTCGGCCGCCCGTCGCCGCTGCGCCGACTGCCAGTTCCAAGGATTGTCGCGCGGATTGCAGTTCCGCTGCGGCGTCCGGCGCCGACAGTGTGCCGTCTGCGGCGGCGGACTCGAGTTCCGCCACGTGATCGACCGCGTCGCCAACGGCTGAAAACTCCCCGCCGTAGGTGGAGAACGCCCACGCCGTCACGCCCAGGCTGAGGATGTAGCCGAGCGATCCGACGATCATGAGCTTCTTGCGGCCGAAATAGTCGATCAGCGAGATGCCAACCATGGTGAACACCAGGTTCACCAACCCCAGGCCGACCGAGTTCAGCAATCCGGCCTTTTCAACGAACCCGGCGCTTTCGAAGATTCGCTTCGAGTAATAGAGCACCGCGTTGATGCCGCTCAGTTGGTTGAACGCCGCAATGGCGAACGCGAGCATGATGGGCTTCAGATACTTCCGCTGGAAGAACGGCTCGTCGAGATTGTGATGATCCAAATCGATTGACGTACGGATCGACGCCAATTCGTCAGCAGCCGACTCGCCTTCCGCATCGACGCCGACGCGCTGCAGCACGTCCAACGCCTCGTCGTCACGCCCCTGCGCGGCAAGCCACCGCGGGCTGCGCGGCGTGGCGAAAAGCAATAGGAAGTAGATCGCCGCCGGGATCGCTTCGACGCCGAACATCCACCGCCACTCGTTTTCGCCGAGTTGCAGGTCGGCAATGACATAGTTGGAGACAAACGCCGCGAGAATTCCAAACACGATATTGAACTGCGCCAAAGCGACCAACCGGCCGCGGACCTTGGCGGGCGCAATTTCGGCGATATACATCGGGCTCACCACCGAGGCGCCGCCGACGCCCAAGCCGCCAAGAATGCGAAACGCGACCAGCGAATACCAGTTCCACGACAGGGCGCTGCCGACGGCGGAAACAAAATAGAGGATCGCAAGCCAGAACATGACGCCGCGGCGTCCCAAGCGATCGGCGGGCTTCCCGACGACCATCGAACCGATCACGGTGCCGATCAGCGCGCTGGCCATGAGGAAGCCGTGCCAGAAATTCGCCCACCACGTCGAAAGATCAGCCGCTGGGGTGAAAATCTTCTGCAACTGCTGCTCGGCGCCAGAGATCACGACCGTATCAAACCCGAACAGGAAACCGCCCAGCGCGGCGATGACGGAGCTGGCGAGAAGCGTTCGTTTGAGTCTCATGCCGAAGCGACGCTGAAAAGGGAGTGGGGCGAACGGCTCGGTTTGCATGCGAGCCACCGGAACTTCGCGAGCGAGCCTATTGTGCCGGATTGCTGCGAGTTTCCGCCAGCCCCCCGGGGCCAAGACGACAGGAATTCGCGATTCCCGCCACCTGATCGCCCTGGCCTCTGTCAGCCGGTTCCTCAACGGGACTCGGGGCCCTCCACTGACTCGTCAGCCACTGCACCGAATCGCGTGCCGCATGGACCAAGAATCCGAGCGAAGATCAAGTAGCACGTTCACTCCGTAACGAGTCGACGGCGCCGTCAAAGCGACAATCGCCGTTTGCTTGAACCGCGAATGGCCATGCACGGGGTAGTGAGGAGACGGAGCGACGAAACAGCCCTGTTGATTGCCGCCAACTCGAAGCCGCGCACGACAACAACGCTTGCGCGCTCCACGAGTGAGTGCGCGACTTTGGCGCGCCGCAAGCAAGTGCGCAACTGGGGCTCAGCGGAGCGTCGCACTCCCGCTGGGCGGTCGCGGCAATGTGGCGCGTGCGTAGGAGTTTGACAACGGGCGCGGCCTAGACATAGACTGTCAGCCGTTGCATTGCGATCGCCTTGCGTTTCCACTTGCCGCGAACCATCGAGCCGCTGAGAAATGGTCAGGCTCCGCGACCGGGTCGCGGGGCCATTCTTGTTTCAGGGCGCCAGCATGTCAGCCGCCGCGTATTCACCAACGACGGAACTCACCGGCGATTTTGATCTCCTGGTCATCGGGGGCGGTATCGTGGGGGCTGGCGTGGCTCGCGACGCGGCCTTGCGCAATTTGCGCGTGGCGCTGTGCGAGAAGGGCGATTTCGCCGCGGGGACCAGCAGTCGTTCAACACGCCTACTGCACGGCGGCATACGTTATCTGGCCCAAGGCCGCATCAAGCTGGTGCGCGAGGCCAATCGTGAGAAATCGGTAGTGCATCGCATTGCCCCTCACCTGTCGCGGGCGCAACCCTTTGTATTTCCTGCGACGCGCGGAGGCAGCTACCCTCGTTGGCAGCTTAGCATCGGCGTCAAAATCTACGACCTGCTCTGCGGCCGCGACAAACTGGGGCGCAGCCGTGCGCTGGGGGTCGAGGAAACGCTCGCGCTGGCGCCCGGCTTGGCTCGCAAGGGGCTAACCGGCTCCGCGCGATATTTCGATGGTTTCACAAACGATGCGCGTCTTGTGATCGATACGTTGCGCTCGGCGGTCAACCACGGCGCTGCGGTCCGCAATTATGTTCGCTTCGATCATGCCGAGTCGACATCCACGGGATGGATATGCTCGCTCACGGACGAATTAGGCCAACAAGAGCTGCAAGTTCGCGCTCGCTGCATTGTGAACGCCGCTGGGCCTTGGTCCGATCGGATCCCAGGTTCTCAGACCTCGCTCCGGCTTACCAAAGGCGTGCATCTCGTGATCGATCGCCAGCGTCTGCCGATTATCGAAGCGGTCGTTAGCGTCCAGGGCGAGCGCATTCTGTTCGCCATCCCCTGGGGCGAGAGGGTGATCCTGGGAACGACCGACACCGACTACTCGGGCCCGCTCGAAGAGCCTCGTTGCACGCTGCAGGACAGGGACTATGTGTTGGATGCCATCAACGACAGTTTTCCGGAGGCGCACCTCGTCGCGACCGACGTGCTGACCGTCTGGGCGGGACTGCGGCCGTTGGTGGCCGATCGACACGGCAATCCATCGGATATTTCGCGTCGGCACAAGATTACGGCCGCAGGACCAGGCTGGTGGGACGTCACCGGAGGAAAGCTGACCACCCACCGGCTGATGGCGGAAGAAACCATTGATCGCGTCGTCAAGCACTTGGGACGTGTTCGCGTTAAGTGTCTGACCGCGCAACTGCCGCTGCGTGAAAACGATCAGCCCGCGGCCGGTTCTGGACTGACGCCCCCGGACGTCTCCGAAGAGGTCGTCTTGCAAGCCTGTCGCGACGAGTGGGCGCGGCGACTCGACGACGTCATGCTACGCCGCACAGGCTGGGGACATTATCATCGCGAACACCGCGATATCGCCGCTTGCGTCGCGAAGTGGATGCAGCCGCAACTCGGCTGGACCGACGCAGAAGTCGCCGCGGAACGACAGCGATACCTCGAACTGACGGCTCTCCCCGCCGCAGAAACATAGTGACGAGCGGTTCTCTCGGCCGCCTTTGCGCCGTCGCGCACCGCGGCTGCTTCCCAAGCGACATTCGGTCAGATCGACGTACGCGAGCAGCTTCGTGACGCAATTAAGACCCGGTCTCAATACCGTCGCTGGGACGAGAAAAACAGCAGTTCCGCAGGATTGTTCGCGGGCGCGTCGGCCGCCTCGGGGCAGGATTCCGCCAGTTCGCCACGGGGGCTTGGGGAATGCCGGTGACAAAGTCCCCCGCCCTGATTAGACTCCGAGAATGCCTGCCATCCTCGCCAAGCTTTCGAACCGCTGGATGCCCGCCCTGTTGGCGGCGGCCATCTTGCACCAAGCGGGCGCTTGTCCGTGCGGGTGCGTGGATGGAAATCTCTGGGTGCAGCAGGCCCTCCAACTGTTCGGGCAAGGTCGCTCGCCCGCGCCGCCCGCCAGCGACGCGCCGCAAACGCCGGCCGGCCTCGACCATAGCTGCGTCGACGCCCATTTGTTGTATGTCGGTTCCCCCGGCAGTTGCTCGCGGACTGCGGCCCGTGAGTCGTATTGCCAAGCGGCTCCGCTCGCGGCGAACCGGGCTGCCGTCTTTGCAACGCCGCACCAACCAACCCCAGGCATTTACGCCGTAGGGTTGGCAGTCACTCCGGCGATCTCGGCGCAATCTCTGCGCGCCACTCTGCAGGTCTTCTTGATCTGAGATCGCGACCGCGTCGTCGCCCAATCCGGGCGCGATTTGCGAGTTCGTCCCCTGCGCCGCGCGACCTGATCGGGACTCCTCGACGGTCAAATCGATTCTGCGCTGCGCAATTTCTCCGCGTCCCCTTCTCAGTGATACGATCATGAACGAGTCATTTTCCAACTTGGTGCGACGGCCCGCGGCTGGACTTTGGCCCCCGTCTCGGTATTTCAGTCGATATGTCATTCGCTTTGCGTTGGTCTTCGCTTGCACTGACGCGGCGCTGGTGCGCGCCGACGAGTCGTCAACCGACGACGTGACAGTCAGCGCCGCCAAAGCGGCAGCCGCTGGGATCACGACGACTTTGGCCGCCGAGCGAACCTTGCAGGAGTCAATCACCGCCCCCGGCCGCATTCGCTACGACGACCGCCGCCACGTCGAAGTGAAGGTGGCCGCGGCGGGGATTGTCAGCAGCGTCGACGTGAAACCTGGCGACGCCGTCAAAGCGGGCGACTTGCTGGCGGTGATTATCAGCCCCGAGGTGGCCCAGGCGCGGGCCGAGGTGCTCAGCAAGACGGCCGACTGCGAACTCGCTCGCATCAAGAGCCAGCGCGCCGCCGCGGTCCAACGAGGCCTGACGAGCCTGCTCGATGCGATTCGCGCTCAGACTCCGCCCGACGAGATCGCCGAGCGACTGCTCGATGCCGAACTGGGGGACTATCGGCAGAGCGTCTTGACGAAGTATTCGGCGTTCCGTCAGGCCGCCGCGCTTGTGGCCGGAGTCGCCGACCCGTCGCTGGCCGGAGTCTTGCCGGGGCGCGAGGTGCAACGCCGTCGAGCCGCCTACACTGCCGCCTCGGCCGACCTGCAAACCGCTTTGGAATCGTCAGCGTACCAGGCCGAACTGGACGCACGAGCAGCTGCCAACGCCTTGGCCGACGCCGAGCGGCAGGCGGCAATTCGCGAACAATACCTTGCCGCTTTGCAGGGCACGGGCTTGTCGAAGGCAACGGTTGCTAGCGAGGCGTCGCTTTCTGAACTGTTGGTGCGCACCCCGATCGACGGCGTGGTCCAATCGCGAACATACAGCGCCAGCGAAAGAGTCGCACCCGGCGACGGGTTGTTCGTCGTGGCCGACACGTCCACGCTATGGGTCGAGGCCGATATTCGCGAAGGACAGTGCGGCGCCTTGGCTCTGAAGACGGGCGACGTCGTTCAGGTCGTCTCGGGGTCGCTTCCGGGACGCGTTTTGGAGGCCCGCGTCCACTACGCCGGCGGCCAAGTGTCGGCCGAGTCGAACGCCGCCTCGTTGGTTGCCGTGCTCGACAACCCGGCGGGATTGCTGCGTCCCGGCCAGTTCGTTCAGGTCACGGTCCCGGTGGGTCCGTCTCGCGAGTGCATCGCCGTTCCAACGACCGCGGTCGTCGAGCACGAAGGCGAACGATTTGTGTTCGTGCAAGTCGGCGCTGGCAAGTTTCGGCGCGTCGACGTCGAAACCGGCATTCATCAAGGCGATTGGGTGGAAGTGAAAAGCGGGTTGGCCGTCGGCGACGCCGTGGTCGCCACGGGAGCGTTCACGCTGAAGTCGGAATTGCTGATGGAGCAACTTGACGAATAGTTTCCCAACGCGTTTTTCCGTGTGCTGTTGCGGTTCCGCCCCTGACTCGACTGAATTGAAAAATGCTCGCCAAGCTCATTGAGTTCTCGCTCGACAATCGATTTCTCGTCCTGACGGTCACCGTGCTGGTCGCCATCGCGGGGACGAAGGCCGCTGTCGAACTGCCGATCGACGCGGTGCCGGACATGACCAACGTCCAAGTCACGGTGATCACCGACGCGGGCTCGCTGTCGCCGGTGGAAGTCGAACGCTACGTGACTTACCCCGTGGAATCGACCATGGGCGGCTTGCCCAATGTCGAGGAATTGCGGAGCGTTTCGAAGTTCGGCATCTCGGTCGTCACTGTCGTGTTCCAGGAGCACACCGACATCTACCGGGCGCGACAGTTGGTTGCCGAACGACTGCCGGCGGCGACGGCCCTGATCCCCGACGGCTACGGCGCCCCGGAGATGGGGCCGCTGACCACCGCGCTGGGCGAGATCCTGCAATTCGAGGTGCGCGGAGCCGGTTACACGCCCATGGAGTTGCGCACCCTGCTGGAGTGGGACATCGCCCCGCGGTTGCGTCAGGTTAGCGGCGTCACGGAAATCAACTCGCATGGCGGTTTCCTCAAATCGTTCGAGGTGCGCCCCGATCCGCTGCGTCTGGCTGGCTACGGACTGGCGGTCGACGACGTCGTCAGCGCGATCGAGCAGAACAACGCCGCCGCCGGCGGCGGCTATGCGGTGGTGCATGACGAGCAGCGATTCATCCGCGGCCAAGCGCTGCTGGCGGACGCCGACGACATTGGAGCCGTGGTGGTCAGCCGGCCGGCTGGCGGCACGCCCATTCTTGTGCGCGACGTGGCGACCATCGACGTCGCCCCGGTCACCAGGCAGGGCGCGGTCACCCGCGACGCGCGCGGCGAGGCGGTCGTGGGACTCGTGATGATGCTCGTTGGCGAGAACTCGCGCGACGTCGTCGAGCGAGTCAAAGAGCGGCTCGCGGCGATCGAACCGACGCTGCCCGCTGGCGTGCGGATTGAAATCATCTACGATCGCGCCGCGTTGATCGGACGCACGTTGCACACGGTGTTGAAGAACCTGGCCGAGGGCGGGGCGCTGGTAATTATTGTGCTGTTGGTCATGCTGGGCAGCTTCAAGGCGGGGCTGATCACGGCCCTCGCGATTCCCCTGTCGATGCTCTTTGCCGCCAATCTGATGCAGGCGGTTGGCGTGACGGCCAGCCTGATGAGCCTGGGCGCAATCGACTTCGGACTGATCGTCGACTCGTCGGTGATCATGGTCGAAAACTGCATGCATCGTCTGGCGCACAACACGGCAGGCCGCTCGCGCGTGGAGGTGATTCGCGACGCGGCGATCGAGGTGCGCAAGCCGACGATGTTCGGCGAATTGATTATCGCGATCGTCTATCTGCCGATCCTGCTGTTGCAGGGCGCCGAGGGCAAGCTGTTTCGGCCGATGGCGCTGACGGTGCTGTTTGCCCTGTTGGGGTCGCTGATTCTGTCGATGACCTTCATGCCCGCGATGGCGTCGCTGGCGCTGCCCAAGACGATTGGCGAACTCGAACCGCGCCTAGTGCGTTGGATCAAACGACCGTACCGCCCGTTCGCCAACTGGGCGATTCTGCACCCGCGTCTCACTGCGGCAATGGCGGCGGCGGTGTTCCTTGCCAGCGTGCCGGTCGCCATGAATCTGGGCGCTGAGTTCATGCCGCGACTGGAAGAAGGCGACCTGCTGGTCGAAGCCGTGCGGCTGCCGAGCGCGTCGCTCGAAGGTGCGATTGAGATGTCGACGCAAATCGAACAGGTGCTGTTGGAGTTTCCCGAAGTAAAGACTGTCTTCTGCAAGACCGGCCGCCCAGAGATCGCCAACGACGTGATGGGCGTCCATCAGACGGACGTCTGGGTGCTGCTGCACGATCGCCACGAGTGGCCGGACGGGAAGACGCGCGAGGAATTGATCGAAGCCATGTCGACCGAACTCGCCGATCGCGTCCCAGGCACGGCATTTGGCTTTACCCAGCCCATTGAAATGCGCGTCGACGAACTGGTCGCCGGCGTCAAGGCGGACGTCGCGGCATTGCTCTACGGCGACGACCTGCAGGTGCTGGCGGAGAAGTCCAAAGAGATTGAACGCGTCCTACGCGACATCGACGGCGCCGCCGACGTCAAGGCCGACTACCAGGCCAACTTATCAACGGTGACAGTGCTGCCCGACCGTGACCGACTGGCTCGCTACGGGCTGACGGCCGAGCATGTCATGCACGTTGTCGCGGCGCTGGGCGGGGTGCGCACCGGCACGGTGTTCGAAGGCCGCGCCCGGGCGCCGGTCATTGTCCGCCTACCGGAGACCTGGCGCGGCGACCCCGCCCGCATCGGACAACTGCCGGTGGCGCAGATCGGCGGGAAGCCGGTCCCGTTGAGCGAAGTCGCCGACGTAAAGATCGAAGAGACGCCCCCCAGCGTCGAGCACGATGAGAACCGTCGCCGCACGTTTGTCTCCGCCAATTGCCGCGGCCGCGACGTGGCGAGCTTTGTCGCCGATGCGCAACGCGCCGTGGCCGAGAAGGTTGAGTTGCCCGCGGGCTATGAATTGCGGTGGGGCGGCGACTTCGAAAACCTCCAATCCGCGAGTCGTCGGCTACTGATAATCACTCCGGTCGTGTTGTTGCTCATCTTTCTGTTGTTGCACACGACCTTTAAGTCGGTGCCATTGGCGTTGTTGATTTTTATTGCCGTACCGATTGCAGCGTCTGGCGGAGTGTACGCGCTCTGGTGGCGCGGAATGCCGTTCAGTATCTCGGCCGGCGTGGGCTTCGTGGCTCTCTTCGGCGTAGCGGTGCTCAACGGCTTGGTGTGGGTCAGCGCGGCCGAGAGTCTCCGCCGCGGCGGCACGCCGATCACCCAGGCCACGCATGAAGCCGCTCTGTCGCGTCTGCGGCCTGTCCTCATGACGGCCCTGGTCGCTAGCCTTGGCTTCTTGCCGATGGCCATGTCGACCAGCGACGGCGCCGAAATGCAAAGACCCCTCGCCACGGTCGTCATTGGCGGATTGATCACCTCGACGCTGCTGACGGCGCTGGTTGTGCCCGCGATCTACCCCTGGTTCGCCCCGCGCACCGCGAGCGATTGAGCGGGGCTTGTGTCGGAGCGCGGCGGGCGCCACGCGGGGCAGCCCCGGCGACAAGGCGGCCCCGCACTCGCCTGAGGAGCCGGCCGCTAGCACGGCCGCTCTTGTGCAGTCCAGCTTGACGGTGTGTGTCGCAGGCTCTATATTTGCATAAAGCTGCAAATAACCAATTGCCGATGGGACAGCTATGAACCGATCCGAACGAGCCAAGTACGAGATGCGAGCCAAGGTGCTCAAAGCCTTGGCCCATCCGGTGCGACTCAAGTTGATCGACGTACTTGCCGAGCACGAGGAGGTTTGTGTTTGCGACCTCACCGAGGCGATCGGCATGGACATGTCGACCGTGTCCCGACACCTGATGCAGCTCAAGAATGCTGGCATCGCGGAGAGCGATAAGCGGGGTCAGATGGTGTTCTACCGCCTCCGCGTCAAATGCCTGAAGAGTCTGTTCGGCTGCATCGAGTCGGTGGTCAAGTGCCACGTCGACCAACAACTGAAGGTGCTTTCGTAGCTGCTGCGTGAAACAGATTTTTATTTCACTTTATATTTGCCAAATCCTGCAAGTATGCAATTGGATGCCGAGCGATGAATCGGGAATGGAAGATCTTTGCGGCGTTTCTGGGCGTGTTCCTGTTCGCCTATTTCGTGCCGCTGGCAACGCCCCAGTTTGACGCCCAAGCTGATCCGGCGGCCGCGAAGACGACGGGCGCCATCGTTGAGGCGTTTCTGCTACTGCAGTGGTACTGCCGCAACCACACCTTGGCCTGCGTTGTGCCCGCGTTGTTTATCGCCGGCGCCATCACGACATTTCTCTCGAAAGAGTCGGTCCTCAAGCACCTCGGGCCCAAGGCCAACAAGTTCGAAGCCTACTCGGTCGCCTCGGTCTCGGGGACGGTGCTGGCGGTTTGCTCCTGCAGCGTGTTGCCGATGTTCGCGGGAATCTACCGCATTGGAGCCGGTTTGGGGCCGGCTGCTTGCTTTCTCTACGCTGGTCCGGCCATCAACGTGCTGGCCATCTTTCTCACAGCCCGCGTCCTCGGGTTTGAGTTGGGCGTCGCACGCGTTATTGGCGCCATGGTCTTTGGCGTGATTATCGGACTCATTTTGGCGCTGCTGTTTCGGCGGAGCGAAGAACAGCGGAGCGAAGTCACCATGGCCCAGCCCGACCCGCCAGCGGCGAGCCGGCCCCTGTGGCAGAACGCTTCGATGCTGGCGGCCATGCTGGCGTTTCTCGTGTTCAGCGACTGGTTCAACCCGGGCGACAAGATCGTGCAGTTGGCAGACGGACGGCAGTTCGAGGCCACGCTGCAATACGAAACCGAAAACAGCTACGACCTTCGCCTCAAAGAGGTCGCCCTCGGCCACGGAACCTCGGAAGTCGTCCGACTTGCCAAGACGGAAGTGGCCCGTATCGGGGATGTCGACACTTGGGTGACCCGCATTTATCACTTTAGGTGGCTCCTCGCCGGGGCGATGGGCGTGCTGGTCGCGGGGATGAGCCTTGCATGGCTCAATCGCCAGGACTTCTCCGAATGGATGGGCAACACCTGGGAGTTCTCCAAGCTGCTGGTCCCCCTGCTGTTTGGCGGCGTCTTCGTGGTCGGCTTCCTGGGCGCCCTCATCCCGGAGAAGCAGGTAGCGGCGCTGGTCGGCGACAATAGCCTCATGTCGAACCTGATCGCTTCCGTCGTCGGCTGCCTGTTCTACTTCGCCACGCTCACCGAAGTCCCCATCCTGGAAGCGCTGATGCGAAACGGGATGAACAATGGACCTGCGCTCGCGCTGCTCTTGGCCGGGCCCGCACTGTCGCTTCCCAGCATCCTCGTTATTCGCAGCGTCGTGGGCAACGCCAAGACCGCCGCGTTTGTCGCGTTGGTCGTCGTCATGGCAGCAATATCGGGGATGGGATTTGGAGCAATATATCCGTCGACGGCGGTTGCGCCAGAACAGGTTGCCGCCTCCGCAGTCGCCGCAATCAATCCCTAGGAGATCCGCACGATGACCACCATCCAAGTCCTCGGCACCGGCTGCAAGAAGTGCGCTTCGCTGAAAGCAAACGTCGAAGCAGCTCTAAAAGAATTGGGCGTCGAAGCAGATGTCCAGAAGATTGAGGACATCAACGAGATCGTCAAGTTCGGCGTCATGTCCACGCCCGCGTTGGCAGTCAACGGTGAAGTGAAGATCGTCGGCAAAGTCGCCACGCCGGCGGAGATCAAAGCTGTCCTGCCGCAATAGCCTGCCGACTGGCTAACAGGAGGGTCGATCATGTCCCATCCATCGATAGGTATCATTGGCGGCGGCCGCATCGCCCGCATCCTGCTGGGCGGTTGGCGTTGCGCCGGAGTAGACTTCGCGCAGGTCGCGGTGTGCGAGCCCGATGATGCGGCCTTTGTCGCTTTGCAGACCGCCGCCCCCAGCACGCCGCTGGTCCGCGGCGAAGCAACCGAGGTCGCCAAACAAACAGTCGTCTTTCTGGCGGTCCATCCTCCCCAAGTGCCGGAAGCCGCCGCCCCAATCGCAGGTCAGCTGAGGGAGGGCGCCGTCGCCGTGTCGTTGGCGCCAAAAATCACGCTAGCCAAGCTACGGAGCATGCTCGGCGGCTTTGGCCGGTTGGCTCGACTCATCCCGAATGCACCTTCGCTGGTCGGTCGTGGCTTCAATCCGATTGCATGGGGCGACGAGCTCAACGACGCCGACCGCCAATTGATTCGCTCGATACTGGCGCCCCTAGGCGAGCTGCCGGAGGTCGAAGAGGAGACGCTCGAGGCGTATGCCATTCTCGCCGCCATGGGCCCCACCTACTTCTGGCCGCAGTGGCTCGAACTTGAATCGCTGGCCATCGAGTTTGGCTTGCAGCAGGACAGCGCCCGGCGGGCACTTTGTGCGATGACTGTCGGCGCACTCGACATGCTCGCCTCCGCAGGAATGAAGTCGGACGAGGTTGCCGACTTGATCCCCGTGAAGCCGCTAGCGGACTTTGAGCCGGAACTCCGCGCTGCATACCGCGGCCGATTGACGGCTCTGTTTGAGAAGATCCACCCCTAATTTGGGAAGGAATAGTGCGGATGAACGCCAAGAACCTGACCGCCGCGACGCTGCTGCTGTTTGTGGCTGTTGCCGTCGTGGTTCTCGTCGGACGCGAAGTGCGAGAACCAACCGCGGATGAGGCAGACGTCGCCTCTGAACAACTGCCAGACAACGCCCTTGTCGTCTACTACTTCCACGGCGAGATGCGTTGCCCCACGTGCCGCAACATTGAGAACTACTCGCACGAAGCAGTCCAAGCCGCCTTTGCCGAGGAAATGGCGCAAGACAAGGTGCTGTGGAAAGTCGTCAACTACGAGCAGCCTGAAAACAGCCATTTTGCCGCCGATTACGAAATTGTCTCGCCGACGGTGGTGCTGGTTCGCACGGCCGACGGGAAGAAGGTCGACTGGCGAAACCTCGTGCGAGTTTGGGAATTGGTGGGAGACCGCGAGGCGTTGACCGAGTACGTCCAGAACGAAACCCGCTCCATGCTTGGCTCTTGACCTGACCGAAGCGGGCCAGCACGAAACAAGGAGGAGAATCATGGCGACATCGACCATTCTTGCGGCCCTGTTCGCTCTCAGCGGCGCCGTCACGACAGGCGGCGCGGCAGGTGAAGCGAAACCGAAAGAGGCGCCCGAACACCAGGTCGTAGCGATCTACTTCCACCGCACGGTCCGCTGTCCGACCTGCAAGCGAATTGGCGCGATGTCTGAAGATGCGGTGACAACGGGATTCAAGAAGGAGACGAAGGCCCGGACTGTCGAATTCCACTTTGTTGATTTTCAGGACAAGAAAAATGCCAAGCTCGCCAAGGCATGCGGCGTCGATTCGCCCGTGCTTGTCTTGCTGAACGTCTACCAGGGCGAGACGGTGTGCTGGACCAGCTTGCCCAAGGTCTGGCAACTGGTCGGCAAGCCCGAAGAGTTCCGCACCTACGTCCATGAAGCCGTTGTCCGATTCCTGAAGCAAACCAAGAAAGACGCCGAGCGGGAACGAGAGAATTCCAAGGAGTCGAAGGAATGACTGGCTTCTTGCTGGCCGCCGGTTCTGCCCTCTGGCTCGGCGTGCTGACGTCGATCAGCCCCTGCCCGCTGGCCACGAATATCGCCGCCATCAGCTACATCGGACGCCGCGTCGACAGCCCTCGGCACGTTCTGCTGGCCGGCTTGTTGTACACGACAGGCAGAGTCCTCGCGTACGTGGGCCTGGCGTTCCTGCTAGTCAGCACGGCCCTCTCGGCGCCCGGCGTGTCGTTGTTCCTGCAGAAGTACATGCACCTGCTGCTGGGGCCGACGCTCGTCATCATCGGGATGTTTTTGGTCGGCCTGATCGAACTGCAATTTGGAGGGGGCGGCGTCTCCGACTCGGTGAAACAGAGAATCGACCGCCTGGGAATCTGGGGGGCGCTCGTGCTCGGCATTCTGTTCGCCATGGCGTTCTGTCCCACGTCCGCGGCGCTGTTCTTCGGCAACGTGATGGCCTCTCTCTCCACCGGTTCGACGATTCTGCTGCCCCTGCTCTATGGAATCGGCACCGCCCTGCCCGTCATTGCATTTTCGGTACTGATCGCGGCGGGATCGAAGAAGCTGGGTGAAGCGTTCAACGCCGTGAGCAAAACGGAACGCTGGGCGCGCCTCGGAACCGGCGGCGTAATCTTACTGTGCGGAGCATGGCTTACGGTACAGACGCTCCTGCAAACCAACTGAATTGAGTGGACCCAGGAGCCCAAGAAGAAGGCCATGTGTCGTCATGAGACATGCCACGTTTAGAATCAAACGAAACAACCATCGGCCGCCAAGGACTCGCGCCGTTGTACGCTATTCAAGCACCCTGCATCACATGGCTGCGACCGCCGGTTGCCATGCACATGCGAACGCTGTGCCTCGCGCGACGCGAGCGGCGGGCTGGCGCAGCGTGCCGTTAGCCGCCCGGCGCACTCCCGCAGTTGCAGGGCGATGCAGTCTTGGCCATGAACCGTCTGCCGAGTATTCGGCGCGCGACGCCATAAGATTGGCGCGCCTGCGGGCGCATCACGGGCAAGCTTGCGACGCTGCCGACGGCGTCGGCCAGACGCTACTTGCGCTATTTCGCGCGCCGAATTTGGCGGGGCGAGAAATCTCCGCAATCGCTGGCGCCGCCGGAACCCATGGCCGCAAAGTAACTCAAAGCTCGACAAGAGCTTTTGCTGCCAGATTTCCAGGGAAGGCAGTCCGCTCTCAATCTTGGAATTGACAATTGGCGATTTCATTTCGTTTCGTCCTGAGAATCGTGCGGCAGTGAGTCGGTCGAATTAAGGACTCCCGCGTTGGCGTCGCGTTGCGGGTCGCCGGGCGATTCGGCGCGGGGAGCGGCAGCGCGCCGAATCGCCCACCGCAGCCGACGGCGAGGCAATGCAAAATGGTTCATTCCTGGCTGAGGATTGTTGGCTAGATTCCGCACGGCGAGCCTCAGAAATCGAAATTCTCCCTGGATTCATCGCACAAAACGAGCTCTGCGATTATGTTAAAGATTAGTGAAGCTGCGACGCATTTCTCCTCTTGCGCTGCAGTCCCTACTCTGGAACGCGGAAGCAGGTTGAGATGGCAGGACATCGTCGCGCATCGTCGCGTCGCGCAGGAACACGGAAGCGTCGCTTGCAGTTCGAAACGTTGGAGTCGCGGCAATTGCTGGCCGTGGTCATCAACGAAATTCACTACAATCCAGCTGACAATACAAAGCTGGAAGAATTCATCGAACTGTATAACACCGGGTCGACCGCAGTCGATCTTTCCGGTTGGGCGTTTACCGACGGCGTGGACTTTACATTCGCCCCCGGTCAGCAAATTGCAGCCGGCGGCTACGTCGTGGTTGCGCAGGACCCGGCGACGATGCTGGCCGAGTTTGGCGTCGCCGCGGTGGGCGCCTACAGCGGCGGGCTAAACAGCGACGGCGAAAACATCGAGTTGCGCGACGCCCAGGGCAACCTCATCGACGAGGTCGACTACAACGTCAGCTTCCCCTGGCCGATTCAGCCCGACGGCGCCGGTCCGTCGATGGAATTGATTAACCCGGCGCTCGACAACAATCTCGGCAGTTCGTGGCGT
This sequence comes from Planctomycetales bacterium, assembly GCA_020427145.1. Taxonomy (GTDB): domain Bacteria; phylum Planctomycetota; class Planctomycetia; order Pirellulales; family Lacipirellulaceae. Next base: position 21,114 of record JAGQOU010000062.1, on the reverse strand, counting down.
CCCTCGTATACAACGCCCATCTTCCCGGAGACGCCCAACGATCCGCCGCCGCCGGGCGGAGGGTCGCTCAACGATCTGGTTCACCGCTGGAGCTTCAACGGCAACCTCGTCGACAGCGTCAGCGGTGCCGACGCCGTGCTGGTCGACCCCGGCGGCGTCGCCAATCTGACCTCCACGCAACTGGACGTCACGGCCAACAACTCAGGAACCAATTCGAATCAGACGCCGTTCACAAACGGCGCGTATATCGACCTGCCCAATGGCATTATATCGGGGTTAGGAACCGACGCGACGTTCGAATGGTGGGGCACCGTCTCGCGAAACCGCACATGGGCCGAGATCTTCTCCTTCGGCAGCAGCGACGGCGGCGAGGACTCGTCGAGTTCCGCCAACTTCCAAAACTATATCGCGCTCATCCCCGAAGCGAACAATGGCCGCTTGCGCATGACGCACCGAGACGGCGCCACGACCTTTGAAAGCACGGCGGATTGGGTGGCCGGAGCGCCGGAGGGGGCGGAGGTTCACATCGCGGTCGCGTGGGACAGCGCCGCCGACCAACAGCGGATGTACGTTAATGGCCAACTTGCCGCGACCAGCTCGCTGCTAATCGATTTGTCGGATCTCAACGACGTGAACAACTGGCTCGGCCGCTCGCAGTGGGGGGACCCGCTGTTTGACGGATTCTACAACGAGTTTCGTATTTACGATCGTGCGCTCGGCGACGCGGAGATCGCCGGCAGCTATGCAGCTGGCCCCGACGCGGTGGCTGCAGGACCGACGATCAACTCGTTTAACGCCGCCAACACGGAGCTCGTCTTCGGTCAGTCGACCACGTTGTCGTGGAATGTCACGGACGCCGACGCACTATCGCTGAACGAAGGCATCGGCGACGTCACCGGGATGACCCAAATCGTCGTTTCGCCGGCTTCCACCACAACGTACGTCCTGTCGGCGACCAACAATGACGGCACGTCCGCCCGGTCGGTCACCGTGACGGTTTCGCAGCCGCGCGCGACGCCAGGACTGCAGAATCAAGTCTTTGCCGCCAACGCGGCGCCGGCGATTCGCCAGGTCGAGCACACCGAGAGTCCCGCCTCGGGGACTCCGGCAGTGGTGTCGGCGAAAGTCACCGACCCCGACGGCGTCGCGTCGGTTGAGTTGCAGTATCAGATCGTGCTGCCGGGGGCGTACGTCCCGGCGCGACTGCCGGCGTCGCACAACGAGTTGGTGGCGGGGATCGACGTCGACCCCATTCCCAACCCCGAGTATTTCGACGAAGCGAATTGGACCACCGTCGACATGCTCGACAACGGCTTCGCGGGCGACGCGGCGGCCGGCGACTCGTATTTCACGGCGATGATCCCCGGGCAAGCGCATCGCACGCTGGTGCGCTACCGGATCGTGGTGACCGATACGCTGGGCGCTTCGGCCACCGTGCCGTACGAAGACGACGCATCGCTTAACTTCGCGTACTTCGTGTACGACGGCGTGCCGGAGTATCGCGACAACTCCAACGTCGTCGTGGCCGATTCGGACGCAATCAATTCGCTGCCGGTGTATCACCTGCTGACCCGCGCCGAGGATATGGAGGAGGCGATCGCCTATGATTTTGCCGATGAAATCCCTCAAGGAACCGAAGGGCGGTTTGACTACAACTGGTCGGGCGCCATGGTCTACAACGGCAAGGTGTACGACAACATCTCGTATCGCCTGCGCGGCGCCAACGGTCGATATCTGACCGACGGCAAGCGAAGCATGCGTTTCCGGTTTAACGACGGCAGCTGGTTCGAACCGCTCGACCAGGACGGCGAGCCCTACGCCGAAAAGTGGAAGACGCTAACCACCGGCAAGGGGTTCGACAATCATTCGACGCTGACGTACTCGCTCAACGAAGCGATGACCTTGTTGCTGTCGAACATGATGGGCGTGCCGGCGCCCGATACGCATTGGTTCCAGTTCCGCGTGATCGACGGCGTCGACGAAGCCCCCGACCAATGGCGCGGCGACTTCTGGGGCGTCAACTTCGCCCTGGAGGATTACGACAAGCGGTTCCTCGACGCCCACGGGTTGGAACCGGGCAACCTTTACAAGCTCATCAACCAAACCAACGACGCACTGCGGCAGCAGGACTATCAGGCGCAGGGCGCCGTCAGCGACGGTTCAGACCACGACTATGTGGAGTACGTTCTGGGGCGCGCCAGCGACGACATCGAATACCGCGTCAACCTGCAGAAGTACTTCGTCTATCACGCGCTGGCCGAGGCGGTGCGGGATTACGACTATTGGCCGGAAGCGAATAAGAACGCGGCTTACTATTTTGAACCGGACTACACCCCGGAAAACGACAACCTGGGCAAGCTGTGGCTGCTGTTTTGGGATACCGACGCCACTTGGGGGCCCACCTGGAATTCGGGCAAGGATCTGGTTTACGACGCCGTCTTCGACAACAACGACTCCAGCTACGCCGACTCGCTGATTAAGCCGGAGTACTACAATACGCTGCGCGAATTGCGGGACCTGATTTGGCAGCCCAATCAGTTGCGGGGCATGATTGAGGAGTTGGTCTCGAACATTTTGCCGCTGGAGGCCGCCGATCGCGCCCGTTGGCAAGGCGCGCCGGCCGATGCCGGGAACTACAACGGACTCTCGGGGGCTGGGATCGTTTCCCTGTCTAATCTCGTCGAAGATATGATGGCGTTCGCCTTCACCGGCGGTGTGTGGCCGTACGGCGGCGACGCCACGACCGGCAGCGTCGGCCCCGGCGGCCGCGCGGCCTACTTGGACAGCGTGCTGACGGCCTCCGGCGAGGAAGCGCTCATTCCCAACACGCCGACCATTACGTATGTCGGCGATCCGGGCATGGCGGCGAATCAACTGGCGTTCCAAACCACCGCATTCGCCGACCCGCAGGGCGCAAACACCTTTGGCGCCATGCAGTGGCGAATCTCCGAAGTCTCCGACGTGTCCGCGGGACTCGACCCCAATGAGAAATTCCTGGACGAGTGGACCTCCAGCTGGGACTCCGGCCCGCTGACCGCGTACAGCACGACGATCGCTCCGCTCGCCACGGCGGTCACCCCTGGGGCCACGCACCGCGCCCGCGTGCGATTCCAGGACAATACGGGACGGTGGAGCCACTGGTCCGACGCCATCACGTTCACTCCCACCGCTGCGGACAACGTGCAACTGGCGAAGGATCACCTCCGCATCTCCGAACTGCACTACAACCCTTACGCGGCGCTGCCGCAGTATGGCGACGATCCGGTCGACGCGGAGGAGTTCGAATTCCTCGAACTGATCAACACGAGCGCGACTGAAGTGATCGATCTGACCGGCGTGCAGCTGGCGGGCGGGGTGACATTCGTCTTCCCCAGTTCCACATTGCTGCCAGGACAACGGATTCTGGTCGTGGAGGACTCGGGCAATTTCAAGTCGCGCTACGGCAACGGTTTGCCGATCGCTGGCGAGTGGACCGGCGCCCTGAAAAACAGCGGCGAGGAGCTCATCCTGCTCGGCAGCGACGGTTCGGTCATCCAACAATTCACCTACAGCGACGATTGGTTCGTACGCACCGACGGGCGCGGCTCGTCGCTCGAACCGATCGATTTCGACGGCGACTACAACGACCCGGCGAACTGGCAGGCGAGCGTTGCCTTCAACGGCACGCCGGCCGCGCCGCCGCTGACCACGATCGACGTGCTGGTGAACGAGGTGGACGCCAACCCCCTGGTCGGCGGCAACGACGCGATCGAGTTGATCAACACCTCGGGCGCCACGGTCGACCTGTCCGGCTGGTGGGTGTCCGACGCCGCGTTGAGTTTACTGAAGTATCAAATCCCCGGCGGCACGATGATCGCCGCGGGCGGGTTTGCGCTGCTGACCGAGTCGCAATTCAATTCCGGCGGCGGCGCCAACCCGAACGATTTCGCCCTCAGCTCCGGCGGCGACGAGGTGTACTTGCTAGCCGCAGCCGCCAACGGCAAGCCGATTCGCTTTGCCGACGTGGTGCAATTCGACGCGTCGGCGCCCGGCGTCACGCTGGGACGCGTTCCGAATGGCGCAACGGGATACGGACTCTTCCCGCTGGCCAGCCCCTCACTGGGATCGTCTAACGGAGCTCACCGCGCCTCCGACATTGTCATCAGCGAAGTGCAATACGCCCCGACCCCGCCCGCCGGCGGGTCGGTCATCACACAGACGCAGCTGGAGTACGTTGAGCTGTACAACGCCGGCGCCGCGACGGTTGATCTCAGCGGATGGACGCTCGGCGGCGGCATCGCTGCGGCGTTCGCCCCCGGCACGATGTTGGCCGCCGGCCAGACTCTGTTGCTGGTAAATTTCAACCCGCCCAACCCCACGCTCTCCGCCCAATTCCGGGCTCACTACGGGCTGAGCGCTTCGGTCGCGTTGTACGGTCCGTACACGACGTCACTCGACGACTCTGGCGCGGAAGTGAAGTTGCTGGCCCCCGCCGTCCCGCCCGCGGGAGAGCCGGGACCTGTTTATCAACTCGTCGATCGCGTGACCTACGACAGCCAGTCGCCCTGGCCGACCGCGGCCGCGGGGACCGGGCAGTCGCTCACGCGCACCGCCCCGGGAGCCTTCGGCGATCTGGCGACAAGTTGGACCGCCAGCCCGGCGTCGCCTGGCGCCGTCGGTTACGTCGACCCCGGCGACTATGATCGCAGCGGCGTGGTCAACGGCGGCGACTTCCTGCTGTGGCAGCGTTCGTATGGCGCCAATGTGACGCCCGGCACGTTCGAAGGCGCCGATGGCGACGGCGACGGCACGATCGGCGGCGGCGACCTGGCCGTGTGGGCCAGCCACTTCGGCAGCGGCGCGGCGTCCGTCGAACTTGCCACGGCCGCCTCTCAACCGCTCACCGTAGCCGCGCTCGTTGCGACGGACGACGAACCGGCGTCAACCGAATTGGGCGCTGCACTGCTGATGAGCCTCAACTCGCCGAACGTCGATTTCGAATCGTCCCCCGCGGCGGCGGAGATTACAGTGCAGCGCGACTACGCCATCGAGTCGCTGTACGGCGAATCGACGCCCCGTTGGCAAGCGCGCTCGCCAGGCCGTGTTTGGAGCGATGCGGCAATCTCCGCCGTCGCTGAATCGACGGCCCAACACCGCCGCACCCGCGCCGATGGCCCGCATCAGCACGATGACGGTCCCGCGCTGCCGATCACGTCTGAGTTCCACGGGCGTCTACAGGCGTCGATCCCCAAGGCGTGGCGGCGAAGCTGAGTCTTCCCACCGCAAAGAGGTCAACGAGTTCCTGCTTCGAGTCGCGCCGCTATCGGCTCCTTTCCCACAGAAGGAATGGCGACAGCCGCCGGACTGCCAGAACGTCTCTCGGCGCCGCCGATGGCGGTCAGCAACATCAGCACAGCGAGTGGCTGCGGACATTCGGATTCCTATTGAGCCAAACACTTCGGCGGTCGTCCCTGGTTCAACCTCGGCGAGATTCCAGCCGCCAGCGCATCGCGAGTACGCCGCTCAGCGGGGAGTCGCACCGGACGAATTTGTCGGCTGGGCAACCGGATGCAAAGTTGGAACTGGCGCCGGCAGCGGGGACGGCTTGGACAGGGCTTTGCGCAGTTCGCGCGGTCGATTGGTCGTGATCGAATCGACGCCAAGACGCTGAAATTGCTCCGCTCGGCGGACGTCGTCGATCGTCCACACATGCACGCTCAAACCCGCTTGACCGCAGCGGGAGACGAACGCCTGATCGACGGCTTCGACGTCACCCGCCAAATCGACCCCGTCGGCGCCAATTCGACTCGCTGTATGGATCACTTTGTCGCAGGTCGGTAGCCAACGACCGGTCGATTCGTCCTTGTCAAACTTGACAAGCCAGTATGCCGGTCGCTCGGGCATGGCTCGTTTAGCGGCCTCGATCACTTCCGCATTGAAGGAAATGATGGCGGTTTGGTCCGGCTGTAATGAGGACGCTTGCAGATCAGTCTGCAGCGTTGGAATGATCTCCGGGCCGCACTTGATCTCGATAAATACCTGCTTGCTCTTGGGCACACAGTCCAACACCTCGGGCAAGGTGGGAATCTTCGCTCCAGCGAACCCGGCCGCCTTCCAGCTGCCAACGTCCAATTGCCGCAGATCGTCCAGCGTGCATTGGGCAACAGGCAGGTTGACCGAGGAAACCCGTTCGGTCGTCGCGTCATGGATGCAGACAATCCGTCGGTCGCGGGTAAGGTAGAAGTCTCCTTCGATCGCGTCGGCTTGCTGTTCCCACGCCAGGGTGAAGCTGGCGAGCGTATTTTCCGGCGCATCGCGCGACGCGCCTCGGTGAGCCACGATCAAGGCCTGGGCGTGCAACGTCGACGCGGAACACAACCACACGCATATGCTCCAGCCCAGGATTACGGGACGTGCCCACATGCACATTGAAAGCGCCTCGGTTTGCGATTCGCTGATGGTTCGAGAGGTGATCAGCCACCGCTTGTGACGGAGCCGTTTCGCCATTGTAGCGAACTCCGTTGAGACGATGCACGTCAGGGTTGATGTCGTACAAAACCGTTCGAACCGCGTCGTCGCACGACGACCTGTTCAGGGCGCCAGAGCGGGCGCTGCCCCAGGTGAAGTCGATCGCCACTCTGGGCCGATCGGGGGCCACGGGCGGTGCTCTATTCCGACGAAATCGCCTTCAGCGAGAGATTCCGAAAGCGCACCTCGGTCGGCTCGCCCGCGTGGAGCTGGAGGGCGAACACGCCTCGACGCTGTCCCGCAGGATCGTCGAGATCGACGCACAGTTGGTCGTTGATCCACGTGCGGATGCGGCTTCCTTCGGCGCGGATGACGTACGTATTCCACTCGCCTCGTCGCACGCAATCTTCGCCGGATTTCGGCCACAGCAATTCGCGGCCGTGCTCTTCGTAGAGCTTGCCCCACCAACCAGGGCCGATGTCAGCCTGGTCCCCCGCCATGTCGCCGTCATCTGTCTGGCGGCTGCGGAACTGAATACCGCTATTGCCGACGTCGTTGACGAGTTTCACATCCAGCGTCAATTCAAAGTCATCGGCGGCCAACTCGCTCACCAGAAACGCATTGCGATCAAGGACAGTCGAGCTGCGCCCGACGATCTCGCCGTCTTCGACCGACCAAAGCGTTTCGTCGCCATGCCAACCGGCGAGGTCCGTTTCGTTGAACAACGGCGGCGCCCCGTCGGCCGTCATCAACAGGGGGGCCTGCGACCGGCCCCGCAGGTACGCGATCAGCGCAACGACTTCCGCGGGCGTAAACTGCTGCAGCTGGTTCTCCGGCATCAGCGACAGCTCGCTTAGCGAACGCTCGTCGATCTCCTCTTTGGGGATGACGATCGATTCGGTCGCGTTCTTCAGCGAAACGGAATGATCGTCTTCGGCGGAGACGACCCCGCTGAACACCCGCCCGCTATCCGTCAAAATGACCGTCGTCTGGTATTCCTTGCTGATCAGCGCACTGGGATCCACGATGTTGTCGAGCAAGTAGTCGAGATTCGAGCGGTTCGACCCCGTGAGGTCGGGACCGATCGTGTTGCCAACGCCGTACAGCGTGTGGCAGGCTTGGCATGTGCGAGTAAAAACGGCCCGCCCCACAATGGGGTCGGCTTCGTCCGTCGCTGCGGACGTGACCATCTGACGGTAACGATCGATCTGGGCCAGCTTATCTTCGGGCGACGTCCTGATGCTGCCCCAGACTTCCGTGAGCTTTGCGGCGACCTCGTCGTTCTGCAGGTTGACGAGTTGCCGTGCAAGATCCGCCGAGAGATCGATTCGGGGAACTCGCCCCTCGGCGATCGCTTCCAGGAGGGCCATCCCGTAGGGAGGCCGTGAGGTCAGCGTCGCTAGAGCCTGGCGCTTCTCCGCAAGTGGCAGCGACTCGTAAACGGCCAGCAACCTTTCAGGCGTCTCCGCGGAGTCGTAGCGCGCCAAGCCGGTGATCGCAACGGCTCGCAATTCGGAATCGGACAGCAGGTCATACAACGTCGCGACCAACGCGGGGTCATTCGCCTCAAGCAACGATTCAATGGCATTCCGGCGCGCGTCAAGGCTGGCGTCAGTAGATATGACAAGCTCGCGGAAGTCTTGCATCGCCTGGGCGTCTCCGAACGTGACTCCCAAAGCCGTTGCCTGGTTTCGCACGACTTCGTCGGCGGCGGCGAGCTTCTGGTAGGTCGCTTTCCATCCGGCAGGGGCGGCGATGTTCCGTCGCCCTTTGAGCGCCGCCCGCAGTCCCTCGAAAATCACCAGTTGCGCGTCCCGGTTGGGGGCGTCAGCCAAGGCTTTGATCAGCACCTCGCGGGCTTCGTCCGAGTCGATAGCCCCGATCCGTTGGATCATAAACCCCCGCACGCGGGGCATTGCGTCGGCATGCTTCATCGCGAGGTGCAGCGCGCGCGACGGGTCGACCGCTGCCAGCGGTTCCGCAGCATACCAATACATGAGCGGGAGATTATGGTCGGCGGCGTCCTCGCCGCGGGCAAGCAAGGCGTCGAGCATCTCCCACCGGTCCTGGAGCGGTACTCGCTGCAATGCCGAGGCGAGCGCCAATCGCACGGTCGGCGAAGGGTCGCTCTCGGCCAGCGCGACGAGTTGCGGCAACAAAGCCGCCGCCTCCACCGTGGGCCGATCCAGGGCGAGTTGAATCGTCCATGCCCGCACGTAAGGACTGGCGTCGCCGAGACGCCCGGCGATCAGCTCCGCATCCAAATTATTCGTCACATGCAGCGCCCACAGCGCCCGCAAGCGGCGCGTCTCATCCGCATGGTCGACGGCCAGACTGCGTAGTCGCGCCACGGCCGATTCGGCGATCGCCCCGATGACCGCGCGTTCTTGAAGCAATCGGCGCGCGTGGCGGACGTACCAATCGTTGGGATTAAGAACTTCTTCGACGAGTTCATCGTCGCTTCGTTTGGCCAAATCAACCGTCGGCGATTCCTGGCGACCGTATTGAATCTTGTAGATGCGGCCGTTGCTGCGATCATGCGCATCGGCATTGCCGTCGTGGCAGGCCTGCATGTCGTACCAATCGATCACGAACACTTGCCCGTCCGGTCCGTAGCGGAAATTGAGCATCTGCGACGCCCGATCCTGCGTCAGCAGGAAGTCAGGCCCGTGGCGCCCCACCAGCCCCGAACCCTGCGGTTCGAGCACATCCATGTTGAGCCGCTGGCCGTGAATGTTGTTCATAAAGATCTGGCCGCGGTACTTTTCGGGCCAGGCGCCGCCGAGGTAAATCATGGCGCCGGCGTGCGCGTGCCCCCCGCCCGCACTGTCCGACTTCTCGTTGCCGCTGTGAGGTGTATCGCCCAAGTAATGGCGGTGATCGGCAATGGTCTTGATGTCGTCGAACGTGTACGGATTGAAATGAGCCCCCGCCTGCCGGTGGTAGCGAGCGCCTTGAATGATGTGAAACAAGTGAGGAATGACGCACGCGGTGCAAACGGCCTCACCGCGTTCCGTGAAGTCAACGCCCCACGGATTGCTCGTGCCGTTGGCAAACACCTCGAACACATGTCGCGTCGGGTGGTATCGCCAGATGGCTGCGTTGAGCGGCGTTCTCTCGCTCGCCGCCGCGCCCGGCTTGCCGACCAGCGAGTGCGTGAAGACGCCGTGGCAACCATAGAGCCATCCATCGGGTCCCCACGTGAACGCGTTGAGCGTTTCGTGAGTGTCGTGGTAGCCCCAGCCGTCCAGCAGGATCTCCGGCGGACCGTCGGGGACGTCGTCGCCGTTGCGGTCGGGGATGAATTGCAGATAAGGCGCAGCGCCGACCCACACCCCGCCGAAACCGACCTCAAGGCCACTCACCAGGTTCAACCCCTCGGCGAACACCTTTCGCTCGTCGAATCGGCCGTCTCCGTCATGATCGGCGAAGATAAGAATGCGATCGCGGCCTTGCCCTTCCGGCGCGCGTTGCGGGTACTCGTACGCCTCGGCAATCCAAACCCGTCCCCGATCGTCGAGCGCCATCGCGATCGGTTGTTTGACGTCCGGCTCCGCAGCGAACACCGACGCGGTGAATCCCTCCGGCAATTTCATCGCGGCCGCGGCCTTCTCGGCCGCCAGCCCGGCGAAGGGGTACTCATCGAGTTGCAGGATCCTCGATTTCAACGCCGAAATCTGAGGTTTGGACTCGTGGAAGCGAAACTGATCGAAGTTGATATGCCCCCAGGGGCCGCTGTTCTCATCAATAATCCGCAGCACGACCGTCTCGCCAACGTGTTTGGACACGTCAAACGAAACGGGACGCATTTGCTCTGCGTCGTGGCCGCTGGCGCTGAGCAGCACTTCGCCGGTCTGCTCGTTGACCAACTCAACGCGAGTCGCAGTCGACGCCCCGCCGCCAACGTAAAAACTGACAAAGGGGTGCGTGATCTCAAACGCCGCGGATGTGAGCGTTCCTTGCGGCTTGTCGCCGGCAACTTCATAGGTGCCGATCCAGCGATCGCCGCTATGCCCGCTCATGCTGTCGCTACGACGCGAGTGAACCGTATCGCCCCAGACGGGCTGACCTTGAAACGCATCTCCGGTCGCCGTCCAATCCGTCAAATCGCCCTTCTCAAAATCAAGGTTCAGCCAACGGCCGTCAGCGGCCAGCGCGCCGAATTCCGAGGGCTCCGGCGACGGGGCGACTTTCGTCGGTTGAGGCTGCGCTGCCTTCCACTGCTCCGAGGTGACTTCGCGAACATAGTGTCGTTGGAGAAAGGTCCCTTTCTTGCTGCTCGTGAACACGTCCGGCAAGTTGTCGTCGTCGACGTCGACCACCGTGAATTGCGTTCCCACGCCGGAGTTGACATCGATTTGATGGGGCACGAAGTCGACGCCCTCGGGCCCGCGAACCGTTTGGAACCAGTACAGCACGGCCGGGTCAAGCGCCCCCGGGTCATGCTCCTGGTGCGCCCAGAAGCGCTTGCCGGTAACGATATCGCGGATCCCGTCGCCGTCGACGTCGGCCAATTCCAACGCATGGAGTTCGGAAAAGGCGACGCCGTAACGGTTCTCGGCCGGCGTCTCACCCATGATCAAGTGCGGCAGAAACTTGATTTCGCCATTCTCGGCAACCTGCTCGTACCATGCCAAACCGTACGCATGGGCGTTGCGACTCGAGATGACGTCGTTGTCGCCGTCGCCATCGACGTCGTAAGCAAACATTTGAGCGCCGCCAGCGTCGGCGAACTTCACCGCGTGAAACTCCCACGCGCCTCCCGCGGACAAGTCGGCTGGCTGTTCCCACCAGCCGTCCGTTTCGAGGAAGTCGAGACGCCCGTCGCCGTTGACGTCGCCCGCCCCCAAGCCGTGAGTGAAACGACCGTATCCTCGATCGGGCGAAACGGGATGGAAGATCCACGGTTCGCCCGGTTGATCGGCGTTGATCTCCGCGTATCCGAGCCGCCCCTGAGACATGCATACCAACTCCGGCAGGCCGTCGCCGGTCAGATTGCACAACAGCGGCGACTCATTGTCGACGACGCCGAGAGCCATGTGCCGCGGCCACGAACCGCCCGCATCGCCAGGATTCTCGAACCACGCCGCCTCCTCGCCGGGAAACCCGACAACGAACACGTCCTGCCGACCGTCAGCATTGAAGTCGGCGACGTGCGCGACAAAGTTGTCCGAGTAGCCGTTGATATCGAACGACTTGGGCGGATAGATCTCGTGCCGTTCGAGATACTCAGGCCCCGGATACCAATACGGCCCGGCAACCAGGTCGAGGCGACCGTCTCCGTTGAGGTCCCCGACAGCGGCGCCCTCGGCGACAAACTCCGGCGAGAGTTGCACGCGTTTGAACGTGTGAATCCGAGACGGAGCGTCGGCCCAGGTAGAACCCGCGACCGTCGCGGCAAGGGCGACTGCCGCGACGAAACGATAAGCGATCATGGAGTGGAATCCCTGGCTGCCTGCGGCGTCACTCAGGCGTGGATCAGTCGGAGAGTCGGACAGTGCGAGGGCTGTGAACCCTGTCCCCTGTGGAGACGCGCGGGGCGCCAACCCCTTCAGCGCCATCATACCGAAAGGATGGCGCCTTCGTGAATTCCGGCAACCCTATGATCGCTCCGCCCTGCATGGCCGACTCATGGGCCAGGATCCCAACACACGTCCAGTTGGCGCTGGTCGTCGCGTTCGGCCACGGCTCGCGGTCGTCTCTCACCGCTGAAACAAACTCATTGACGAGGTGCGGATGCGACCCGCCGTGCCCGGCGCCCTGGAGAAATGAAAGGTGATCGGCGTCAACGATCGAACGGGTGAACGGTTGAATCTCTTCCGGCAACAAATGGGCAAAGTCGGGGATTTCGATTCTCTCGGGAATCTCGTGCTCCGGACGCTTCGCCGTGTGCAGGACGTGCGATTCTCCCTCGACGAGGGTCCATTCAAACGACTTCTCCGAACCGTAGACGTCGAAACTCTCTCGATATTGTCGGGCCGTGTCATACAAGAACCGCCAAACGTGGGCCGCGACGTCGCTGTCGGCAAGCTTGATGTGGCACGACTGGACTGCGAACGGATTGCCCGACTTCTCGCGGATATCGTCTCGCACGGCGCCGGAACCGAAACAGGACACGTAATCGGCGCGGCTGTCCATGAGCCCCAGCACGGGGCTCACCACGTGCGTCGCGTAGTGCATCGGAATCATCCGCTCCCAGTAAGCGGGCCAGCCGTCCATGTCCTGGGGATGGGAGGCCTGCAAATACTGGATCTTGCCAAACTCGCCCCGCTGGTACATGTCCTTGATGAAGAGGAACTCGCGGCTGTAAACCACGGTCTCGGCCATCATGTATTTCAGGCCCGTTTCCCCGACGAGTTGGCAAATCTGCCGACACTCGTCGATCGTCGTCGCCATCGGCACCGTACACATGACGTGCTTGCCGGCCCGCAAGGCCTCGATGCTCATCCAGGCGTGATCGGGAATCGGACTGTTGATGTGGACGAAATCGACCTGGGGATCAGCGAGCACGTCGCGGTAGTTCGTGTAGCGGTTGGCGACGCCGAACGCGTCGCCGATTTTGTGGAGTTCGCTCTCATTGCGGCGACACACCGCGTGAATATTTACATCGCGATGCCGCTGGTAGATTGGGATGAATTCGGCGCCGAATCCAAGTCCGACAATCGCGGCGTTGAGCTTTTGAGATTCCATGACAGTCGCCGAGCCCAAGAGAAGAAAGCGTCAAGAACAGGCCATCCGCGTTTGCCGAAACGCACGCGTCGCGACGGAGCGGACGTCGTCGCGGCGAGCCGTGAGATCGCCGCACATGTTGCATTCTAGCTGTCCCCGCATAAGCTAGAATGATGAATAGCGCACAATAACCGTCTTTTTTCACATGGTCTTGTCTCGCTCTCGCTCCCGGCTACGCTAACCCGCAGCAAGCGTTTCCGCGAGCCTCTTCTCCCACGACGTCGTTCTGATGCAACGCCGATCCGTCGCCCTGCTGGTCGAAACCTCCAACGCGTACGCCCGCGGTTTGTTGGACGGAATTATCGCCTACCAACGCGAGCACGAGCTCTGGTCGATTTACGTCGCAGAGCAAGACCGCGGCGCCCGACCTCCGGTGTGGCTCAAGAACTGGTCTGGCGACGGCGTCATTGCCCGCATCGAGACTCCCCAGATCGCCGCGGCCGTACAGCGGCTTGACATCCCCACGGTCGACGTGAGCGCCGCCCGGATGGTGAAAAGCCTGCCCTGGGTGGAAACTGACGACCGTGAAATCTCTCGAATTGCAGCCAGTCACCTGATCGATCGCGGCTTCGAAAATCTCGCGTTTTGCGGTGAACCGATCTTCAACTGGTCGCAGTGGCGAGAAGAGAACTTCCTTGAGTTCGCCGCCAAGTCGAATTGCGTCTGCCACGTATTCCGCGGACTGTCGCGGAACCAGAAAGGATACTCTTGGACGCGCGAGAGACGACGCTTGATGGCTTGGGTGCAAAAACTGCCCAAACCAGTCGGAATTGTCGCCTGCTACGACTTCAAGGGACAGCAATTGCTGGACGTGTGCCGGGAACTTGACGTTGCGGTTCCGGAGCAGGTCGCGGTGGTGGGAGTGGATAACGACGCCCGGCTTTGTGAGTTATGCACCCCTCCCCTATCCAGCGTCATTCCCGACACGCACCGGACCGGCTATATGGCCGCGGAACTCTTGGATCGGATGATGCACGGCGATCCGATCACCAACCGAGCCACCCTTGTGACCCCGATTGGCATCGCCACCAGACAGTCCAGCGACGTCTACGCGATTGACGACGAATTCATCGCGGCGGCATTGCGGTTCATTCGCGAACATGCTTGCCAGGGCATCACGGTCGCGGACGTGCTGAAGGTGGTTCCCTTGTCACGGCGGATGCTGGAACACCGCTTTCAGAAACTGGTGCGACGAACGCCCCATGCCGAAATTACCCGCATTCGAATGGAGCGCGTCTGCCGATTGCTACGAGAGACAGACCTGTCGCTAGACGAGATCGCTCGCAAGACGGGATTCGCTCACGCCGACTACCTGTCGGTGGCGTTTAAGAAGCAAAGCGGTATGTCGCCACGCGAATTCCGCAAGGACTCGGGCTATCAGTCCCTGAAGGCTCAGCACAGTCTTTTCGCCGATTAGGACGGCCGGGCTCTGTGCGCACTGCCGCACCGTAGGCTCGCCCCGTCTCCAGGCGCCGCCAGGCAGGGGCCCAGCTTTGTGTCGAGAATACTCCCGCGGCACGTCGGGGCCCGCTCGCGGAAACCGATCGCATCTTCAGCTGCCTACGAATCGACGCGGCGATCCAGGGCCTCGTTGGCCCTCTGTTCTCCAAGAAAGTCACTCCGGTCGAGACCGCCATTTTCACATGCGGCTGTGTAATTTCACACGCCATTTCAGCGGTGATTTTAAATTGACGGCATTGAGGAATTGGTTGAATATCAACTGAGGCGGTAATTGCGTCGGGCACGGCCCTGAGCGCTCGACCAATGCGGCCTCAAGTCTTTTCGATAGCCGCGAACCGATTTGCCGGAACGGTTGCCTACGAGGGCTTATTGGTTGGCGGGACTTCGTTCAGGTCCCGGTTTTCGCCAATGGGCACGCTCATCCGAATTTCGCGGGGGCGATCGCAGCTGCTCTTCAGTGTGTTCTTTTTTGCATCTCTTGAAACGTCATTTTTTGGAGGGGTCTCATGAAACGATGGGCAAGTACTTTACTGCTGGCTCTTGCGGCGATCGTGGCGGCCGGCCGCGTCGAAGCGGTCAGCTACAGCTATGTCGGGACCGACTACGACATTGGCGGCACGTTTTATCCTGGTGGCACGGCTCCCTACGTCGTGGCCCCGTGGCGCAGCAGCGATGCCGCAAAGGCGTTCGACATCGATGGCAACGACGTCTACGGAACTGCAGGCTACGCGATGTTCGCCACGCAGTTCAACTATCCTAACGCCGGCTGCTGTGGTAGCAGCGTACCGTTTGCTAGCTCGACCTATCCCAACTTGATCAGCACGCCGAACTGGATTGCGGGCACGCAAAACCTGACAACGAATAAGGTGGGTGGATGGGGCTATGCCCTCGTTGACGATCCCACGCTGACCAACGGACCCCGGAACTACAACTGGGGACAGTCGCTGGCGCCCCCGGTGAACGGCCAAGTTCCCTACGTGAAGATTGGCATCCTCGACGGCAACGACATTTTCGGCAACAACCCCCAATCGACGCCGGCGGGACGCTGGGCGTTTACCGTTGGCGCCAACGCCCCCGCGGTCATCCGCGTCGGCGTGATGACCGACGGACTCGACGCGACCCAGTGGGCGGCGTCCGAAGTCGTGCTCGCGGAGGTGAGTGGTTCGCCAACGCCATCCGTGGTGGGCTCGGTCACGAGCGGCACGGTCACCCGCGATCGTTTCATCGACATCCACACGTTTGACATTGTCGGCGCCCAGCCTGGCGATTCGTTCGCCATCATGGCGCGCGCCGCCAGCGGCGGTTTCGGGGCCATTTCGGCCGTGACGTTCGACGTCATCCCCGAACCGGCGTCGATCGGAATCGCATTGACGGCTTTGGGGGCCCTGGCCGGGTTTCGTCGGCGCCTCCGTTAGAAGTTCGCCATTGCACCTGTAGAAGATGCAGCGGGGATCCCGTGACGGCCGGGGGCGACGCCCCTGGTCGCACGGGAGCCCCGTGCGGCAAAGAGAGGATCGGCCGGCACGTTCAATCTTGCCACGCCAGGGCTCGGCGACGGAAAGCCCGACAGCGTCAGCCTGAGGCGAGAACGTCAAGAGATCGAGACGAAGGAACACTGAGGCAACCAAGATGGATAGATCACCGCAACCCATATCACGCGCAGCTTTCACACTCGTGGAGTTGCTGGTCGTGATCGCAATCATCGGCGTGCTCGTGGCGCTGCTGTTGCCTGCAATCCAAGCGGCGCGAGAAGCAGCGCGGCGGAGTTCGTGCCAAAACAACTTGCGACAGATTGCGATCGCCTGCCAGAACCATGAGAGCAGCGTGAAGCGACTCCCGGCTGGCTTTACATCGATCGACGGCGGCCCGGGCGACTCGGTCGACGTCTTTCACACCTGGGCATCGTACGTGCTGCCGTACCTGGAACAGGCTAACGCCTTTGGGCAGATCGACTTTACGATCCCCTCGTACCGTCCGTGGGAGCTTGCGGGACGAACGCAGCCGCTTGACGCGCCCTGGACCTACACGCAATTGGACGTCTATCTCTGTCCGTCGGACCAACAGCGCGGGATCCACACTGGCGATGCGCAGTGGTTCGCCCATGGCAATTATTTGGCCAATCAAGGCTGGTGGGGCTGGTGGCAGAAAACGACCCGCAACACCTACGAAGCCCGCTTGCAAGCCGAAACGGCGTCGAATGGCGGAATCGACAAGCGGGGCCCGTTCCAAAAGGTCTGGGGGCAGCAGAACAAAGGGACCCAACTCCGCGAGATCCTCGACGGGACAAGCAACACGGCCATGTTGGCCGAGTGTCGGCAATACCCTGGCGAAGATTCTCGCGGCGTGTTGTTCCTCGGCAGCTGCCTGTACTCTCACGAGAATCCCCCCAATGCTCGCTCGCAAGACTACCTGGAGTGGTGCGGAAACGACCACGGGGCTGACGATCGAGACGGAACCATCAATCCTTCGGCTCCCTGCTCGGAAGCACGGCGCGCAGCGCGCGGCATGTGGACGCAACCGACGCGAAGCCAACATGCCGGCGGAGCGAATGTCGCATTTTGCGATGGGCGCGTCGTCTTCGTCGGCGACGACGTGGACATTGGCGTCTGGCGAGCCGTTTCGACGATGGCCGGCGCCGAGCCGATGAACTTTGGATCGTAATCGAAGCCCGCGCGACTGACTTGTCCTCCACTGACGAGACAACCGCATGGCGACGCCGATGAGAGTTAAGACCATGGCGGACCACACGTTGCAGTCATTCGGACTTTGGCTTTGCCTCGTCGCCTCCTTGGCCGGCTGCGAATCGAAAGTGGAACGGGCGGCCGTTTTCGGCGCCGTCTCGTACGACGGCGAGCCTGTCGAGGACGGCCAAATTGCGTTCGAACCACTCGGCGCAGGAGAAATGGAGTTCGCTCCGATCACCGGCGGTAAATACTCGCTTCCCGTGGAATACGGTCTCGTCCCCGGCGAATACATCGTTCGCATCACGGGAAACCGAGCGACAGGCAAATCAGCGCAAACCGACGCATTTCTCCAAGACGCCGACTCGTTGGATATCGTCGTTCAATTCATCCCCTTGAAATACAACACTAGCTCGCAACTCAAAGCGACGATTGAACCAGCGGACCGTGTTGAAAAAGACTTCCACTTAACTTCCAACTAAGATTGGCATTGGGTCGGAATTCGACGCCCGCAGTCGTGATCGTCGATAGCCAGTTCACGCAGACCTTGCCGACATCGCCATGATCGACCTCGTGTGAAACGAGATCAACGGAGCGATGTGACGTGAATCAGAATCCTCTCGAAATCAAGTCGAGCGGTTGAACCCTACTAAGGCGCGAATCGTCATGAATCTCAGCTCCAGACAACTCGTTCGAGTATTTTTCATTGCCAGTGCATTCGCCGTCCCCCATGCGGCGGTGGGCGTCACGCTTCAGTTCGCAGGTTCGCAAGCCAATCTTGACAATGGCTTCTTTCCTGGCGGAGGTCTGCCGTATGTCACCGCCTACTGGCGCACTTCGACTTCCGACAACGTGTACGCCGTCGGCAACGCCTACCCGGATCAGTTTTACGGCACGTCCGGTTACGCGTTGTTCGCGACGCGTTTCGCCTACCCGACCGCTAACGACGGCATCTCCGACCCGAACCTCGACCCGTACGGCGACGACCCGTTGTTTCCGAACCTGATCGACCTCCCGGCCTGGGTGTCAGAATCTCAGATCCTCGCCGAGCGAATGGCCGGCGGGTTTGCGTACTCGCTCATCGACGATCCGCGACTGATGGCCGACGGAACGCGGCAGTGGACGTTTGACGGCGTCAATTATCCACAGGCGGCAGCTGGCAACAACACAGGGCAAAATCCCTATGTCAAGATCGGCTTTCTCGATGGACGCGACATTCTGGGTAACGATCCTGCAGTCACGCCGGCGGCACGCTGGGGATTCACCGTCGGCGCGGACGTGCCGGCCGCCTTTCGCGTTGGCGTCATGACCGACGGAAATGACAATGCAAATTTCACGCCAGCCGAAGTGTTCCTGCAACAATTCAACGGCACGACCCCGGTTGGCAGCCCTGTCGGCTCCGGGACGCTCAGCGGCGAGCTCAAGGACCGGCATTTCGACATGCACTTCTTCGACATCATTGGCGCCCAGCCAGGCGATAGCTTTGTGCTCGGCGCGATGGCTGGCGCGGGTTCCTTTGGCAACTCGGGAATCGCCGGGTTCTCCTTCGATGTGCTGCCGACGACAACCGCGTCGGCCGACTTCAACGACGACGGAAACGTCGACGGCGCTGACTTCCTGACTTGGCAACGCGGATTCGGGACGACCGGTACGGCGACGCTCGGCGATGGCGATGCGAACGGCGACGGCAACGTCGACGCCACAGACCTCAACGTGTGGTCCGAGCAATTCGGGACGACCGGCCTCGTGGCGCCCGTTGCAAACACTGCCCCCGAACCGACAGCCCTCCTGCTCGCTTTACTGGCGGGCGGAATGTTGGCGCGGCGTCGCCGCTAGCGGGAAAAGCCTCGCTCGAACTTCACGGCGACGCACCAATCGCGACTCGGCGACTGCCGGGGTGCTTGCCAAGCTGCCTAGCCGCCTTGATCGCAGAGTCGCAAGTGAATTGCCCCTTAACGAACGTCGGGCGAAGTGCTATCACCTTGCTGTAGCAGCTGCGTCGAAGCCCGGACCGCGGATTCGAGCGGCGCTCGCTGACTCTCTTCGCTTCTCTCGCCTTGCACGCGTTTCCGGACCGCCAGATGACATCAGACAAGAATCGCCGACTCTTTCTGGGCTGCTTCATCGGACTGGCGGCGACGTCGTTCGGATTTGCCGTCCGTGGCGCCGTGCTGGGCGATTGGGAAGCTCAATTCGGTTTGACCGAAGAGCAGAAGGGAATCATCAACGGCGTGGGCGTTTATCCCTTCGCGATCTCGATCATCCTGTTCAGCCTCATCGTCGACCGCATCGGCTACGGCACGGCGATGGTCTTCGCGTTTGTCGGCCATATCGTCTCGACGGTGTTGACGATCTTCGCCCCCAACTTCCTGACGCTGTATCTCGCTACGTTCTTGTACGCTCTCTCCAACGGCGTTGTGGAATCGGTCATCAACCCGGTGGTCGCCACAATCTACAAAGATAACAAGACGAAATGGCTCAACGTGCTGCACGCAGGTTGGCCGGGAGGACTGGTGCTCGGGGGGCTGCTCTCGATCCTGGTCACGACGATGGGAGATAGCGTCGGCGCATCGCTGCCGGGCAAGATCTGGCAGTGGCAGATGGCGATCCTGCTGTTGCCTATACTCGTCTATGGTTTTCTGCTACGGGGAGTTCGTTTCCCCACGCAGGAACGCGTCGAGGCCGGCGTGTCGTTCGACGACATGCTCAAAGAGTTCGGCTGGGGAAGCGCTTATATCGTCTCCTTTCTGATCGTCATGGGCGTCAGTCAGGTGCTGACCGTATTGAACATCCAGCCAGTCGACTGGCGAGTGGCGCTCGGCATTGCGATTCTCCCAGCGGCCCTCTTCGGCATCAAAGTCCGCGGCGCCTTTGGCCGCCCGATGTTCGTATTCATCCTCTTGTTAATGTTCCTGCTCGCCACGACGGAGCTTGGAACTGACGGCTGGATCCAGGACATCATGGGTTCGGTCCTGCAGAACAAAACCATGGGCACGTGGTTCATCGTCTACACGTCGGCCATCATGTTCGTCCTGCGATTCTTCGCGGGGCCAATCGTGCATCGCATCTCGCCGCTGGGGTTGCTCGCCGCTTCGTCGGCGTTGGCCGTCGTGGGGCTCATTTGGCTGGGGAACGCCGGCACGGGCGCCGGCGTCTTGTTCCTCGCCGCAACGCTTTATGGAGTCGGCAAGACCTTCTTCTGGCCGACGACCCTCGGCGTCGTTTCGGAACAATACCCGCGCGGCGGAGCCCTGCTGCTCAATGCCGTCACCGGCGTCGGCATGATCGCGGTCGGAACGCTCGGCGGGCCGTACATCGGTACGATTCAGGACGCCGATTTCAATCAGATCGTCGAGGAGCAGTCGCCCGAGGTTCACCAGACGGTGGCGGCGAGGAAATCGGGACTGTTCTCCACGTACGAGTACATCGACAAGACCAAATTCGACTCGCTCGATGAGCAGCAACGCGAACAACTGGCTGCATTGGAACGCACGACCAAACAGCATGCCCTGGCCAAGATTGCCGTGCTGCCGGCGATCATGTTCGTCTGCTACGTGGGACTGATTGCATACTTCCGCACGAAGGGGGGCTATAAAGCCGAAGTCCTGACGGGCCACGCGGCGGAAGACGAGAAATTCACAGGCGGCACCGTCGGGCCGGGCGAGGGATAGCGATTGGACGCTCCGCGTCCGAACTCGGCTGCCGGCGAGCCGGGGGCGCGCTGCCCTCCGGCAGCGGTGCTTGAAAGCCCCGCCAAGGAGCGTTCGACACCCCGGGAGCGACTGTCTTGAATATC
>JAGQOU010000061.1 GCA_020427145.1 Planctomycetales bacterium | reverse complement strand
GGACGGAGCGAAGCGCAGCCCCCAGTGCGCTACGCAGGGCTGCGCTTCATCTGGGGGCTCCCGTTGGTCGTCCCCAGTCACTCGACGCGATGGCGCGCCCAATCGCGACGGGGTCGGAGGCAGTCTCCAGGTCAACCCGATAGGCGTCTCTCTGCGCCCAGTTCGCCAACGCAATCAGCCCCGCACTCGCCCGAGCGGGAGTCGGGCGGACGGGGACTCGGATCCCGCCGCCAACTCCCGCGCGGTCAAGGGGCGGGGCTGACACCATCGGTAGGGATGGGGCGCCGCCGGCGCGAACGCCGACGGAAGATGCAAGAGACAGAAATCGAAAAAGTAAAAAGGGGATAAGCCCGACGCCGACGATGGAGGGCGCCATTCGCTGGAAAATGTCGGACCTATCCCCCGGGACCCAAAAGGAAAGCGCGGCGCGGAACAAAGTCCGCGCCGACGCGAGTGGTGCGAGCGAACGTTCGCTCAGAAACAGGAACAAACAGAGTAGACGGATGAGCTGCGCACGCCGCGTCATTCGCGTCGGCGCACAACAAGACCAAGGCAGGAATCGAGGCGGGTGCGCTCACGCGCAACAGATGAGAGTCGCTGAAAAGTGGCGTGCCGACACGCAGTCAGCTTCGCTATCAAAATAGATAGGTCGCAAACGCGGGGTAGGCAAATGCTTTTGCCAAGAATTTTGGAAATCGACCGCACCGCGGGCGAGAACGCTTAGCGGCGTGACCGTTGCATGGTGAAATCCGCGGCTTGCACTCGCCTCGCGGCCACAATTGGCCTCGGAAAGACGGCGGCTGGACAGCTGCATGCGCAAGGGAGCGCTGCGCAGGCATTAGAAGGGGCTGTCGACAACCTGACCGTCCGCTATGGCGCATAGGGCCGCGAACACGCCATTATCAAGGTCAAATGAGATGAAGTGCGTCGATCCGTCGCACATTACCAAGTTCATGCCACTGGGATGCCCGCTAAACCACCCGGACATACACGCACGGTTTGACTGAACGCCTCTGGCCGTTGGATCCTTGCTACACTTATCCCAATCGCCATTAAAAATGGCATTCACGTCGGTGTAGGTTCCGCCGCCACCGCTTCTTCCACCGCCTCCGCCGCCTTGGACCTGCCACGCCTGCGACAGGATATAGTTTCCCCAAGACGCATACGCCCAAAACGTACGGCGAGGTTCGTAGACGTTCGTTGATTCTCCGGCAAGAATCGTATTCGACATTCCGTCAACGATGGTGCGATCGGACTCCGGACGCAACGAGGCAAGCGTCTTGTCGGCGCCTGCTGTGGGATTCCAGTTGGCTTTCGAATCCACAACGGCGTGCAGGGGGCCGCGCAGGTCAAGCTCGGCGTCGCTGATATCTTCGCCTAGGTACCACGTCGCCGCTCCATCCTTTGCAGTGCCGGCATTGCCCCGATACGACCCGGTGCCAAAGGGAATGTTCTTTTTATTCGGCGCAGCAGGTCCGCTGTCCGGCGCGATGATCACGAAGTCACTATCAGAGGGACATGAGTACATTGGAATCTGAGTTTCTCGGAACTGCTGGTATTGCG
This sequence comes from Planctomycetales bacterium, assembly GCA_020427145.1. Classification (GTDB taxonomy): domain Bacteria; phylum Planctomycetota; class Planctomycetia; order Pirellulales; family Lacipirellulaceae. Next base: position 12,913 of record JAGQOU010000061.1, on the reverse strand, counting down.
GTTGCATGACGTCCACGTGAGGATCGTACATCGCCTGCAGATTCTTGTTTTCAGCGAACGGCATGATCTCGACGGGCCATCCCGTAAAGACCTCCGTGACCGTACCAATGTTGCCCTTCATGATATTCCCTGCAGGAAACTCTTTCTGGGCGGAAAGGTGATTCTGCATCGCCAACCCAATCTGCTTGAGGTTGTTCCCGCACTGCATACGCCGCGCCGCCTCGCGGGCGGCTTGAATTGCCGGCAGCAGCAGGGCGACCAGCACGCCGATGATGGCGATCACCACCAACAGTTCCACCAATGTGAAGCCGCGCCACGGCGCGGCTCGGTGCGGGCGTCGAACGAGGGCAATGTGGCGACGGATCATAGGACGCTTTCCCCAAGCAAACGAATGAGACACAAGCCGCAGCAGGCGGTCTGCTAGCAGCCAGAGAAGTTGCCGACAAGGAACACGGCGGCGCAACAAGATCGAGTTGTCATCCTTGTGGCGCCGGCGTTCGTGAATTGTAAGAAACAGCGCTGAACTGGGTCGACAGCCAGATGGCATCGGTACGCAAAATCGGCCGCCAAATGCAATAAGGGCGACACAAGGGCGCCCGCAACGCAGCGCTCGATTCGGCAGCATCGGCAACCGTTGCCAAAATCGAGCAAGTCGTTGGCAGTTTTTGCCCAGGTCGTCGCGGCAGTCCGCACCGGCCGGCAACCTTGTCACAACCCCGGCGCCGCTTACTTCCACTCGGGCGAACGGCCGTCGAGAAAGGCGGCGATGCCCTCCTCCGCCGCCGCGGTGGTATGCGCCGTGGCGGCCAACGCCGAGCCGGAGGTGAGTTGCGTGAGCAGCTGTTCGGCGACGGTCTCGTTGAGCAGCCGCTTGGTCAGCTGAATCGCCTCGGGGGCGCCTGCGGCGCAGTGCTCGACGATTTCCATCGCCCTGGCCCACGCCTTCTCGGCGGGCACGACTTCGTGGAACACGCCAATTCGGCGGGCTTCCTCGGCGTCGATCGCCTGGGAGGTGAGCAGCAGTCGCGCCGCCTGCCCGGCGCCAAGGCGAAAGCACAACAGCGGCCCCGCCAATCCCGCGACCAACCCCCGGCGCACGTCCGGCAACCCGAACGTGGCGCCCGCGTCGGCCACGGCGATATCGGCCGCTGCGACCAGCGCCGCCCCATGCCCAAGCGCCGGCCCGTTGACCGCCGCGACAATCGGCTTGGTCACTTCCAGCATGCGGACAATCGTCTCGCGCCATAGCTCGGCGTCCTGCCCCCATTGGGCGTAGGCGTCGGGCGCGTCGCCGCACGCTTGCACCTCAAGCAGGTCGGCGCCTTCGCAAAACGCGTCGCCGGCCCCGGTGATGACAATCGCGCGCACCCGCCGTTCGCGATACAGGTCGTCCAGCGCCTCGGCAAACTGCTCCAGCATCGACCGCGTCATCGCGTTGCCAAAGTCGGGCCGATTCAGCACGATCGTGCCCGCGGACCCAGTGACCTTCACTTCGACGGCGTCGGATTGCATGAACATGGGATTAGAAGGGGGAAGGCGGAATGGGGAAGGGGGAGCATAAGACACATACGACGGTCGATGGGTCCCATTCAATCTACCGAATTTTTTCAGTCTGGAGCACGGTTCCCCATGCCCCATTCCCCATTTGAACGCCAACTACCGCCACTCGTCCGCCGTGCGGGTGTCGATCGCCAGGTCGACCGCGTCGCGCGGGACCCAGGCGGGCCAGATGTCGTAGTCGACCATCACGGTCGGCGATGAACCGACCAGGTGAAGGTGCGAATCGTACCGCGCCACAAATGCCAAGCAGGCGTCCACCACGCGCGTGCAGGCTTCCTTGCTGCGGGTGTGGCACGTCACCGACAGCCACCGCGGCGCATCGCCCGGGTCGCGCTGCGATTGCAGCCGTTCGACATCGACCGAGTCGCTCGACTCCGCTTCGGCCGACAGCGTGGCTTCCAGCGCTTCGGTCAGGTTCTCCGGTGCGCGAAAACCCGATTCCGACTCGATTTCCAAGAGCAGCGCGGCAGTGAACCCGCGCTGGTAGTAAATATTCAGCCGCCACTTGTCGCTGGGCCCCGTCCCTGTCACCCCCGAGACGGCCAGCTGGTCTTGGTGGGCGGGCGCGCAGCGGACTCCGTCCAAGGAGCCCGTGACGTCGGCAGAGCGAAACTTTCCCCCAGGGGGCGCTCCAGCGGCAATCCAATGTTCGAACGTCTTGGCCGCATGCTCGACGCCTGCCGCGGGGCCGGTGAGCGTGAAGCCGCCCTGCTGGTCGACCTCCGCCACGACAGGCCGCAATCGCGCCGGATGCCTCTCGACGCCCGTGTTGACCGCCGGCTCCATGCCGGCAGGCCACAGTGCGCCGCGCGAGGCCGCCACGACCCCGGCCAAGCGACCGTAGTCGGACCAACTCCAGCCGTGAGCCTGCGCCGCCGCCGCAATCGCCGGCGCCGACGGACAGAAGCAACCCGAGACAAGAACCCGCGCCCCTTCGGCCAGCGCCATGGCGAACGGCCCGGCGCCAATCTCCAGGTCGGCCGCGACCACCGGTTCGCGCAACTCGCGAAATGGGCGATCGGTCACCGCGTGGCGCAGCGACACGCCGCTGCCCTCGATGAATTCCAGAATCGGCAGCAGGTTCGACCCGCGCACGGCGCTGATCGGCACGTTGCCGTTGCCCCCTTGGCATAGCGCCGCGGCCGCCTGCTCGACACAGAGCATGGAGTTCGACCAACCGGCGCTCGCCGCGAGCGTCAGGTCGCTCTGCAGGAAGAACTCTCGCTGCAACCCCGCCAGCGTCTCGACAAACCCCGCGGCGAACTCGGGAAAGCGCTCGCGACGAACCGCCGGGGTGCGCCGCGGCCGGCGATAGTCCAGTTGAAGCAAATCGACGTCGCTACGGGCAATCAATTCCCCCAACCCCACGGCAGGTCGGTCGACGGCAACGGCCAGGCGAATGAAACGCATGAGTCTGCGGACAATTTTCTGCTTTGCGGCTCCGTGAGAGCCAGCGAGTTGAAGTGATTCGCCGTGAAAAGCGCCGCGCCCAAAAGCGCCGGCCACGCAAGCTGCCAGCCCGATGCTCGCAGCGTTCCCGCAGGTGACCATAAGCGGCCGGCATTCGCAACGGCAAGCCCCACGACCGGGGCGCCGTCGACGTGGCGAGAAGTCAACATCACCGTCGCCCACGCGTGGCTAAACCGCCACGCCGCGTCCCAGATCACGGCGGCCTCGCAAACGAAATCCCGCCATAAACCTCAATACGACAAGGACTTAGCGACACCCCTATCGCCAGCAAACGCCCCCCGGCATGGGCTCTGCGTTCTGTCGCCTCCGATCGCAATGGACGCCCCACTCTTCTCGGAGAATGTCGCCGTGTCGCGTAAACCTCGCCAACAAAGTGCCGCCGCCAAGTCGACCCCCAAGGCCGCTGGCGACTCCGCGACCCGCCCCTCCCGCGTCAAGAGCATTGACCACGACGACCATCACGGCGACGAGCACGATGACCACGAACGCAGCGAGTTCGACGACAGCGGCTCGGCGGCCATCGACGACCCGGTGCGGATGTACCTGATGCAGATGGGCGAGATTCCGATGCTCGACCGCAAGAGCGAGGTCACCGCCGCCCAGCGCATCGAAGTGACCCGATTGGCGTTCCGCCGCACCATGCTGTGCAACGACTTCATGCTGCACGGGGCGATTGAGTTGCTGCAAAAGGTCGCCGACGGCAATCTGCGACTCGACCGCACCATCGAAATCTCGGTGACCAACACCGCCGAGAAGAAACGCGTGCTGAAGCGCATCGGTCCCAACGTGGCAACGGCTCGCGAGCTGCTCGGCCAAAACCAGGCCGACTTCCACACGGCCGTGGTCAGCGACGCGCCCCAGGCCGAGCGTCACGCAGCGTGGCGGCGGATTGTCGTTCGTCGCAATAAAGTCGTGCGTTTGGTCGAGGAACTGAATCTGCGCATCCAGCGGCTCACCCCGGTCATGGACCAACTGCACGAAATCGAAGAGCGTATGGTCTCAATCCGGTCGCAACTGGCCGACCCCGAAAAACTGCTGGCTCGCGGCAACGAGCACGAACTGCGCGCCGAGCTGCGGTACCTGATGCGTATCACGCTGGAATCGCCTGGCACGCTCGCCCGGTTGGTCGCCCGCACCAAAACGCGCAAAGCCGCTTACGACGCCGCCAAACGCGACCTTTCGGCCGCCAACCTGCGGCTGGTCGTCTCCATCGCCAAGCGGTACCGCAACCGCGGCATGAGCTTCCTGGACCTGATCCAGGAAGGCAACACGGGCTTGATGCGAGCCGTCGACAAATTCGAGCACGCCCGCGGCTACAAGTTCAGCACCTATGCGACATGGTGGATTCGCCAGGCCATCACGCGGGCCATCGCCGACCAGAGCCGCACGATCCGTCTGCCTGTGCATATGATCGACACGATGAGCAAGATTCGCTCGGTCACCACCGAGTTCGTCCAGGAGTTCGGCCGCGAACCGTCGCCGGAAGAGATCGCCGAGATCACCGGCATGTCGCTGGACGACGCCCGCTGCGTACACAAGATGACGCGTCAGCCGCTGTCGCTCGACCAGCCGGTGGGCGACCACGAAGACAACTTCTTCGGTGAATTCCTGCAAGAAGACCGCGACGACGACCCTTTGTACGACGCCAATATCGAAGCCCTGAAGCAGCGGCTCGAAGAGGTGATGAACGAACTGACCTACCGCGAGCGAGAAATCCTCCGCCTGCGATACGGCCTGGCCGATGGTTACACTTACACGCTCGAAGAAGTCGGCAAAATCTTCAGCGTCACCCGCGAACGCGTCCGACAGATCGAATCGAAAGCCGTGCGAAAGCTACAGAACCCGTACCGCTCGCGGGCGTTGGTGGGCTTTCTTGATGGCGCCGAGGAGCAACTGCCCGCCGACGTGCCGTGAACGCCGTGGTCAACTCTCGCTGAGAATTGATCCTCGTCACCTGCCAACCTCCGGGCGTCGACTCGCGGTACGGCACGCGAGGGATTGGGGCGTCTCCCTGGCATCCTGTCGAAGTGTTCGTTGGGCGACTCGGACCGGGATCAAGAGCGACCGAAGCGTAGCACCGACCCGCTGGTGGAGCAACACTTCCTGCACGCCGCCCCGCGAACGCTCGAGTGAATGCGTCTGGAAGCATGAATTGAAGGCGGCGCGAATTGCGATACGCAACCATCGACACATGATGTATTTTCGCTGTGCGGAAAGCGGTTCTTAGTCCCCTTCTTCAGCTCTTACATGCCACACGGGCCACCGGCGACCGCGGACAAAATCCAATCGGTCGACGCTCACGCCGTACAGAGCGGCCAAGTGCTCCGCCGTGACAACCTCGCCGGTCGGCCCCGCCGCAACAATCTTGCCTTCGCTCATCAGCAGCGTCGATTCGAAGCTCGGCATGATCTCCTCAACGTGGTGCGTGGCCAGCGCGAGTGTCGGGCTCGCGGGCGATGCGGCCACCGCGTCGAGCCAGGCGAGAAATCGCTCGCGCACGCCCGGGTCCATTCCCGCGCACGGTTCGTCGAGCACGATCAACAGCGGGTCGACCATCCGCGCCTGGGCGACCAGCACCTGTTGCCGTTCGCCCTGCGAGAGCACGCCAAACGGCTTGTCGACGAGGGCGTCGCAATGCATCGCGCGGAGCAACTCGCGGGCGGCGGTGAAATCCGCGTCCGTCGGCGACACGCCCGGCAAACGCCGCAGGCCGACCATTGCGAGCTTGCCGGAGACCACTGTTTCGATGGCTCGCTCGCGCGCTGGAATCTGCGCCGCCATGTCGCCGGCAACCCAGCCAATCGATCGGCGCAATTCGGCGAGGTCGATCAACTCCTCGCCCAGCCGCCGCACGGCGCCGCGGTTCGGCCACACGTAGCCGCAGGCGACGCGTAGCAGGGTCGACTTGCCGCTGCCGTTGGGTCCCAGGATCGCCCAATGGCGCCCGCGGTCCAACCGCCACGTCGCCGCCGCGAGAATCTCCACGCCATCGCGAACGACGGTCGCGCCGATCAACTCAATCAGCGGCGGCGACGACGCATCAAGCAATCGCATAACTCAAACGGCACTGGCAAGGCGAGAGTCACGCCGGTCCACAAGAACAGTGGAGCCGCCGCCTATTTCGTCGCCGCCTCGTCGGCATCGGCGTCGTCTGCCGGGGGCGCGGCCTGTTCTTCCTTGAGTTCAGCCAAATAGGCCACGATCGCGTCGTCGCTAGGGCCGTCGGCTAGCGAATCGACGGCGCGCTGCTGGGTGGCGATCGCCGCCTCCAGATCGCCCGCCGCGTGCTGCAGATGCGCCACCGTGTCGAGCACATTGGCGTCGGGCGAATCCGCGTCGACCAAGTCCTCGGTCAGCTTGGCCACCAACTGCAGCAACTCTGCCGTCATCGGCACGCCCCCGTCGTGCATCTGCACCACGGTCCAAGCAATCTGATTGGCCATTTCAGGATCGAGTTGCGGGAACTTCGCCGGCAGTTGCTTGAGCGCCTCGTCCTGATCGTTCTGGATCATCATGACCAGCACTAGGCCTTCGATCCGCGCGGCTGCCGCCTCTCCCTGCGCTTGCACCTCGGGCGAGCCCTTCAGATTGCGGAGTTCTTCGGCCACCGCATAGACCTTGTCGTAATCCTTCTGGCGAGCCGCCATGGCCGCGGTCATCATCATGCGATTGAGTTGTTGGCTGGCGCGAAACTCCTCGCCGAATGCCTCGCGATCCCACGTGTCGTCAACCACTTTGGCGAGCACGTCGTCCATCGCCATCGGGTGGCCGATCCACTCAACCTGCCCCGTCTTGCCGACGATGAAGGCACAGGGGATGCCGTTCTGTCCTGCAGCGCTAAAGTAGGCGTCTTTCACCGACCCGTCCGGGTCAGTCGTCAGGCAGTAGGCGTCGGTCAATTCCGCGTATGTGGGCTTGGCGACTTCTTCCTCGGCGTCCGCAGCCTCATCCTCGGCCTGCTCCCCCATGTTCATGACTTCGCGTTCAAGAAATCCCTCGACCGTCTCGAGCGGTTCGTCGCTGACGCTGACGATGGTCACGCCCTTGTCGGCGTACTCTTGCTGCAACTGCGCGATATGCGGCATGCTGGCGACGCAGGGCATGCACCAAGTCGCCCAAAACTCGATGACGTAGACCTTGCCCGGTTCTAACTTGTGGAACGGCTCCACAGTTCCGCCGGCGGTGCTCAGCCAATGCTCGATATCAATCGGCGGCGCTAGCGAGCCGATCGTCATTTCCGCCGGTTCGTCCTTGGGCTTGTCCGCCGCCTTCTCGGCGGTGGCAACGCCGCCCTCGTCGGAGTCGGCGCGTGCCGTCAAACTCCAGGTGAACAAAACGCTAAACAACAACAGGATAAGCCATGAAGATTTCATCGACGGCAACTTTTCGAGAGAATTGAGCGGGACTTCGCACTCGTGCGACAAGCCGCAATATGGGCTGCGTCCTAGGCGCAGTCAAGTTGCCGGGCGAGTTAGAAAGCGACTGTTTGGAACTTCCAGACGAGTTTTTGCGAATTGGCGTCGCCGGCGGGTATTCTGGACTCTCGTCCGAGACGCTCGAACAATATCTTTTCGCGACCACATGGAGTCCCACAATGACGAGATTCTGCCTGCTGGCCGGCGTCGCTCTGGCCGCCTGCGCGTACCTGGCGGTCGACACCACGGCGACCGATCCGCAGCCGCCCAAGTACACGATCGCGAACACGGTCAATTCGTTCGATCTCGACAAGATCGAACCGACGGAGGCTGGCTACCAATATTGGTTTGCCGACAAGACCTTCGCCGAGGGCAAGACGCTGAAGCTGAGCGTGGTGAAACCCAACTCGGCCTCGCACCCGCCGCATGTGCACGAAGAAGACGAATTCTTCTTCGTGCTCGAAGGGACGGCCGAGTTTCACCTGGCGGGAGAAACGGCGACGGGCGGCCCCATGACCAGTTTCTATTGTCCGTCAGGAATCTCGCACGGCATCAGGAATATTGGCGATACCGAGTTGAGGTACCTTGTCATCAAGAAATACCCGCTGGAGAAATAGCCGAGCGGGGCGTCTTGGCGAGTGCCGAACCGACCATCTATTGCGGCGTCACGCCGATTCGCGCATCTCGGCGAAGCACTCGATCTCCAGCCGCACGAGTTCTTCGACGACTTGCCCGGCCGATTCGGGCCGCCGCAGCGGTTCCTTGGCCAGCAACCGGTGGATGAGCGACGCCACGGACTTGGGCGTCCCGGGGCGGGCGTCGCGGATGCACTCGGGCTTGCCCTCGCGGTGCAGCCGAATCAGTTCCTCAGCGGCCCCCGAAGAAAGCGGCAACCGGCCCGCCAGCATCTCGTAGAGCATCACGCCCAGGCTGTACAGGTCGCTGCGGTGGTCGGCGGCGATCGCCGAAGAGAGCGTTTCGGGAGCCATATAGTTGAGCGTGCCGAACACGGGCCGGGCCGACCAGTGCCGCGTTTCCGTCGGCGAGTGGACAAACCCTAAGTCCACCAGCGTGGCATGCCCGTCGGGACCGACAACCACGTTGGCCGGTTTGACGTCGGCGTGAACCATGCGCGTGGCGGTGTGCAAAGCGTCGAGCGCCTCGGCCACCTGTCGGGCAATCCACAGCGCCGAGGGCATCGCAATCGGGCCGCTGCGACGCAAGATCGCTTCCAGCGAGCTGCCCTCCAACCGCGGGCTCACGGTGTAGAACGGCGGCTGCTTCACGTTGGCCGCCAGCACGGGCAGCAGGTGCGGGTGCGACACCTTGCGACCGACCCAGGCGGCGCGGCGTTGCATCTCGATCGCCACGGGATCGCGCCACCACCCGTTGCGCAACAGCTTCACCACGTACCCGGGCGCCGCGTCCTCGCCGGCCTCGACCGGCCGGGCCAGGTACACGCGAGCCAGTTCGCTCTCGTTGATCAACTTCGCCAGCTGCCACGGCCCAATCCGCCCCGCGACGTCGCGGGCGGCGGCATCGGAGTTCGAGCCAAGGGAGTCAGCGGGACGAACCGAGTGCGCAGTCGCCCCACGGGCGACCACGGAACTTTCAACAGTTGCCATGCGCGGATTATCGATTCTGCAAGAAACCTGGGTCGCCGCCGACTCTCCGAAAGCGTCAGACCGGCACGCAAGCGAACGAGCGAAGGCGTGTCACGCGGGAACGCACATGCCTCCACCGGTGGTACATCGACCCCAGCCCCCCCGCGGCTCAACCCGCAGAGCCGGAAAAATCGAACCGCGCGCCGAACCCCATAAGATGGCGAAACGGGGATAAGACTCCGGTCGCTAGCTGCTAGCAGCCGCCAATTAGGCAGACTCAACCGCCCAAATACCTCGCATGCACGGTCCGCGCGGTCGCCGGATCGTCGGTCCCCGCTATGATGGCGCGTCCGTCGGCAAAGACGGTAATGCGGTAGGTTTCGACTTCCAGTCGCAGCAGGTAGGGGTTGGCGGTCACTCGGCCGGCGGATTGTAGTTTGCGGGCGAGTTCGGATAAGTCGACTGAGGTCTCGGCGGCCGGGGCGATTTGCACCGAGTTGCGGCCGCACAGCGTGGTGGTCGCGTCGCCGCGGCGGGCTTCGAGGTACGCGAAATCGCGGCGGGCGCAGGCGCGGCAATCGCCGGTGCGAGAGTTGGCGACCTTCACGTTGCGGATGTTGTTGGTCCACAGGTCCAACAGCGTCATCCGCGGGTTGACCGCCGCGCGGTTGCCGCTGAGCAGTTTCAGCGCTTCGATGGCCTGGAGGGATGCCACCACGCCCACGGCCGGGCCGAGAACGCCGGCGGTTTCGCAAGTGGGCTGCAGTTGGGCGGGCGGCGGCTCGGGCATCAGGCAGGCAAAGCAGGGCGTCTCGCCGGGGATGATCGCCAGGACCTGTCCCTCGGCGCCCACCACGCCGCCGAAGACCCACGGCTTGCCCGCCTGCACGGCGAAATCGTTCAGCAGGTAGCGCGTCGCAAAATTGTCGGTGCCGTCGACGAGGCAATCCACGTCGCCGGCCAGGGATGCGATGTTCGCCGGCGAGACGTCGGCGACGACCGGTTCGATCGTCACAGCGGAATTGACGGTCCGCAGGCGCTCGGCGGCGGCGACCGCTTTGGGGAGTTGCGCGGCGACGTCGCTCTCGGCAAACAGCACCTGTCGGTGCAGATTGTCGGCCTCCAGAAAATCGCGATCGACGATCCGCACCCGCCCCACGCCGGCGCGCACCAGCAAGTCAGCGGCAACCGACCCCAGCGCCCCGCAGCCGACAACCAACACGCTGGCCGCTGCGAGGCGCTGTTGGCCGGCTTCACCCAACGGCGCAAAGCGGATCTGGCGGCGATAGCGATCGAAGTTGGGTGCGGCGGCCGTCATCAGCGCGTCTCGACAAAGTACCCGGCAAAGTCAAACCCCGGCGCCAACTCCGCTTGCAGTGCGTCGGCGGCGACGCGCGCGGCGGCCACGTCGGCGCCATCGACGCCACGACGAACCACCAGCACGGGGCGCGCACATGCGGCGAACGCAGCGGACGGAAGCTCGCCGGATTGTAACTCGACCGCAAACGCATCGCACTGCTGCAGCAGGCTGTCATCGATCGCCGCGACGGAATGGGAACTTGCCAACGCAACCATCACGCCGGCGTTGCGAAGCGTTTGCCCTGCGGCTTCCAGTTGAGCGGCATCGACGATGGCCATCAACACGGCGCCCTGCCCTGCCAGGCGATGGGCTTCTACCGACGAAAGCGCCGGCGCCATGCGAAGATCGGCCACCAAGGCCACGCCCTGCTGCGAGGCGCGCTCGCAGAAATCGTCGGTGGGCGAAGTCGTCAGCAATGTCGCCGCGTTCCGACGAGCCGCGGTCAGCAGGTCCGAGGTTGCCTCGCCGCTTGCAGGGTGCGCGACGGCCGCGCCGCGAAGTACGACGCGGCGGCCCGAGAGCTGCAACGCCGTGCCGACGCGGTACCATCGCCGCAGGGCAAAGCGACGCACCGAGTCGTCGCCGCGCAGACGCAGCTCGTACTGAAACGGCAATTCCGGCGTCCAATAGCACGGATCCACCACCACGGTGGCCGCGGCCGGATGTTGGTCGGCGGCGGCGGCCAGGGGCTGCAGCAGGAACTCGGCGGGCAACGTTCGCGCGAACTCGCAGAACGGGCCTCGCACGACGCCCGCGGGCGGCTCGCCGTCGCGAGTTCCGCACTCAACGAGCACGGTCGCGGCCGACTCGGTTTGCTTCATGCGGCGGATGACGACTTCGTTGCTCATAAAACTTCAAGATCGCCTGACTCAACTGCCGCGTGCCGGAACTCAAACGCTGCCGTCCCCGGCGCAAGCCAGAGGTTTCTCGCACGAAGATTGGACACGGCGGCCAACCCGCGGCTTGCGCCGCGGGCTAGGGGCTAATCGTCAACGTGGAACTCAGTCAACGTGGAAACCGCGCGGCTAGAGATCGAGTTGATTGACCGCCGCCTCGTCGTGAGCCGCCAGCCTCGCCGCCTCCTTCGCCAGGAATTGTCCCGTCACCGACGCCGCGTTGGCCGTCACCTCTTCGGGCGTACCTTCGGCCACCACGCGGCCGCCTTCGTCGGCGGCTCGGGGGCCGAGGTCGATCACGTAGTCGGCCGCGCGCATCATCAGCGTATTGTGTTCCACGACGACCAGCGAGTGCCCCATCGCCACCAGCGAGTCGAAACAATCAATCAACTGCAGGATGTCGCTGTAGTGCAGACCGGTCGTCGGCTCGTCGAGCACGAATAGCGTCCGGCCGCGTTTGGCCGCCGACACGTAGTTGGCCAGCTTGAGCCGCTGCGCCTCGCCGCCCGAGAGCGTGTTGGCCGGCTGGCCGAGTCGCAGGTATTCAAGCCCCACGTCGATCAGGCACTTCAGCCGCGCGAGAATTTTCTTCTGCCCGCGGAAGAACGTGAACGCCTCGCGCACCGACAGGTCCAGCACGTCGGCGATGCTCAGGCCGCGGTATTTCACGTCGAGCACCTCGCGGCGATAGCGATCGCCCTGGCACTCGGGGCACCGCATAAAGACGTCGGCCATGAACCGCATGTCGATCTGCTGATAACCGTCGCCCTGGCACGCCTCGCAGCGTCCCCCGTCGACGTTGAAGCTGAAATGCCCGGCGGAGAATCCGCGGGCCTGGGCTTCGGTGGTCTCAGCAAACAACGCACGAATCGGATCGAACGCCTTCACGTACGTCACGGGATTGGAGCGCGGCGTGCGACCGATGGGGCTTTGGTCGACCAACAGCACGTCTTCCAGTTGCCCGGCGCCGAGCAGTTCGTCGTAGTCCGCGGGTCGCTCGACGTCTTTGCCCAGCCGCTGCGCCACGGCCGGGTACAGCGTTTGTTGCACCAGCGTGCTCTTGCCGGCGCCGCTGACGCCGGTGACCACGCACAGCACTCCCAGCGGGAACTCGACCGTCAGGTCCTGCAGATTGTTTCCCCGCGCGCCGACCAATCGCAGCCAACCCTGGTCAGTGTCGCGGCGTTCGCTGCGCGACCCCGTCGTCCGCCGTCCGGAAAGCCAGTCGCCCGTGCGGCTCTCGGGGTGCACAAGCATTTCTGCGGGCGAACCGTGAAACACGATGCGGCCGCCAAACTCGCCGGCGCCGGGGCCCAACTCAACCACGTCGTCGGCCGCCAAAATCAGCGCCGGTTCGTGCTCGACCACCGCCACGGTGTTGCCCCGATCGCGCAGCCGCTCGACCGCTTCGACCAGTCGCGGCATGTCGGCCGCGTGCAGCCCGGCCGACGGCTCGTCAAGCACGTACAGCATGCCGGTGAGGTTTGAGCCCAAAGCCGAGGTCAGCGCCACGCGCTGCGCCTCGCCTCCGCTCAACGTGCGCAGCGGTCGCTCGAGCGCAAGATGCCCTACGCCGACCCGATCGAGGTACGCCAGGCGCCGCGCGAC
>JAGQOU010000060.1 GCA_020427145.1 Planctomycetales bacterium | reverse complement strand
GTAAATCGGCTTCATCGACGAGTTGGCCGGTTGCAGGCGGATGCGGTTGGCCTCGGGGAACCAGTATTTGAGGGTCGCTTCGCCTTCGTCAGTGAGAGCCACGACAATGTCGCCCTTGTGGGCGGTCTTGGTGCGGCGAGCGATCACGATGTCACCGTCGGCGATGGCCGCTTCGATCATCGAGTCGCCGCGGACCCGCAACGCGAAGCAGTTTTTCTTGGTGGGGAACAGCTCCTCGAAGTCGAGGGTCTCGGCCTGTTCGATCGCTTCGGCCAGGCTGCCGGCGGCGATCTGACCGACCAGCGGGATGCCGTGGCCCCGCGCGACATCGGTCAATTGGATGGCCCGCGACATGTTGGGTTCGCGGGTGATGATGCCCTTTTTCTCGAGGGCCTTGAGGTGGCACATGACGCCGTTCGGCGAGTTGATGCCGAAATTGTCGCCAATTTCCCGCACGGTGGGGCCGTAGCCGCGGCCGCGAATCTTTTCGCGGATGAATTCGTAGACCTCGCGCTGTCGCTTGGTCAGTTGGTCCATGGCCATGTCGCCCCCAGTGCTGATCGCCCTAAGAAAACCGGTCGCGAACGGGCGTGGTCGGCGTCGAGCGCTGCCAGATCGTCCGTTGCCAGCACCATAATATACGGGCGTACACAATGCAAGTGCATTTGTACAGGTATTCTCGGTTTGCCGTGCATGCAAAGTTTAACTTCCCACGGCCATATCCGCGAACAAATGATTGCCGTGAAGGCCGCTGATTGCGACAATGAAGAAGCGTTGCCCAAGACGCCGGGTCGGTTGCCGCGCCCGGCGCTTCTTTGGCTTGCCTCGCCCCCAGGCCGCTCCTTTTCCCCCGCATCGACCGCCCGTGGTACACCTGCCCCCACGTTATTCTCGCGCATTTATTTGGTCCGCCGGGCTCACGGCCTGCGTTCTTTGGCTGATCGTCCCGACGGTTGCCACGGCGCAGCGAGCCGATTTGCCGGAGGACGCCGCCGCCGCCTTGGCCCAGCGATCGCCTGAATCCATTGAGGACCTGAGGCTCATTCAGGATCAGTTGGGGCGGGTGGTCAAACGCGCGGTTCCCGCCACGGTCGGCCTGCGGGTCGGCAACGGCATGGGCAGCGGCGTCGTTGTGAATCCCGAGGGCCTCATCCTCACCGCCGGGCATGTCGTGGGGCGCGCCGGTCGCCGCGTGACGGTCATTTTCTCCGATGGCCGCCGCCTTATGGGGCGCAGCCTGGGAGCCGATCACGACGCCGACGCCGGCATGGTGCAACTGGACGACCCGCCGGCGGATCTGGCGTACTCGCCCATCGCCGAAGACGAGACGCTGCCCCCGGGAACCTGGGTTGTCACGACCGGTCAACCGGGCGGGATCGTGGCCGATCGCGCGCCTCCGGTGCGACTGGGCCGAGTACTGTTCACCGGGCACGACGTGGTTTGCACCGACTGCGAGATCGTTGGCGGCGACTCCGGCGGGCCGTTGCTGAACATGCGCGGCGAGGTGGTGGGCATCCACAGTAGCATCGGTCCGATGATCAATCAGAATTTCCATGTGGCGATCAGCGCCTACCGCCGCGAGTGGGATCGGCTGGCGGCCAGCGAGGTATGGGGCGGCGATGAGGACCGCGATGAAGCCCGCGGCCGTCCCCTGCTCGGCGTTGCGGGTCGCACGGAGGGGGGGTGCCTGATCACGCAAGTGTTTGCCGACATGCCGGCGGAACGCGCGGGCCTTAAGGCGGGCGACGTGATCACGGCGGTCGACGACAACGAGATCGCCACGTTCGAGGATCTGATTACGGCGGTCAACGCCAAGTCGCCGGGCCGCCGGTTGCGCTTGGAAATTCGCCGCGGCGAAGAGATACTGGAGTTTCGCGTGCGACTGGCCGGAATCGATCGCCCGCTCCCCGGCAGTCCCGACGAACGCCGTGAGCGTCCGGCGCGACCCGAGAGCGAGTTGGCGCCTGCTCCCAATCCCGAGGATGGCAATGAGTGACCATGCCCGCCTGTTGGTGGATCGGCAACTTGGGGGCGCCGAGGCTGGTGCGCTCGCGGAGCAGCGTCTACTGAACGCCCGTGGGGCTGAGCCGTCGGCGACCGCTGCGAGCGACGCCGTTCGCTTCCTCGGTTTGTTCACCCGGTTGATCGCGGTGATTGCGCTGGTTTCGTTGGCGGTGGGGCTCACTGGCAGCACGCACGGCCAAGATGGCGACGATCGGCCAGAACGATCGCATGGAGAACGCGCCGACGAGGGGACGCGCGACATGCCCTTCGGCGCCGACCGGTTTTTCGTGCCGCGCTGGCGCCTGACCAACGGTCCCCAGGTGCGGGCGGCGTTTCGCGAGGTCGTTGAGGGCGCCGTCCCGTCGACCGTGAAAGTGAAGGTGGACCAGCACGACGAGGCGCTTGGCGCCGTGGTGGGCGTCGAGGGCTGGATCCTGACCAAGGCGAGCGTGCTGCGGGGCGAAATCGCCTGCCGCTTTGCCGATGGGCGGGAATTGCCGGCAACGATCGCCGGGGTCGACAAAGAATTTGACTTGGCGTTGCTCAAAGTCGACGCCAACGACCTCGTGCCGCTGAATTTCAGTCCCGAACTGCCCGAGGTGGGCGCGTGGGTCGCAACCGTGGGTTTGTGGCGCGACCCGCTGGCGGTGGGCGTGGTGAGCGTGCCGCCCCGCGCCCTGCCGCACCAATCGGGCGTGTTGGGCGTGCAACTCGACGAGTCGGACAAGCCGCTGGTCACCCGGGTGTTTCCCGACACGGGGGCGGCGGATGCGGGGGTGCTGGTGAACGACATGATCGTGAAGGTCAACGGCCAGGCGACGCCCAGTCGGCTGGCGCTGATCCGCCGGGTGCGGACGTTCAGCCCTGGCGATCAGATCGAGTTGGAGATTCTTCGCGACGGCGAAACGATCACCGTGACCGCCACGCTGATGAGCGAGTCGACGGCCCTGCCGCTGGGCAATCGTAGCGCGATGCAAAACATGATGGGCGGGGCGCTCAGCGAACGTCGCTTTGGCTTTCCCCGGGCGTTGCAGCACGATACGGTGTTGCGTCCCAGCGAGTGCGGCGGACCGCTGGTGAATCTCGACGGCGAGGCAGTCGGGTTGAATATCGCCCGCTCGGGCCGCACCGAGTCCTATGCGATTGACGGCGCCACGGTGGCCGACGTCGCGGCGCGCTTGATGGCGGCGGCGGGCGCTGCGCCAACGGCTCCTCCCGTGCGGCCGATGACGACCGCTGCGCCGATTGTCGACTGACGGCGGCTCGGACTGCTCTCACTCACGTGTTTCGCTCGAACCGGCGCAACAGCGAGTCGAGCGTGGCGTGGACTGCCGCCGCCGTTTCGGGCGACAGGTCTTTCTGTTCTTCCTGCACCGCAGACGCCGACGTTTCGGCGAGCGCAGCGGCGTCGACGAAGCCATGCCAAGCGAGTCGCACGGGCCAGCCTGCCAACGCCGCCGTTTCATTGACGCGGTGCAACACGCGCAGACCCCACGACAGACCGTATGCGTCGCGGAACGCCAGCCAGCGCGCGGTAGGTTGCAGCGTGGCGGGATCGACGTTGCCGCCGAACCGCTCTGGGGCCCGGCCGCTGGCGACCCGCGCGGCAATCCAGGCGGCCAACAGCAACAGGGCCCCCAGGCAAGCCCAGGCATTGTCAAACCAGGGCAACGCGGGCTGCCATTTCGTCGCGGGAGCGATCAGCGCTGCTTGCCCCAAGAAGTACAGTGCGCTGGCCCAGATGAAGCGCGTCGGGCCGTAATTCAGGATGGCGCCGTAGGCCGCGATCACCAGGAGAAACCCGGTCCACAACACCGACAGTTCCATGCGATCGCCGGCCGGGGTCAGGGCCGTTTGGATGGCTGGCAGCGCGATGACGACCCACAGGCTGGCGACAATCCATTGCCAGCCGCGATCTTGCGGGCGTTTTGCTCCCAGCACGGCCATCGGCGGACAAAACGTGCCCGCGGCGGCAGCGAAGCGCCACGCCGACCGGGTCAATTCGCTCAACGAATCGCCGCGAGACGCTAGCGTCGCTTCGACGATTGCTAGCACGGCAGCCGCGACGGCGGCCCATGCCGCGGGGGCCGCGAGAGTCGTTCCGCGGAGTTTGAGTCGCGCATTGGCGCAGCCGATCGCCGTGACGCCCCATGCCACTGCGGCCAGTCCGCCGAACGCCGGCCCGTAGACGTCCTCGAACGTCAACTCGGGGCCGGCGATCAGGGGCAGGTCGCGGAGGATCACGGCGGGAGTGGAGTCAGTCGCGAGGTCAGATCGGCCACGGCAGCGGGCCGACGCGGGGTTGAAACTGCTGTGCCAATTGTACCGGCTGCGTCCGGTCGGGCGGCAGGGGAAGAATTGCCGAGAGAAGTTGCGGCGCCCGGGAGTGCGACCCATGTTTACCCAGCGGATTCACTCCCCCCGTGTCGCCTCGGCGACCACTCCCCTCCCCCGCGAACTTTCCCATGACGCCCCGCACCGCGTTATTTGCCGCGACCGCCCTGGTTGTCTTGCTGCCGACCGGTGCCGCCGAGGCTCGGCTCTTCGTGCAGACCTACGGCGCCACCGTCCCCGCCGGCGATGGCTGCGTGTGGAGCGTCAATCAGGACTATTTCGTTCCCCGCTATTGCGACTCGTGCCGCTACGGGCTGTTCAGCGAGTGTAAGGACTCGCGCACGATCAGCGCGGCCTGCCGCAATTGTCACGCGATCTACCCGGGCTATTGTTCGCCGTACGGGGCCTGCCGCTATCGGTGGCGGGACCATGTCTACAAAACCCATTGCGGCTGCACCCCGCTGCGAACCTATCACGGTCCGTGGCGAGAGGAGACGTGTCGCAAAGGTTGCGGCTGTTTGGCTTCGACTGGCTGCGGCCGCGGCGGTTCCCGATGCGTTTCGGCGGCGACCTGTCAGCTCGAATGCGTCTGCGACCAGTGCCTCGGCGGTCCGACCTGCACGAGTTGCGAATTTGGCGTCTTGCCCCACGTGGAACCCGCTGGCGGCACGCTGCTGGGCATGTTGCCCGCCCCGTTCCCCGGGGCCGGAGGCATGCCTCTCGGGGCCGGTGGAAATGTGCCAGCAGCGGGGGTCAACTTGCCAACTTTGCCGCCGACGCAGGGTCGGCCGCTGCCAACGAACCTGCCTGGTTTCGGCTTTTGAACAAACTGATGCGGAGTGCGAGCTACGTTTGACAAACCACTTGCGGCAAGGCCAACTGGGGAGTGAGGCCTTGCCGTGCTGACGGGCGGGCGGATTCCGATGAATCCGCCCGCCTGATTTTTTTGGCGGAACGGCGGCCGCGGATCGAGCACGGAGCCCGGGGCGCGCCGGCCGTGCCGGTTTTTTCGAAAATCCGCTTGAGCCCTTCGCCAAGTCCTGCCGATACAGGTACTACAACGCTAACGGGAGGGCGAAACACTTGTCGTGTTTTGCTTCAGGATAGAGGTCATGGCAAGGCGACGGATCGGCTTGCCATGACCTTTTTTTGCGCGCACCCCGATCGCGACGGCCTGCCGCTCACTCGGCGCCCCCTTCAAGCTGCTTCAGCAGCTTCGCGGCTTCGTTGCGATACAGAAACGGTCCCGAGTTCTGTTGCTCCAGCAGCTGCTTGAGCGTGCTGATCGCTTTCTCGGTCTGATTCTGCTTGAGCATGATCCGTGCCACCAAAAACGCCGAGTCGGCGTTAAGCTGCCCGCCCGACGCCTGGGCCCCGCGCTGCAGGGCTTCGCTCGCCTCGCGGCCGCGATCCAGCTGAAACAGCACCCAGGCCAGCGTGATGTTCGCCTGTGCGTTGTTCGGGAACCGCTGGGCGTTCACCTGGGCGTAACGGAGCGCCTTCTCTTTGTCAGCCGACTTGCTGCTGTCGATAAGAATCAGAGCCAACAGATCGGTCGCCCGGGCGTTGGAGGGGTCGACCGACAGCACCTTCATCAGCGCCTCCTCGGCCTGCTTCGGCTCATTGCGGAGCTTGGCAACCACCCCGTCCAGCAGCAGCGCTCCCACGGATTCGGGATTCTTGCTGCGGAGCGCCGTGGCGACCTTTTGGGCCGTCTCGAGGTCGTTTTGCGTGACCAGCCATTCGGCGAAGGCGGCCGCGGTGTTGTCGTTGTCCGGCTCGGCCTTGTAAGCCTTCTCGAACGCGGCGCGGGCCTTGTCCTTTTCGTCGGCCTGATTGAAGAGTTGCCCCATGAACACAGAGGGATGATTCGCGTCGGGATTGATCTCGCGAACCTCGGCGAATTCCTTGTAGGCCTCGTCGGGCTTGCCCGAGCGGAACAGCACGACGCCCAACCGTTGGTGGGCCGGAGCGCTGTCGGGGTCGAGCTTGACCCACTCTTGCAGCAATTTCATTGCGGCGTCCCACTGCTGGCGACGTTCGCAAACGGCGCTGTTGCCAGCGATCACGCGAATCTGAAAATCGCGTTTACGCTTGGCGTTCGCGGAAAACGGTTCGACGAGTCCGGCGGCCTTGTCGAACAGCGCTTCGGCCTCTGCCGTGCGTCCGCCGCCGAAGGCCTGATCGGCCAACAGCAGATAGGCTTCGGGGTCCTCGGGGTGTTCCACGACGGCCCGTTCTAACAGTTGGGCCGCCCCCGCCGTGTTGCGGGCCAGCAGTTGCATCTTGGCGAGAATCACCTCGGGCGGCGGCAAGTTCGGCGATTTCTCGTACGCCAGCTTCAGGTAATCGTAGGCGCCTTCCCCGTCGCCGTTGCGAAACCGCTGGATGGCGCTTTCGACGTCCGGGTATTGCTTGTTCGACAACGACACGGCGTTGCCGATCAGGTTTTCCACAGTGAGCGGATTCGTGTCCGTGGCGTCGGCTTCCGCCAACGAACCATCGTCCTCGCCTTCGGCCGCAGTTTGGGCCACGGCGGGCGCGGCCCAGGAAGCCGTCCCTACCAAGAGCAGGCCGCCGAGGACGAATGACCCGAAACGAAATACTGTCGACATAAGAACCTCTGGTGGTGAATTCGATCTTGCCGCGCGAGAAGGACCGCGTCGTGGCTGAAGAGTATGCAGTGCACCCGGTGCAGACCAGTCGCGACCGGAACGGTCCATTGTAGCCGAGCCCCCCAAACCCTGCCCAGCACCCGACCGGCAGATCCCGTACGGCGTCGGCCAGATCGCCGCCCGAGAGGACCGACTTTTCCACTCACGCGGGTCGCACAGGCATAGCGGACCCGCCCGTGGTGAGAATCCGGCGCAGTGGCGTGCGGGAAGCCCTCGCCGGGGCGGCGTCCCCGAACGAGGCGGCCGGCACGTCATTGGCGTGAGCGCATGACGCAGAACAACGCCCGCGGCGGCGGGTCGAGCGTGCCCTGGAACATCGTTTCTTCGACCGACTCGACGGTCAGCAATTTGCCAAAGAGTTCGCGAATCTGCTCTGGCGTGAACCGATGCGGGCCCTGCTCGCCCGGCTGGGCGCGGCTGAAGCACTTCAGCAGCAGCCGCCCGCCCGGCGCCAGCCAGTTAGCGACCGTCTGCAGGTAGTCGAGGCGCCGCTCCGGCGGCAACACATGAAAGCAGCCGCGGTCGAAAATCAGATCGAACGGACCGGTGAGTTGGGTGGCCAACAGGTCGTCTTGCCGCCAATCGACGACCACGCCCGCGGCGGCCGCCGTTTCCGCAGCCAGCCGCACTGCTTCCTCCGACAGATCGCTCGCCGTGACTTGAAACCCGCGTCGAGCCAACTCGATGGCCTGCGTCCCGGGGCCGGTCCCCAGGTCAAGCGCCCGACCGCTGGAGATGCGCAGGCGATCGAGCCACGCCGCCAAATCCTCGTCGAGCGCCGGCGAGTACCATGGCATGCTCTCGACGGGTTGGTCGTAATAGATCTGCCGCCAGTCAGGAAACTGGTGCGCTGCCTGGTCGTCGTCTCCTTGATTGGCCGTCATGCGGGACTCTTCCTCGGTACGCACAAGATATCGAACGATCCCGCAGCGCCGCTGTAGGCGGCGGTCATCGAGCTTCGCGGTACGCGCGGTGACTCGACGGCGCCCGCATGGCCGCGTTGAAGACTCGATGAATTCGTTACTTCGGGACCTTCACTTCAATCTTGCGGTAATGGACTTCGCTGCCGGGGTCGTGCGCCTGGATCGCGAACGTGCCGTGCGACAGGCGGCGATTTTGGTCGGCCTGCTGCTTGGGCAACTCGTCCGGCTCGGTGTAGTCGACGGTCACCTTGTCGTTGACCTTCACGATGATCTTCTTCCCCTTGACGATCACGTGCTGAGTGAACCATTCGTTGTCCTTGACGGGCGACTTGTCCATCACGTCGACGATGCCATACAGACCGCCGGTCTTGCGCGGGTCAGGGTGCGTGTTGTTTACTTGCACTTCGTAGCCCTTGCCGGGCCACCCTTCTTTCTGCACCTCGGTGTGAATATACATGCCGGAGTTGGAGTTCGGCTTGGTGAGGACTTCGCACTTCCACTCAAAGTCCTTGAAATCGCCGTTGTTGACGTCGCCCGTATAGAACAGGTGCCCCCGTTCGCCGTTGACAATGAGTTCGCCGTCAACGACGCGGAAGGAGTCGGGATGTTCGCAAGCGGTCCAGCCGTCAAGATCCTTGCCGTTGAACAGCGAGACCCATTTGCCCTCCTCTGCCCGCACCGACGGCGCGGCGCACACGGCCATGAGCCCAACTAACGAAAAGCGAACGAGGCGCATTTTTGAAATCATGAAAGGATCCCTCTGAAAAACTGTCGTCGACAAGCTGATATGGGTCGCGCACAGATGAGCGGCGACGCCGCAGGCGCGTTTCCCATCATAACAGCGACCTTGCGGCGACCGCTACGGTGCGCACAGGCGTCAATCGGACGATTTGCCCGGTTTGTTAGCGAGGAATTCCGGGGCAATTGCGTTGACGGCGCCGCTCGCTCGCCAAATCAATCGTCGACGTCGGCTATGGCGCCGGAAACAGCCATTTCTTGCTCGACCTGCGGCCAACCCTCGGCGTCCCAGGTCAACCGGTTCACGCCCAACTGGGGACGACCGCGACGATTTGCCGCGTAGTAGTGATAGCTGAGCATCGGCTGCCCGCCGAAGTCGAATAATCCGGCGTGCCCGGGGCCGATGGCGTCGCCGTGCGCGCCGAGCACCAGCGAACCGCCCCCTTCCAGCAGGTCGACGCCGTCCCGGTCGATGTACGGGCCGGTCGCCTCGCGGCTGCGGCCCACGCGAATGTTGTAGGTGCTGTTGACGCCGCGACAGCAGGAGCCCCAATTGACAAACAGGTAATAGAAGCCGTCATGAAAGTACAGCGTGGCCGCTTCAATCTCGGCATTGCGGGCCAGTGAGTACATCGGCGAATCGGGCGCAATGCGTTTGCCGGTCGCCGGGTCGAGTTCGATCAGCTTGATCCCGCTCCAATAGGAACCGAACGCCAGCCACAATCTGCCGTCGGGGGCGGCCAACACGCTGGGGTCAATCGCGTTGTAGTCGTTGCTCTCGTCGGATTGCACCACAATGCCGTGGTCGGTCCAGTGATAGTCGGCGGCTGCCGGGTCGAGCGACGGCGAGCTTGCCAACGCAATCGCCGAGGTGCGTTTGCCAAACGCCGAGACGGAGTAGTACACAAAGTACCGCCCGTCGCGCTCGATCACGTCCGGCGCCCAGAAATGACCGCGGTGGCCAGGAACGACCTGCTCGACCCACTCCGGCGGTTCGGCAAACAGCGGCGGCAGCAGTTGCCATTCCTGCAAGTCGTCTGACGACATGGCCTGCACGCCCGTGCCGGTCGCGAAGCACCAATACCGACCGTCGCGAAACAAGATCGTTGAGGGGTCGTGGATTTGCGGCGGCCGGCGAAAGCGGAGATCGACATAGGTCGGCGCATCGCGGTCGCACGCCAGGCCCTCGTCCGTCAGCTTCAACTCGGTTGCTTGAATGCTGCTGCGGCGGTTTTCGTAGCCGCGGTCCGGCGCGCCAGGGGTACGCCCCGGGTGGGTGAAGTAAAACAGGTACGCCCGATTGTTCAACGCCACCACGTCCGCGTGCTGACCGATCACGCCGTCTTCGGGCCCCGTGCCTGGCTCTTGCAGCAACCGCGTT
Organism: Planctomycetales bacterium; assembly: GCA_020427145.1. GTDB lineage: Bacteria > Planctomycetota > Planctomycetia > Pirellulales > Lacipirellulaceae. Next base: position 21,361 of record JAGQOU010000060.1, on the reverse strand, counting down.
GTTTGCCGCTGCCAGCTCTGGGCATCGTCCGAGCGGTAAACGCCCAAGCCGTGCCATTCGTCGAGAATCATCCAGTAGGCGTCCTGCCAGGCGAACACCTTCGGACCCTCGCCGCCGCGCAGGCCCGGCAAATCGACTTTGCCGCGATCCTGCCAGTTCGTCAGGTCGGAGCTATCGGCGTAGTAAATCGATTTCCCGTCAGCTTCGTTGTTGTACCACATGCGCCACGTGCCGGTCGGCAGCCGCACCACTGTGGCGTCGATCACGCGGTCGGAGGCGAGCGAAAGCGTCGACTCGTACTGCCAGTCGCGCAGATTCTGGCTGGCCAGATGCACGATCGAGCGGGGATGATTCCAGTCGCGAAACACGCCCGACACGACGGTTAGATACATGTGATAGCGACCGTTGCCGTAAGTCACCTCCGGCGCCCAATAGGTCGCATCTTCGCCGCCGAAGCCGATGTTGGCCGTGCCGACGTAGTCCCAATGTGCGCCGTCGCGCGACTCGGCAATGCCGATCTGCGTGCCATGCACCCAATTCACGCCGTCGATTTGGTCGTCCGGCAACTTGGCGCGGCGGTTGGTGTAGAACATCCACCACTTGCGCTCGGCAAAGTTGTAGATGATCGCCGGGTCGGCGGCGCCATCGAACACCGGGTCGCGAAACAACGGTTTGTCCGCCACCGCTCCCCGCCGCGACGAGTCGTTGACTTGGGCGCCCGCAATGCACGGCAGAATGGCCCAACAGACGAGAACGATCGCGACGCGGCAGGCACTCATGGCGATTGGGGCTCCGCTGACGAGCGACGCACCACCCGTACGCCGAACACGCCGCCGGCGTAGTTGCCCGGATGGGCTTGGAATTTGACCGCGGCGTGCGTCTTGCCGGCGGTTTGATCCTGGGGCAACGCGTAGGTGCGCTCCCAAAACTTATCGGGATCATCCTGGTGCAGCGACTCCGTGGCCAGCTTCTGGCCGTCCAACAGCACGTCAAACGACCGGGCGCCCGTTTCGCTGCCCCAGTAGGTCACGATCATATCAGCGGGGCCTTCCTCCGGCAGTGCGATATCGAACTGAAACCAGCCGCCGTCCCACGCGTGGCGGAACTTCCGGCCGCCGAAATCGCCGGGGCCGGTCTTTTCGCCTTCGACCGAGTGATCGCGTTCGGCTTGCATCTCGCCGATCGCAAACAGGTCCACGGTCCGCGCCGCCAACTCTTGCTCCCGCTTTTGCGCGGCCTCGTACTCGCGTTGGCGATCCTGCCACTGCGTTTCGGTGAACACGTCCCAGTACACAATGTACCAATCGTTGCTCACGGCGAAGAACGGCTCCAGCGGCACGTCGACCGGTCGACCAACGCCATCGGTCATAAACCGCGGCGGTTCGCCCCCGGCTGGCTTTAACCATTCGGCCGGCGGCCGACCGCCTGTGACCAGCACCGGCAACATCGCCGGTTCGTTGCTATCGACGAGCCCGACATACAGCACGGGCCCCCGGAACACCGCCACGCGGTTCGGATTGTCCGGCATGCGTTCTAGCCGCAGGGCGAGCGGAAAATCGACGTCCACCACGTCGCCGTCGCGCCAGGTCCGTTTGATTGCGGCGTACTCGCCCGGCTGTGCGGCCGTTTCGATCGGCGTGCCGTTCACCAGGACGCGAAATCCCGACTCGCACCAGCCGGGACGCCGCAGATGGAGCGTCCCCTCGGGAGTCCCCTGGCAGGAAATCGTCAGTCGCGTCGCGCCCTTGTTCGGCAACTGCGACTCTTGCCGCACCTTGACGCCCGCGTCCTGCCAATCGAGCGTGGACGAAATGTACTGGTTCACGTACAGGTCGCTTTCGCCGTGGGCGTAAATGTATTCCGCGTAGCGAACGTGGTTCTCCATGCCCGAGCCGCTGCAGCAGGTGAAATCCTCCGGCCCCATGAACGGCTTGGTCGACCCGGCCGCCAACGGCACGAAGTAGCAGACCATTCCCGTGGCACGGTTCTGCGAAGCGAGGATGTGATTCCACAGCGCCCGTTCGGCGTAGTCGGCGTAGCGGCCGGCCGGCTCCTCGGCAAACAGCGCCGACGTGAGCTTCAACATGTTGTAGGTGTTGCAGGTTTCGGTGGTGGAGGGCCCCAGCCGATCGTTGAGCTTGCCGGGCGGGCCAAGATGCTCGCCCAGGCTGTTGCCGCCGGTGACGTAGCTGTGGTTGTTAACCACTGTGGTCCAAAAGAACCGCGCGATCGTCGCGAACTTCTCGTCGCCGGTCAGCTCGGCAATCTTCGCGGCGCCGATGACCTTAGGGATCTGCGTATTGGAGTGCTTCCCGGCCAACTCGTCGCGTTCGGCGGCCAGCGGGTCGAGGATCGCCCGATGGTAAAACTTCTTGGCGAGTTCGAGAAACTGCTCGTCGCCGGTCAGTTCGTACAACTCGGCCATGGACTCGTTCATGCCGCCGTGTTCGCAGGCAAGCATCTGCTGCCACTGTCGCGGCGTGAGGTTCTTGGTGATCTCCACGGCCCAGTCGCCCAGCCGCATCGCCACGTCCTTGGCCTGGTCGTTGCCGCACAGGCGATAGGCGTCAATCAGCCCGGCCAGCTCCTTGTGCAGCGTGTACCAAGGAACCCAGCAGCCGTTCAGATCGAACCCCGCCGAGCGAATGTCGCCCCGCGACACTTCGGCGAACACCTCGCGTCCCCGCGGCATGGCGCCGACGAATCCGTCGCCCCCCGCCTCCTGGCACTCGGCCAACTGGGCGACGATATAGTCCACGCGATTGCGAAACTCCACGTTGCCCGTGGCGTGATACATCCGCGCGCACGCGCTGAGATAGTGTCCCAAGCAATGCCCCGCGACGCCCATCGATTCCCAGCCGCCGTAGACCTCGGCCTTGGGCTCCAGCCCCGCTTCCTTGCGATACCAACTCAGCAGCCGGTCGGGCTTGAGCGTAAGCAGGTACGCCGCGTCCGCGTCCTGCGCCTGCTTGAAGGGCCCGTCCAGCAGACGCACGTCTTGGACGCCGAAAGGGACGACCGTCTCGGCGGACGACACGGCCGCGGAAAGGATGACAGGCAGACTGGCAGCGATCCCCGCGGCGAGTAGCAAGAACTGTTGCAAGCGGCGGGGCGGAAAATCGATGGCGTGTTTCATAGCGAGTGTGAATGTCGGTGGGGCGGCGGGGTGCTGTTATGCGAGGCGTGCCGCGTGACGTCGGATTGCCGCAAACGTCGGTCCGCGGGCTATTGCAGGGGGACTCTCAGAATCGTTAGCGAATGGGGCGCGAACTCGTACGTGAACTTCGGCGCGGGGACTTTCAGGACGCTCGTTTGAGGGGCCACGTTCGCCGGCTCGGCAATCGTGTTGATGGCCTCGGGGTTGCCGGCCAGTTGCACCACGGTCGCGTCGGCGTTGGCGACCGTGACGTCGCCCAGGTCGATCGCCGCGGCGACCGGCTGGTCGCCCCCGTGCACCACTTTCAGGATGGCCTCGTGCTGCTCGTCAAGCCCGGCCACGGCGTACAGCCACGGCAGCTGCAGCGGGGCGATTTCGGCGTCGTGGATCAATTCGCCGTCGAGATAGCACCGCACGCGCGGACCGTTGAGCTCGATGCGCACTTCGTACCAGCGTCCTTCTTCAAGGCTGCCGTCGGTCGCGGCCACCTCGGGATTCTCGGTGCTATGGCGCGCCAGAAATGCCTGCAACGCGTGCCGGCGGTTTCCCGCAGCGCCGAGGTTCCATTGCAGGAACGACCCGCCGGGACTGCCGCGAAAGATGATCGCCAACCCGCCGGGCCCAGCGGTCTTGCGCACCTTCATCGAGAGCGTGGCGTCACGCCAATCGTAATTGCCGAATAGCGCCCGCGCCGTCACTCCCGGCGCCGTTTGAACAATCTCGCCCGACTCAAACTCCCACCGGCCGCGGAAGGAATCGAGCGCCTCGGCCCCGGCAAGCTCGTCGCCCGTCCACACGGTCTCATCGCCCTGCGTCACCTGGAGGTCCTTGAACTCCGCGGTCGCGTCGCTGACTCCCACGCCAATGCGACCGCCCGCCGGGCGGCGCGGCCGCGGGTCGTCAATCTCCACCGGCAGCACCACGTCGCCGCGGTGCCGGCTGAAGAGTTGCTGCACGTAGTAGTTGGGCGTGGCGTACGACTGCAGGTTGTCGAACCAGATGAGATTCGGCCGCCATTGCCATGCGTCCTCGTGCCCGAACAGTGGCGCGTAGGACGACATGGTCACCACGTCGGAGTTTCGCTCGATCCCCGTCAGGAACGCCGCCTCGCCCAGCGCGCAGCGCAGACTGTTGCGATTGTCCGGCGAGCAGATGTCGACCGACTGGGCGGCGTATTCGCCCATGAACACCGCGGGCCCGCCGCGGGGATAGGCGTCAAACCGCGTCGCCTCGCGCTGAAACCACTCGGGGCAGGCGTAGCAATGCTCGTCGACGATGTCCGCGTGCAGCGGCCGCAGTCGCGACCATGCGAAGTCGAAATCGGGCCCCACGGGAAATGGCCCGGCCCCGGACACCAGCTCGATCTCCGGATACTTGGCTTTGATCGCCTCGGCGAATCGCTCGTAGCGGTCCAGGTATTGCTCGCCCCACTGTTCGTTGCCGACGCCCAGCAGCTTCATGCCAAAAGGTGCGGGATGCCCCATTGCCGCACGGCGGGCTCCCCACGGCGAATCGACCGTGCCGTTGGCGAACTCAATCAGGTCGAGCGCATCCTGAATGTAAGGCTGCAGTTCGTCGAGCGCGACGAGTTCTTTGGAATTGAACTGGCACGCCATGCCGCAGTTGAGAATTGGCAACGGCTCAGCGCCCAGGTCCTCGCTCAGCTGGAAATACTCGAAGAACCCTACGCCGAACGATTGAAAATAGTCGGGCGTCAGACGGTGGGCGAATTCCGTGTTCCAGCGGTTGACGATCAGTCGCCGATCGGCGCGGTCGCCAATCGTGGTTTTCCACTGGTAACGATATTTCAATTGGCTTCCCTCGACGATGCAGCCGCCGGGGAAGCGGAAGAAGGCCGGCTTGAGATCGGCCAGTTTCTGCACGAGATCGACCCGCAGCCCGTGCGGACGATCCTGCCAGGTGTGTACGGGGCACAGCGACACAAGGTCGAGATCAACTTGCCCTGGTTCGGCGAGCAAGATCTCCAGCTTGGCCGCCGCATCGGTGGCCGCGGGCGTCAACTCGGCGGCAATCTCCCGCCACGCGGAGCCCTCGACCGCAAACGCCGCCTCCGCCAGAATCTCTCCATCGGCCGACGCAATCCGCACGAGTACGGCGGCCGTGCGGCCGGCGACGCTGCGCGCCTGCGCCGTGAACCGATACGGTTCGCCCTGCTTGACGCCGATGCCGCGGAAGCCCTCGTTGGCCGCGCCATAGAGCCCCCCTGCCCCGTTTTCGATGTGCATGAAGTTGGCGTTCGCCGCGTGATAGGGCGCCTCGCTGGCAACGGTCAATCGCCCGCGGCCTTCATCGCGCACCTCACGCCACCCCATAAGTGCCCGGGGAAACTCAAAGGCGCCGTTCTTGACCAACTCGGCGTTCAGTCCGCCGTCACCGCCGAAGTTAATATCTTCGAAGAACACGCCCACCAACCGCGGGCTCACAGCGTGCCCAGGTTGATCGGCCGCGACGCGGATCTCCACATCCGCCGCATGGGCCGTCACGGCGCAGGAGGCGAGCCCCAGAATGCACATCGCGACGCGGCGCAGGTGCGAAACCGGTTGGCGTTCCATGACGTCTTTCTTGAGTTGTTCGGCCGCACCGCGTTGGCGCCCCAGGCTTCACATTCGATCAACAAAAAAAACAGGATGGGGATCGCGGGCGACCTCCCATCCTGTCGTATCCGGCTTATTGCGGCGATCCCTCTGCTTCGTCCGACCAGCCCGTCCCCTGGTGAGAAGTCCCGACAAGATTCGTCGCACTCTTTGCCGCCGGTGAATTTCCCAAACTGGCGTTGTCTGGCAAATGCCGTCGCTAACGCCTAGCGAGAACTGAGGTCGGCGACCTCGCCCCCGGCCGAACTGCTCAGAGCGTTCCACACGTAGGGATCAATTCCGTCGGTGTAGAATCCGCCCGACCCGTCGCACCGCGTGGCGTTGACGCCGCCTGGGTGCTTGCTGCGAGCGGCAATGTACTGTTGCTTAATAAGAGTGGGATCGTCTTTGGACTCAGGCGGAACGAGCGCACTGCGGGGAGGGCTCTGCGCCGGCGACGGCAGCGGCATTCCCTGCTCTAGAAAGCCATCCCGTACGTTATTGAGCCATTCAGACTGACGCGCGAGCGCGTCGGGCAAGGCGGAGTTGGGCGTATGGAAACCGGTAAACACCTGGCCGCCCAGGGCGGTTTGGGCGTCAGAGTACGGCCCCCCCCAACCCTCTGTCGATGGCAGGACGAGCACCTCGGACATCATCAGCGTGTTGGCCGTGCCGTCGGTGATGAAGCCCAGCTTGCCGACCTTGCGCGGGATAAACGGCGCCCCGCCAAATTCGACACAAGCCGGATACACTCCTGGACAGCTGCCCAAGAAATGCCCTCCGTAGACGGTATTGCCGCCGTTGGCGACATAGTTGGTGCGAACTCGCGCCCAAGTGGGTATTGCCCACTCGTTCTGCTGCAGGCCGATGTCAGACGGACAGGCAAACGACTCGATAAACGCCGTTCGGCCAGCCAGATTGTCGGCGTGGCTAAAACTCTTTTCAGGATTGACTGCCGCCACGACGCTGCCCTGTTCCAAGTACGGCAGCACCGGGATATACCAACCGTGATCGTCGTACCACGCGCCGGTGTAGTTTCCTGCACCGTACGCAGCTTGCATCTCCGCCGTGTTCCAGAACTTCGCCACATGCGGAAATCCGCCGTTGGACGATTCATAGTTGAGCATGGCGATGCTCAACTGGCGGAGATTGTTGATGCATTGCGAACGGCGGGCGGCCTCGCGGGCGGCCTGGATCGCCGGCAAGAGCAGCGCAACCAACACGCCGATGATCGCAATCACGACCAACAGCTCGACCAAGGTGAATCCAGTAGATTGCCGACGTGGACGTGCCATAGCGTATCTCTCCTTCGACTGCTCGACCGCGCGGGGGATGCGAGCTGAGAACAACTTCGATCTCTACGGCGCCTGCAGCGCGGGCAACTGACCGATCGCCGGCGATTGCAGCGGACGCCAAATGCGTCGCACACGACGCCAGCAACGCAGTGAATCTCGTGAAAAGTCCGTGGGCCGCGGACGGCCCGAAGTCTCTAGTCCAGGTTGAAGTCTTGCTGCTGATTGTCCTCGGCCACCGTCAGCGCCACTCCGGTGGCGTACTTGGGGGGCACAATATCGACGATGTCACGGTAATCGGCTCCCGTCCGCGGGCTCTTTTTCACCGGTCCCACCTCTTGCGTTACAGTGAAGTATACCCGCACCTCGCCGCGCGGCGTGGCGGGCGAATCGTATTTGCCGTCCACGATCGGCACGTTTACAGTCTGCCCTTCGCCCGAACCGTGAAACGTGATCGACGCGTTGGCATCGGCAGGGATCGGCTTGCCCCCCACGGTGACAGCCCCGGCGAGGTGCGCCGTCGAGCTAGAACCGCTACAGCCAATCGCGGCTGCAATAACCGCCAAGCAAACGATCGCAACGGACCGGCTGCGTACTTGGCCGCGATTTGTCGGACTGGGACGCTCGTGACAATTCATGTGCGTAATTCAACCGCGACGCCGCGGGCCGCGCGGAAAGGGAACAAACCGAGCGGTCTTCCCGCAACTGACAAGCGACAAGCCGTCGCGGGAGACCGGACCACTGCACGAGCAATCGCGAGTGCAACGGCCCAACTGTGTGACAAGTTATCTGTTCATGATGACCAATCGTCGCGTTTTCGTCTGTACAATCATGCGAACAAAAATCGCAGAGAATGCGCAGAACCCGTGTCTTTTTCAGGCCTTTCTGTGACTTTGCACTACTTCCTGCGGACGACCGCGGACCGCAGATTCAGCCGCCGGAGCAATCAACGACGCCGACCGTCTGGGGACGCAGCATCAGCGCAGCCGCGCCGACGACGGCCCACTGCTATCAATACGAACGCGACGCTACAAAGGGTCGCCGTTGCCGGCTCGGGGACCCGCGCGCCCAACGTCGCAAACGACCCCAGTCCGTTGGCTGCCTCGTAGTCGGCCTTGAACAGGCGAAAATCGTCCACGTCGTTGTCGCCGTCGCCGTCGACGTCTCCCGCCCGATACGCCTCGACAGGTGACAGCCCTGCGAGGCTCACAAGGTGATTGTCACGCAAGGCGGGCCAGTCAGCGGCGTCGATGGTCCCGTCGGCGTTCAAATCGCTGCGGGCAAAGCCCAGCCCGCCGTTACCGACGAAGGCCACGGCGCCCGGCATCGTCGAGCCGTCGCCCAGCGTGACCGTCAACTGCAGGTCCTCCAGCGGCGAACCCAACCAGGCGCCGCCCGCGCCCAGCGCGATGCTTTGCCCGTCGGCCAGCGTGCCGGCGTCGCCAAGCGACTCCTCCGCAAATAGATACGGGCTGCCGGCCGAGGAGGTGATTTGCCAGTCGTCATTGGCGTCCACCGATCCATCGCCTCCGGGCGGAGCGTCGAAATTGCCGGTCACGGGCATGTCGATCGCCGCGGCGCCGATGGCTCCGGCCGCGGAGCTTATGGTATAGCTGCGCAGGTCGACCGCAGCGCCGGTGGGGTTGGACAACGTCATTTCGCCGGTCAAACGATCGACGGTGAGCGTGACCAACAACGCCGGCGTGAGTCTGAAAATCTCGCCCAAGCCGGCCGCCGGGTACTGGCCGTCGAAATTGTTCTGATTTCCCGAGCGATTTCCGAAGTCCACCAGGTACAAGTTCCCCGCGTTGTCCTCGCCAAACGACACGACGTGGTCGAGTCCCGCCAAGTCGTTGAGACTGCTGCTCGGCAAGTATGACGGGTCGTTGGGGTCGTACACCAACGATTGCCACAACGATGTGACGTCGGTGTTCACGCCGTTGTCGCCGTCGGGAACGTCGTTGCGATCGTAGGCGAGCGACCAGAACTTCGACCGCACAAAATCCGTGTAGAAATACTTGCCCTCGAGCTCGGCGATCGGCCCGTGGTACACGTAGCCGCCCATCACCGCCAGCCCCGTGGCATGGGTGTATTGCTGAATGGGATCGAGCGACGTCACGCCGGTAAACGGATTGGTCGTCGTGTGCGGTGCGCCGCTGATATTGCTGTCGGAGGTTCCTTCGTACTGCGGCCAACCCAAATCCACCGGCGGGCCGCTGGCATTGGAGCCCGCCTTGATGAAGTTGATTTCCTCGATCGCGTTTTCGCCAACGTCGCCGTAGTACAGGTCTCCAGTGGCCGTGTCAAAGCTGGCGCGATAGCCGTTGCGGACGCCGGTCAGCCACACCTCGCCCAGCCCGGCGATGGTCGAGCCGGGATTGGCCGCGTTGTACGCTGGCAGCGGATTTGTCGGCGGAATCGCGTAGTTTTTTGAGCTGTTGCCCAGGTACGAATCGCCGGAAACGTCGACCCGCAGGAATTTGCCGGCGATCTCCTCCGGGTTCTGCGACGGCCGTCCGTTCGGCGAATTGCCGCCGTCGTACGCATTGCCGAACGACCCGTCGCCGGTCGAAATATAGAGATAGTTCGTCTCCACGCCTGTGGCCGTTGGATCGAATCCAATCCAGTTGACCGTGTGATTGTTTTGCTTGTTGTTGTCGTAACGCAGAATCGTTCGCCCCGAGCCGAACGTACCGTCGGGGTTCATCGCGTACTCTTCGACGCGGTTGATCGCGGTCGTGCTCGCTTCGCTGCTGGAGACGTACATCTTGTGGTACGTGGGCGTCCCCGGTGTGTTGAAATCAGGGCTGAAGGCGATCGTCTGCAGGCCCGTGTCGTTGGTGACGGTCCGGCTAGAGAGGTCGAGCACCATGGTTTTGGTCTGTGTGTCGACGTCGTAGCGCCACACTTTCCCCATGTCATTGACGGCCCCAAAGCCGCCGATGGTGTTGGAGGTGCGTTCGGTGAAATACAGGATGTTGGCGGCATCGCCCGGCGCCTGCGTGACGTAGGTCGGTTGATTGAGTCCCGAGGCGATCCGCTCGATTCGGTAGCTCTGGGCTGCGACGAAATTCGTCAGCAAGCTCAGCCACAAGAAGAGGGGCAGGCCGACGTATCGCACTGGCGTCCCGCGTCCGCGACGGGAACAGCCGATCTCCGCAATCAAGTTCATTGTGGCAAGTCCTGAGGCAGCGGCCGACGCGATTCCGGCAGCGAGGCAGAAGTGGAAGTTGTAAGCGGCGAAAAGTGTTTGCGAACGCCGGGGCGGCGTGATTGCCGCCAAGGCGCGCGGCGCGACGATCCCCGGGCGAACCGCGCACGTCAATGGCAGCGCGACGGTCCAGGTGACAAGGTTCAGGCGATAAGGCGCGAATTCGACGCCCTCAAGACTCGGCAAGAGGCCCCGCTCGCGGTTTTTGCAGACTAACTTCCCGGAGCGCGACCGGCAAACGCCTTGCGCGTTTCATAAAAAAGACGTGCGTGTGTTTGGTTAGCAACTTTGGGAGCGGGTGTGCATAATCTAACAGATACGTTGGTTCTGACGGTCCGTTGAAAGGACCGCCGGAATCGTCGCTTTTCCTCAGGGCTGGACTCTCATCGCGCCGAGTCGTGCATCGCTGAACACGGAATCGTGATCAGCGGGTTGACGGGGTAGCACTGGCGGTCGAGGCGTTGACCCAGCCCGCGGTGTTGTACGCGCATAGTTTCCCCGCTCACTGAGGCGGCGGTCGATTTGCCTGAGAGCAACTCGACGCGTGGTCGGTGTGTGCTGACAGAGGGTACGTGTAACTCGTCTATTGGAATTTGGCCGTGGATTGGGGAGAGACGGCTCCCACGGCCCCCGTGAAACTCCGATTCACCTCATCAAGGAGACCGTTGTGACTCGACGACTTTTGATTGGCGCCGCGACGGCCATGGCAATGGCGGCCAACTCTTGGGCCGGCCTAACTCACCTCTACACGTTCAACGACGGCACGGCGAATGACTCCGTGGGCGCGGCAAACGGCACGCTTTTCGGCGGAGCCACCGTGTCCGGCGGCGAGTTGGTGCTCCCCGGCGGACTGACCAACGTGACCGTTTCCTCGGCCGATAACGTCGGGCCGTACGCCAGCCTCGACGCCGGGGCCATTGCAGTGAACACCTACTCGGCGTTGACGTTGGAACTGTGGCTCAAGTCGGCTCCCGCGAACACGTCGCCCGACGCGCTGTTCACCATGGCCGCCGTGTTGGGACGCCATACCACCTACACGGCGGATCCGGTTGTTGGCAATGAAGCGCCCTGGTCGGGACACCAGTACATCATGTTGCAACCGACCCGCAACAACAATCCGGCCGCCATGCGCGTGGCAATCACCAACGACCGGCTCGAGGCGGAGACCGGCGTCAACGGCTCAGCGAACCTGGCGGACGACCAGTTGCATCAGATGGTGGCCACCGTCGATGCGACCAATATTACCTTCTATCTGGACGGCATCCTGCAGGGGACCGCGCCCCTCGGCACCAACTCGCTCGCACAGTTGAGCAACGAAGTCGCTTACCTCGGTCGCTCGGTCTATAGCGATCCGTTCTTTGCCGGCACGATCGACGAATTTGCGATCTACGACAACGCCCTCACCGCATCGGAAGTGACGGCCCGCTACAACACGGGCCCCGATGGCACGGGCAGCCCCGGCGTGGTCACCCTGACGATCGACCGCGACACCGGCTCGATGACGCTCAGCAAAATGGGCGCCCCCTACGACATGTTCCGCTACACGATCAACTCGGCGAGCGGGACTCTCGATCCCGCGCAATGGCAGACCATCGCCGACAACGCCGACAGCGACAACGGCGGATCGTTTGACAACGACGACGTCTGGACGATCCAGTCCAGCACCAGCTTCTCGCTCTCTGAGGAAGAACTCGTCGACGGCGGCGGCGACAACGGCGGTCTGCTGGGGACCGGCGGCACCGAATCGCTCGTCCTGTCGACCGCGGGCGGTTGGGTCAAATCTTACAAGGAAGACGTGACGATGTCGCTCGGCATCCTCGTGAACGGCTCCGAAGTCACCACGCCCGTGAGCGTCGTGTACACCGGCAACGGCGACCAGCCGTTTGCTCGCAGCGATTTCAATTTCGATGGCTCGATCAACGGCACCGACTACGAGATTCTGCGGGCCAACCAGTTCGTGACGCTGACCGAAACCACTGCCGTCGCCTCCTACGCCAAAGGCGACGTAAACGGCGATCTGCGCAACGACGTCAACGACTTCCGGCTTTTCAAAGCCGATTACATCGCCGCGAACGGTCCCGGCTCGTTCGCCGCTCTGGTGGGCGTCCCCGAACCCTCGACGATTCTCCTCGCGCTGGGCGGCCTGGCAGGCATCGCGGCGCTGCGGCGTCAGCGCTGACCGCAGCAAGGCAACAGTAGCACGTGTTCATCCCCGCGAGCCTTGCCCGCGAACTTTTCAAACAACCACCGACATAAGGTTCCCACTATGAGTTTGCAGTCTGTACTCATCGAATGCCGGCGGACCCTGACGACCGCCGGCGGCTTGGCCGTTGTCATGGCGACTCTGGTTTGCTCGACCACCCACGGCGCCATCACGCACCAATACACCTTCAATAACGGGACCGCCGACGACGCGGTCGGCGCCGCAAACGGCACGCTCGTCAACGGCACGACTGTGACGCTCGACGGCCAAGCCGATCTCGACGGCGTCAACGACTATATCGATCTGCCCGGCGCGACGATTGCCATCAACACCTACACGGCGGTCACGCTCGAGGCTTGGTTCACCATGGACGCCGCCCCGGGTTGGCAACGACTGTTCGACTTCGGCGATACGAACGCCAGCAATCTGGGCCGCAACTATATCTTCTACTCGCCTAGTAGCGGCCCTGGCGATCAGCGTGCGGTCATTTCCGATGCCGACCCTGGCTACAACAGCGAGGAAGTCGCACTTAGCGCGCCTGCCCTCGCCACGGCGACCGACCATCACGTTGCCGTTACGATCACCAACGGCGGCAATATGGTGCTCTACCACAATGGGGTTCAAGTCGCGACGACGCCGCTGACCAAGTCGCTCGCCACGGTCAGCAATAACTTCGCGCTGCTGGGCGAGTCGACCTATACGGGCGACCCGAATTTCAACGGCCGCATCGACGAGTTCCGCATCTACGACACGGCCCTCTCGGCCTCCGAGGTGCAGGCGAGCTTTGACGCCGGGCAAGTCTTCAAGTCCACGCTGGTGGCGGACGTCAATACGCTCACCGGCAACATCTCGTTGCGCAACGCCACCGCCTCCCCGATTACTTTCGATCAGTACCAGATTACCAGCGCCGGCGGCTCGCTCGATTCCGTGTCGTGGAGCAGCCTAAGCGATCAGAACTACGACTCGGCGGGGGCCGGACAGGGACAGAGTTGGGACGAGGCGGGCGGCGTCAGCGCCAATGCGTTGGCCGAGTTGTTCCTCCGCGGCAGCACCACGCTCGATCCCAACGAGTCGGTCAGCCTTGGCGCCGCATTCAATATTGCCGGCGCCCAGGACCTGCGACTTCAGTTCTCGACGCCCGACGGCACGATTGCCAAGAGTGCGGTCAACTACGTCACCGGCGCCACGGACGCCGACTTCAATGGCGACAACATCGTCAACGGAGCCGATTTCCTGGCTTGGCAACGCAACTACCCGCTGGCCTCCGGAGCCACCAACGCCCAGGGCGACGCCAACGGCGACGGCGACGTCGATGCGGACGATCTGGGCGATTGGCAGTCGCGGTTCGGCTTCGCCTCGGCGGCCCCGGTCGCCGGGTCCGTGCCCGAGCCGAGCGCACTAGCGCTGGCCGCGGGCGCGCTTGCCGCGCTCGTCGCAGCACGTCGTCGCCCGATTCGCTAGAGATCGAACTTTCGACTTGCTCACTGCCTGAGACTTGACGAATCCCCGTGCGGTTCGGCGGCACAACGCCGACGGGGCAGGCCGCGCGGGGATTTTTTTTGCGCCCAAAATGGAGTATGAAGGGGCTGGCAGCCGTGGGAGGCGGCCGCTCCTCGACACCGACGACTCGTTCATGGCACTGAAACCTCCGAAAGTCGCCCTGCTCATCGAAACATCGCGCGGGTACGGCCGAGGAATGTTGCGCGGCATTTCGCGCTACGCCCGGCATCACGGTCCGTGGGAGTTTTATATTACGCCCGGCGACTTCGCGCAGACGTTGCCGTTGATGAAACAGTGGGGCGGCGACGGCATTATCGCCCGGCTCGAAACTGAAGCTGTCGCGCGCGAGGTGTGCGCCGCCAACGTGCCGACGATCATCCTCGACGTCTCGCAGAATATTCCGCTGGACATCCCCGATCTGCAACGCTTCAGCGAGGTCGTCTCCGACTCGAACGAAGCAGGCCGCATGGCCGCCGAACATCTGATCGATCGGGGGCACACGCAGTTCGCCTACGTAGGGGAGTATGGCCGGCTCTGGTCGCGAAATCGCGAAATGGGGTTTCGCAGCGCTCTGCAGAAGCACGGTTTCGACGCCCACGTCTATGAGCCGCCGACGGACGGCGACCTGCGTTCCTGGGAACGCGAACAGGCCGTGTTGATCCAGTGGCTGGCCGACCTCCCCAAGCCGATTGGTATGATGGCCTGCAACGACGACCGGGGGCGTCAGGTGCTTGACGCTTGCCGCCGAGCAGGTGTCAAGGTGCCGCTAGAAGCGGCGTTGGTGGGGGTCGACAATGACGAGTTGCTCTGCGAATTGGCCATGCCGCCGCTCTCCAGCGTGGCGCTCAACTCCGACGCCGGCGGCTACCGCGCCGCGGCGCTGCTCGACGATCTGATGAGCGGGCGGCGCCGCAAGCCGCAACGCGTGACCGTCGAACCGATCGGCGTTGTCGAGCGGAGATCCACTCAAGCGACCGCTCAATACGACCCCGACGTCGCCGAAGCGATTCTCTTTATTCACGATCACGCCGGGCAAAACATCGGCGTCGACGACGTGGTGAAACACGTGAAGATGTCGCGGCGAACATTGGAGATTCGCTTCCGCGACGTCGTCGGACGCTCGCCGTACCACGAACTGCAGCGGGTGCGAGTCGAGCGGGCGCGACGATTGCTTATGGAAACCGACCTGCCGATTCCGCGCGTCGCCGCCGCCGCAGGCTTTAGCAGCAACGCTTATCTCTCGCAGGTCTTTCAAAAGTGGGTCGGCAAGACTCCGTCTCGGTTCCGTCGCGAGCATCGCACGTAGCGCCGACGAATCGTGCTGCCTGTCCCGCTTGCGGCGAATGCCAGGGCCGCCAGCAGCGCTGTCGCCGGCTCGGGGACGGGAGTGATGACGACCGCAAAGACGCGGTTCGAGGCGCCGGAGATCGCGTCGGCGACGCCCCGCGTATGCGGACTGTTGCTGGCCAACCCGCCGAAGACGTACCCCAGCGTCGTGGCCCCCGTCACAGCGTCCAGGTCGATCACCCCGTTGGCGAACACGGGCGTCGCACCGTCGAGGAAGAACTCGGCATTGGCGCCAAACCGCAGTCGCTTGTCGGTTTGGTCGAGGATTTCCGGAAAGTAACCCAAATGGCGTTGGGCGTACTCGCCGGCGGCGTCGACGCTCACGGCCGTCACATCGTTGACGAACGGAAAGTTGTCGTCGGTGACGATGTCGCCCGTCGCTTCGTCGCGAAATTGCAGGCTGATCCCGCCGAACAGCACTTCGTGCATCGCGCCGGTCGTCTGGCTGTACAGGCCGAGCTTCGCCGAGTGGTAGCCGTTGAAGCCCTGCTTGAAGGTGTCCGCGGCGGTCGGGTCGGCCATGCTGGGGACGCCGGTTGCGTTGATCTCAATCGGCACGGTCCAGGCCCCGTTGTCCGGCGTAAACACGCCCGACAAAACGGCGAGCCCTTCTTCCTCCCCGCCCGCTCCGTCGGGTCGCAGCACGGGAAACACGTTGAGATCGCGCCGGCGGAAAGCTTCGTCGGGGACGGTTTCGTCCCAATTGGCGACGCCGAGCGTCGCGCCGTCATCGACGATTTCAAAGCTGCGAATCTGCTGGGTGTAAGCGCCCGTTTTGCTGGGGCTGTAGCCGCCCGCAAAATTCTGCCCGAGGACCAGTTGCATGCGCCCGTTGAGTTCGTACATCGCCCCGCCGGTCAAGGTGAGCCGTGCATCGGTGGTTTGACGCACGTGGTCCGCGGCCGTCCCGGCGCCGCCCATCGCCCACGCGACGATCCCTGGCAAGTCGACGGCGGTGAGCGCGTCCATGGTGCCCAATCCGCCGCCGGCGCGCTCGCCGTAGCCGCCGACTGTGTACAGGCGGTCGCCGACTTGTGCAAACTGGTTGTTCGACGAGGTGAGCGCCGCGACCTCCTCGCCGCTGAGCCCTGTCGCTGCCTCGTCGAGGGCGCGATGCCACGACTGGCCGTTGGCAAAATCAATCACCCACAGGTCGCGGTTCTGGGACGCGGTCGGAAAATTGGCCGAGCCCGACTGTTCGAAACCGTGCAGACCGTTGGTGCGCCCGCCGACCAGCACCCACTTGCCGTCGTACTGCGCCGCCGCGTACGAGTGGAGCGTGGGCAGTTCGAGGTTGCCGACATCGACCGCCTGAAGCTCAATGCGGAACGGCAAATCCCCCGTTGGCGCCAGCGGGGTGACCGCGTCCGTTTGATGCGGGCCGGCGCGACTGGGCGAGATGGTCGCTAGGGAAATCAGCGTTGCGGCAGCCAACGCTGCGGCAATCCTGCTCGAAGATTCGAGTCGCTCGATCACGCGAAATGCTCCACTGGCGGGGAATTCAGACACGCAACGACCTCCGCCGGCTCAGCATCGCGAGCGCGGCCAGCGTTGCCAGCGCCGCGGCGCTCGGCTCGGGCACGACCGCAACGGGGGGAGTGACAACGCCGTACTGTCCTTGCCAGGCGGCAAGATCGGCGGCGTCGACCGCGCCGTTGCCGTCCGCATCGCCCTGCGACGGCAGGGCCCCCGCCGCAATGCCGAAGCCTTGCTGCCAGGCAAGGAAATCGGCCCCGTCGACCTGCCCGTCGGCGTTGAAGTCAGCGTCGGGCTCGGCTCCCGCGGAGTACTCGATCGTCAGCAGCGGCCGCTTTGCCGTATCGGCGTTCTCGCGCGAGATGAATTGCTTGGCCGTACCTGAGGTCGATTCGTCACCCAGTAGGATCCAGCCGAAGTTGGACGCGGGCGCATCGAGCCACCCTTGCACGTCGGCAACCATGGCCGTGGTCGAGCCCCAATCGTAGGGGCCCAGCGCTCCGCCAACCGTTTGAGTCGCCGAGGCGACGGCCGCAAAATCGCCGCCCGGCGTCGTCCACTGCGACGTGTCGTAGAAACGATGCACCCAAGTGGCGTCGTCCGCCTCAGCAGTCGTTCCACTGCCTTCGAAGCCTGGGGCGTCGGAAGCGCCTTCACCCCAATCGGCTGTCAACCGGTGGAGCGTCGAGGGCGTATCGCCGGCAATCGTCTTGGACATCTGCAGCGTCAGCGTTACCGACGTCACGGTGGAGCCGGCCGGCAATGCGTCCGCCACATCGAACGCAAAGACAGCTCGACGCAATTCGACGCCAGCGGTGGTTCCGCTAAAAAGATAGTCCCCGGCGCCGTTGGCGAGATCTCCCGTCGCCGACTCATAGAGCGTGCCGTCACGCACGGGCTCGATCGCGACGGTCGCCGCGCGTGCTTGCAGCGAGGCGCCGGCTACGGCGAGACAAACGAGGCAGAGATTTGATAATCGAATCATACGATGTGAAGTCCTCAAGGCGAGGGCGTCGTGCTGACCTGGCATGCTTCGGCTCGTCGCCCCGCGGGAACGGCGAATCATGCAAGCAAGGCTATCCGACGCCAAGCGAAAGAAATCGCAAGAGTGAACTCGAAGTCGCGCGGAGCGGATCGAGCTTAACGGCGCGGCATTGGCAAGAACGGAGAAAAGGTGAGGTCGAGAACGTCCGGCAGCGAACGCTTTCATTGTAGTCGAAATTGTCGAAAACGCTAGTCTTGCGCTGCCCCGGCGAGAGGCTCGCGCGATCGCTCGTCTTACCTAAGCGACGGCGGCCGGCCTCCCGCCCGGGCCGCACTGCGAGAGCCGCAGGGCGCCCAGCGATGTGACAAACATCGCGAGGCTCCACGCCGGCGGCTCCGGAACCCCTGCGCCCGAGGCCGCCGCGGACGACGGCAAACTGTAGTTTCGCTGCCAGTCGAGCAATTCGGCGCCGGCAAGTTGCGAACCGAAGAAGTCGTTCCAGAGGACGAGATCGGCCCCGTTCACGGCGCCGTCGCCGTTGAAGTCGCCAGGTCCCAGGTCGCTGGCCGGAATCGGCCAACCGTCGACTGTCCACGCCAGTTCCTCGATGTTCAGCTTAGGAACGCCTGCTTGCCGGCCGTCGTAGTAGTGGTAGCTGAAGTACTCGACGCCATCGGCCTCAAACTCACTGAAGTGCCCCGGACCAATCTGCGCGCCCTCGCTGCCCAGGAACAACTCGCCGCCGCCGTTGGTCATCGCCAGTCCGGTGCGGTCGCGAAACGGACCCGTCGGACTCGAACTGCGACCGACGCGAATGTTGTACGTGCTTTCGGAGCCCTGGCAGCAGGCGTCCCAGTTGACGAACAAATAATACTCGCCATCGTGCTCCGTCAGGTACGGAGCTTCGATTGCATTGACCGGACTGCCGGGGTTGCGGGCGATGTTCAGGGTCGGCGACGTGGGCGAGATTCGTTTGCCCGTCGCCGGGTCGAGTTCCGTGATGTAGATCCCGTTCCAGTACGAGCCGAAAGTCAGCCACATGCGATTTGTCGCGTCGTCCAGAAACACCGCGGGGTCGATCGTGTTGTAAGGCGCGAATTGCTCCGACTTGATGACCAACCCTTGGTCGACCCATCCGAAATTCGGATTGTTGAAATCGAGCGTGGAATTGGTCGCCATGCCGATCACGGAATCCTGGCTGCCGAACGATGACAACGAGTAGTACAGGCGGTACTCGTTGCCGAATTTGAAAAGATCGGGCGCCCACATGTTGTTGTCGTTGCCGCTCACCTCGGCGTCGGCCCAGGCCGGCACCGCGGCGAACGCCGTCGGACCGTTCTGCCAGTGGACCAAGTCATCGGAATATTTCGAGCCGACGAAGTTGCCCGTGTGGTAAAGGAAATAGCGGCCGTCTTCCTCGTAGATCCGTGAGGGATCATGCACGATGAGTTGCCCCGTCAGTTGGCCCAGCACTGGTTGTGCAAACGCCGCCATCGCCGCGGCGGCGGCAATCGCTCGGACTAAGCGGCGCTTTGTTGGCAACTGTGACATTTCTGCTTTCGAAGGAATCCTTCGCGGCGTGTTCTGCTGCTTACGAGGTCTCGCGCGTCCGGCGTGCGCCGCCGAGGGCCGCCAGCGCGACGACGGCCAACATCGTAGCCGCGGGCTCGGGCACGGCCACCGCCGCACCCACCGCGGGTCCGACGCCCGCGCCGTAGTTCGACTGCCAATCGGCCAGATCGGCGGCGTCGTAGGCTCCCGGGAAACCACGTTGCCAAGTCAAGAAATCGAGGCCGTCGACCTGGTTGTCCATATTGAAATCGCCCGGCAAGCCGCCGCTGGCAAGCGTCACGAAGATCTGGTTGGGTTGGCTGTAATCGACCGTCACGCCCGGCGTCACACTGTCGAACGTGCCGGTGAGCGAGCCTGAGTAATTGGCAATCAAATACGGGCCCGCTGCCGGCGAGCCGATGAGGCTTACGCTCAGACTGTCGGTGAGCGTGCTGAGATCGAGATTCGCGACATTGAGCAAGTCCGCGCCGCCGCCCGCGTCGATCTCGACGGCGAACGTCGAGCCGGCGGCAAAGGTCACATTGCCCGAAACCGTCAATGCACCGATGCCGTCGCCCGCGGCCAGCGTTCCATTGACGTTCACTGCCGAGCCAATCGACCCGGCGCCGTCGAGCGTGGCGCCTGCGTCCACGGTGAACGCGCCGCCGCCCGTGTGGGCTCCGTTGACGACCAGCGTGCCGGCCTGCACGGTGCTGGCGCCCGCGTAAGTGCTGTTGCCCGACAGAACCAACCGGCCGGCGCCCTGCTTGGTCAATCCGCCGACGCCGCTGAACGCCTGATCCGATCCGACGTCGAAACCGTTGGAGTCGACCTTCAAGCCGCCCGCCGCCACGTTGGCAGTCGTCATATTCACGAGAAATTGCGGCTGGTCGACGGTCGCGCGCACCACCCCGCCGTTGAAGTTAACGGTCGAGTTGCCGCCGCCCCCGCCTCCAATAGCGGCCGTCTCGATCACGCCGCCGTCGAGATTCAGCGTCCCGGTGCTGGGGACCATGGCGTCGTTCGCGCCAAAGGCGACGATCACGCCGACGTCGGCGATCACCGTACCGCCCGTCTGGGTCAGCGTGCCTTCGGCCAGGAAGCCGACGTTGATGCCGCGGGCGTGCAACGTGCCGTTGGAGATGTTGTACGTCCCCGAAGAGGTCGACGCGGCGCCAAATCCGCTGCCGAGCGACAACTTACCGTCGTAATTGTCATCCAGCGCGGTCTGCACGCCCATCGTGTCGATGCGATCGACGAAGTTGCCGTCGGGCGTATCGATGCCCACGTTGACCGTGCCGCCGCTTTGGTTGAACGTGCCCGTGGCGCGCCCCGCTTTGCCGACGGAGACCTCCGTCGCGTTGAGGGTTCCGCCGGACATTTCAAACAGGCCCTCGCCGGCAAAGCCGTTTTGGTCGGCGTCGCCGATGTTCAGTCCGTCGCGGACCCAAATATTCAGCGTGCCGCCGCTGAGGTAGTATTCGCCGCGTCCCGAGCCGCCGATGGCCGTCCACTGGGGCCGGGCTGCGTCGGCGCCGATCGACACCGTTCCGCCCGTCTGCGTGGCGATGCCGATGGGCCGATTGGCGCCCGTGCCG
The DNA here is from genome assembly GCA_020427145.1 of Planctomycetales bacterium. Classification (GTDB taxonomy): domain Bacteria; phylum Planctomycetota; class Planctomycetia; order Pirellulales; family Lacipirellulaceae. Next base: position 447 of record JAGQOU010000060.1, on the reverse strand, counting down.
ATGGGGCTGTTGTTGAAGTCGCCGAACATCAGCGCGGCGGGCGACAACTCGCCCGAGTCGACGATCAGCTGCGCGTTGTCCGACACGTTGAGAAAGCCCTTGCCCTCTTCGACCCAGCCGAACCGCACGGGGGCGGCGCTGTGAAAGACCGCGTCGCCCTGCAGATTGAGCGTCCCGGAGTTGCCGGCATTGTAGGCGTTACGTCCAAAGACGACGAAGTCGACGGCCCCCCCGCCGCCGAAGGTGAACGTGCCGTTGTCCTTGACCGTGAGGATGCCCTCGCCGCCGCCAGAAGTCTGATCGCCGGCGCCGACGTGCATGAAGTTCTTCACGGTTACCGATCCCGAGCCGCTGATCACCACCTGCGCGTTCGTGCCCGCATTGGAGAGGAACGCCTCGCCGATGACCATGCCTTCGGTCATCACCGTGCCGCCGTCGACATTCAAC
>JAGQOU010000059.1 GCA_020427145.1 Planctomycetales bacterium | reverse complement strand
AAGATCAGTTAACGGAGTAATACTATGTAGCTGTCCACGTCGCCCCGCTAAATGTCGCGGGGCCGTTCCTATCTCAAGTCAGTCCGTTTCGCTGGAACTCCGCGGACGGCTTCGTTCCGCTTAACCTTCCGACAAACGTTGAAAGCGCAGACGCGACGGCGATTTCCCACGATGGTAGCGTGGTCGTTGGAATTGCTCGCTCGGAGTCGACAACTAGCGCTTACCGCTGGACCGAATCCGGCGGTTTGACTCAGTTGCTGGGCAATCTCCCCACGGACGCGCAGCAAACTCCATTCAGCAACGCCGTTGACGTTTCGGCGGACGGCACTACGGTTGTGGGCGTGTCGAGCGCCGGCGCTGGGGCGGAGGCCTTTCGTTGGACCAGCGACACCGGAATCACAAGCATAGGGGATCTTCCCGGCGGCGATCACTTTAGTGCGGCGCAATCAGTCTCTGAGAACGGGAACGTCGTTGTTGGAATTTCTTCATCAGCACTTACCCCTGGCAGTTCCGAGGCTTTTCTCTGGACTGAGGATGATGGCATGGTCGGATTGGGGCTGCTTGAGCCGTCTGATACTTCGAGCGAAGCGAGTTTCACGTCAGCGAACGGCGACACTGTGTTTGGGCGGTCCTTCCGCGTAGCGCCGGGTAATCTCAATTTTCGATCTTTCGTTTGGCGAACGAACGTGGGAATGCGTGATTTTGTTGACGTACTGGAGAATGATTTTGGACTTGCTGATGAGCTAGCCGGATGGACGCGAATTGATCCGATGGACATTTCAGCGAACTCGTTGACCATCGTTGGATCTGGCGTCAACCCCGCAGGCAACACGCAGGCTTGGCTCGTCAAGCTCGACCACGCAATCGGGGTTGCAGAGCCAACAAGTCTCTCACTTGCCGTGCCCTTTCTTGTCCTGGGCTGCGGGCGACGCCTTCGGAAGAAGAGGCGCCACGAAGGCTCTCGAAAGGACCAGGACACTGCGGACGGTCGCGAGTTGTCGGCTTACGCGCATCAGATCAGTCCGAAAGTCGTGGGCTACCGCAAATAGCAATGAGTGCCGCGGAGTTTTGAACAATGACGCTTGACGGCGAGAGGCGCGTGGCGGAAAGGGAATTTGTTCCTCGTCTGAGCATTATGCGGTTGCTCACAATCCTTGCTTGCTCGGCGTGTGTTTCGTACGCGGTCGAAAAACACCATGCCGATGCTCGTATTCCGTACCTCGCACTCGCTCCGATGCGAGTTCCTTTGGACATACTTTGGATGTGTTGGTTTTTTGTCACGGCGCGACGTTGTACCGACCGGTCAGTCTGGTGGTGCGTGATGCTGGGAGCAAGCATTATTCCTGCCCTGTGCGCATTTGCTATCTATGCTCACCCGCCATCCAACACGCCGGCACTAACACAAGTTGTCAACTACATCAGCATCTCGTCCAACTGGTTCGCGCGGATTGGCGCGACGCTAATTGGTATCTGGTTGATCTTGGAGTGGCGATTGAAACTCGGTGTGTTCAATCTCTTCTACGGAGTGGCTTGGTTTGCCCTGCTTGCCTTGCCGCATTCCTAGCCCAGTCCCGGTGCACGGTCAGAAAGAGTGTCTGCACAACAAGCGGCGGGAATTCTCTTATACCCGCCATGGCGACGTTCTGGGCGGGTGTTCGCCGGGGCTGCTGGCTCCGTTACAGAAACTCCACCTCGCCCGAGCCGATGTTGTAGAAGCAGCCTCGCACCGCAATTTCGCCGCGGTCGGACATGGCGGCGATCGCGGGGCTGTCGGCGAGCACCGACTCGACGCTGCGGATGACGTTGTCCTTGGCCGCGCGGTTGACTGCGGCCGGTTTGCCCCAGAGGCTGAGAAGGGGCAGGAACCTTCTCGAACGGGGCAGGAAACTGCCGCCGGTCGTGAGGACAACAAAGGTTCCTGACCTTTCCCTGATCCTCTTCTGCTCACCGCTTCTTGCTTGTCATTTCTTGGGCCGCCACTGGCTCAGCGTGCGGCCGCTCCCAGCGGGTGACGTGAACTCCTCCGGCCGGGGGCGCCCCGGCGCCGCTATGCAGAAGCAGGCCTCGTCTCCCATCCAGGAGAGGATTCCATGCTGAATTGTCCCCCGCGCGGCGCCGTCCAGGTTGTAGTAGTCCACATGCACGGGATTCGCCGTCTCGTCGAGCCGGATTAGCGCGTGAATCATCGTTTGTCCGCCGAATGAAATCCAGATCTCGTTCCGCGCGGCCACTCGCACGCCGGCGCCAAGCATAGCCTGCGGCAGGTCTTTACCGTCGAGGACGATTCTCGTCGCCGCCCATTCGCCAGCAAGCTGCGCAAACAACGGAGTTTCGAGGTATTCGAATTCCTCGCTGGTCGCCGGCGGCGCTTGGGGCGTCGCAGCATTCTGCTCGGCCGTTGGGCTTCCGCCGGTCACGTCCGCCGGACGCGCGTGCGCCGAGCGCGTCAGCGCCTCGAAGACGTGGCCGCTCCCCCGCGACGAAACAAATCCCGTCGGGCGGGGTTTGCCGTTCACGTCGAGACAGATCTCCAAGGCATCGCCATCGAGCCGGAAGACGCCGTAGTTCCAATTCCCCGCCTCGGGCCCGGCAACGAATTCGATGTCGATTTCATGCGGTTGCGCCTCAACGTTGATGGTGAAGATCCCCTCGTAAACGGCCTCGGGCGACTCCGTACGAAACCGGTCGCCGTCGATGAGCAATCGCGAAGCGTTCAACGCCGCGGGGGGGAAAGCAGACCCGTCGATTATCATTCGCGCGAACGCCCAGCTTCCCTCTAATGCGCGCAATTGGTCGACGTGTCGCGACAGCTGAGGCCAACTCGCGAACCCCGTTTTTCGGGCGATCGCAGATTGAGCGTCGGCCAGCCGTATGCCAAGGGCATGCACCTCGGCGACGGCCTTGCCCCGCGCCGCGGGCAAGTAATCTTGAATCGTTGCGACGGCCGCAGCGTCTCCGTCGCTCAGGGCCGCCAAAAGCGCCTTGGCTTGTCGACGGAGATGATCAAGATTGGGGCGAGCAGGAAGGTTCTTGTCCACGGACGTTCTCCATGAGTTCGCCTGGATCCGCATACAGGCGGCACGAAGAACGTGCGATGAACGACGGTGGAAGTATCGTGAAGTTGGGTTGAACCCTTCCCGCGGATCCGGCGGCTCGCTTCTAGCCGTGCCACAATTATAGGAACCCGGCGCTGCGCTGCGAACCGTTTTTCTTGCCTTCATGGTCGTGGGCCTGTTTTCAAGCCTGCGAGGCGAGGTTGCCCCCCTCCAAGCGGTCTCGAAGCGGCTCGAATCCCTCACTCAGGCACGACGCGCCCAGAGTACCCGACGCATCGCGACGCTCTGGGGTCTTCGACGTTTCCGCGAAGGGGATTGCCCGCGTTTGCGAACCTGCATTGGGGCGGTCGCTCGGGCAATCGACCTTGCCGTTGCGTTGCAGGATTTCGATCCATCTCCCAATTCAGAGACGTCCTGCCACAGCGACGATTCGAGCGTTGACGAAATGCCGGCCCCGTTACAGAAACTCCACCTCGCCCGAGCCGATGTTGTAGAAGCAGCCTCGCACGGCAATTTCGCCGCGGTCGGACATGGCGGCGATGGTGGGGCTGTCGGCGAGCACCGACTCGACGCTGCGGATGACGTTGTCCTTGGCCACGGCGTTGACCGAGGCCGCTTTGTCCCAGTCGGTCCAGTCGCCATTGGGCGGCAGTTTGTGGCCGGGGATCGCTTCCTGAATGGACGCGACCAGCGAATCGAGGTTGTGGCAGGGGGTCGCTTCGCTCGCCTTTTTGCGAGCCAGGTACAGGTCGACCGCTGACGTGACGGCGCCGCAGCCGCTGTGGCCCATCACCAGCACCAGCTTGGCGCCGGCGACGGCGCAGGCGTACTCGATACTGCCCAGCACGCGCTCGCTGGTGACGTTGCCGGCCACGCGGGCGACGAACACGTCGCCCACGCCGACGTCGAACACCATCTCTACCGGCACGCGCGAGTCGATGCACCCCAGGACGATCGCCAGGGGGAATTGCCCACCGGCGGTGGCGTCGCGTTGCCGGCCGAGGTCGCGGCTGAGTTGCCTTCCGGTGCAGAAGCGTTCGTTGCCTTCTTTGAGAATCTCCACCACGTCGGCGGGGGTGAGCTTCTCCTGGACTTCGCGCGTCGAGAAGTCGACGTATTGAATGCGATTGGTCAGGGGGTAATGGTCTTTGAAGCCCGACAGGCTCAGATGCACGCCGCGCGCGGGCGCCGTCACGCGCTGGAAGTCGTGCAACAACCCCAGCACGTCGGGGTCGATGTATTCGGCCATGTGGGCGTCGACCAACACGTGCCCCTCGCGGGGGACGCCGTCGAGCGCCCGGGTCAGGGCGGCTCGATTGAGAAACGTGACCTGGCTGGGCAGCTCCACGCGCAGCACCTTCCCCGCGACGTGCTTCTCTTCGATCTGCCGCATTGGGTAGCGGAGATGGCTATAGAGGATAAACAGGAAGCTAACGCCCAGGCCGATCAGCACACCTTTGAGCAGGTCGGTGCCGACGATGGCGACAATGGTGACGACGAACGGCAGGAACTGGCTTAGTCCTTCGCGCCACATGTGCCGAAACAGCGTCGGGCTGGCCAACTTGGCGCCGGTGTGAATGAGAATGGCCGCCAGGCACGCCAGCGGAATGCGATTGATGAGCCCCGGGATGAACACCACGGCGCCGGCCAACAGGATGCCGTGAAACACGGTCGCCAGCCGGGTCTGACCGCCGGAGATGATGTTGACGCTGCCGCGCACGATGACCGACGTGACCGGCAGCCCGCCCAGGAGCCCCGCGACGACGTTGCCGCAACCCTGGGCGACCAACTCGCGATTGGGGGGCGAATTGCGTTGCTGGGGATCGATGCGATCGATCGCCTCGATATTCAAGAGCGTTTCGAGCGACGCGACCAGCGCGATGGTCACGGCCGCCACGTACACGGCCGGGTTCGTCCAGGCCGTGAAGTCGGGATGCGATAAAAACGTCGCCAAATCGTCCAGCGACTTGGCGACCGGCACGCGCACCAAGTGCGAGGCGCCAATTCGCCACATGCGATCGAGCGTCTCGCTGCTCACCAGCAGGCCCAGGACCCAGGTCATCGCCGCGCCCAGCAGCACCACGACCAACGGGGCCGGGATCGGCGAGTTTTTTAAGCGCCGCGAGCGCCCCCAGACGAACAGCAGCACGAGCGTCGTGACGCCGATCGTGGCGGCGCCGGGGTGCAGGTCGCCCAGCGTTTCCCATATCTCGGTGAACGTGTTGCGATGGTCGGGCTGAAAGAACGACATCTCGCCCTCGACGTCGGCGTCGTGGCCGAACAGGTGGGGCGTTTGCTTGAGGATGAGAATGACGCCGATGGCTGCCAGCAGGCCTTTGATCACGCTGGTCGGGAAGAACGCGGCGATGAAACCGGCCCGGGCGACGCCCATGGCAATCTGCATAACGCCGGCCAACACCACGGCAAAGAGAAAGGCCTCGAACGAGCCCAAATCGGCGATTTGAGCCGCCACCACGGCCGTGAGTCCCGCGGCGGGACCGCTGACGCTGGTCTGCGACTTGCTGATGAGCCCGACGACCAGCCCGCCGATAATGCCAGCCAGGAGCCCGGCAGCCAGCGGCGGTGCGTCGAGCCCCGCCGGCCGGGAAGCCAGCGCAATGCCCAAACAGAGCGGCAGCGCCACCAGAAACACGACCAAGCCGGAGGTCAAATCGGCTCGCACGGTCGATTTGGAGAGGTTTTGCATAAAGATGATTCGAGGGGACCAACCGGCTTTCGAGGAGAAAGATTACGAAAGCGTAATGCAATTCCGCACCGAGTCAAAGCGAGACTTGGGGCGGCCCTGGGCCGATCGGCGAACGACGACGGCACGAAGAGGTGCGTAGTCCATACCGCGGCAACCCGGCGGACGCCGGCCGACTCGGCGTTCGCGCGCCGGCGGGGTCCGTGCGGCGACGTCCCGCAAGCCTGTCCCCCATATTCAACAGCCCGTTAGCCCGGCGTGTCGAGATACGGGTCCTGCCCCATCT
>JAGQOU010000566.1 GCA_020427145.1 Planctomycetales bacterium | reverse complement strand
CAGCGCGGGTAAAGGCAATGCGATAGCGGCCGACGGCGCCGCGGCGCAGTCGCTGCAGTTCGACACGACCACCCTGGCCCCGTTCACCAGCGGGGCCGCGGGCGGAGCGCTCACCGTGCGGAGTCTCACCCGCAATTTCGACATAAATACCGTGCTGCAAATGCTGCAGAACGCCAACGACGCACGCCTCCTCGCCGACCCCAACGTGACGGTGGTCGACAATGAGACGGCCGAATGGAAAAGCGTTTCCGAGATCCCCTACCAGCAGATTACGCAGTCGGAACTTGGCGGCCAGATCGGCACGACCGCATTCAAAGAGGCGGGCATCACGCTTCGTGTGCAGCCAACGATTGCTTCAGACGGCACCATCGAAATGCTGGTGGAGCCCGAGTTCAGCCGCCTGGCGGGGTTTACTCCGCAGGAGAGTCAACCCATCATTGACACGCGCCGGGCGAGCACGACGGTGCGTATCGCCAATCGCCAGACGTTGGTGTTGGGCGGACTGCGTCAGCGCAGTGATACGGGCGAATTCAACGGAATCCCGTTCTTGAAGGACGTCAAGTACATCGGACCGCTCTTTCGATCGCGCGATACCAACGTTCGCGAAAGCGAACTCATCGTATTCATCATGCCCGAGATCGTCGGGTACGACGAGCCGCTGGACTGCCGCGATCAGCGAGCCCTCGACACGGTGCATTGTCGTCTCGAAGCCGTCCCCGCGGCGGAGGGCTGTCCGTCCCCCGGCGAGTGCGCTCGCGGCGAGCTAATTCCGCTTCCTCCGGTCGACGACGCGCCCGGCTGGCCGCAGGAGACAGCGACGTCGACTCCCGCGGAACAGTCGGCCGATTTGCGGGCAGGGTTCGACAAGCGGTTCCGCGCGGCGTCGCCCACTTCTCGACTTCGCACTCGGTAGAATCGCTACTTTTGTTGCGATCGCTCCACTGCGATCAGGCCGCGGCGCCGGTCCGAGCCGCGAATGCACGCCCAGTAAGCTAACTTTTAGCAGACCGGCGTCGTGTGCCGCTGAGCGTCGTAGCGTCGGCCGGCCTCCCATCGCCATCGTCCCCCTGGTACAAGCAGCGACGTCTATTTTGACGTCGCGGACTTCGGACTGCCCGCCATGCATGTAATGACATCACTGACGTTGAAAGTCATCGCTGCCTTGGCCGCTTATTTGCTGCTCACGGGCTGCAGCAGTGAGACCGCCGTAACCCAGGCGCCGCAAGCCGCGACGCCGTCCGTCGACGCCCAAAAAACCAAGGGAGCAAACGCGCCGGATAGGGAGCCAAAGGACGGCGACTCGGCGAAACAAAAGTCGGCAAAGGCGTCGGGCAAGGGGAAGTTGGAGGGAACGGCGGCGGCCGGTGATGAGCCGGCGAAGCCGGCGGATTTCTCTCCCCCGTTCCCGCAGCGTGTGGACCTGTTCGCCATGCCTAAACGCAAGCGAAGCGGCCCAGTGCACGGCAGCGACCGCGGCGAGTCGGTGGAGCTCATGGGGTTTGTCAATGTCGATCGACCGCGGGCCGTGCTGACCATCGACGGACAGGTGGCGCCCGTTGCCGAGGGGGACGTCAAATTCGGCGTGGAAGTCATCTCGATCAAGCCGCCCGTAGTCGTCCTGCAGCGGGGGCGAGAACGCTGGCAAGCCTCGCTGGCCAACTAGCTAGCTCGATTCTTCCGCTTCCC
>JAGQOU010000058.1 GCA_020427145.1 Planctomycetales bacterium | reverse complement strand
AGCGCGTGTCGTTCTGGTGGACCATGGGAGTCAACCAGAGTTACGAGGGCGTGCGCACGGCGCAGGCGATCATCAACCTGGCGCTGATGACTGGCAATATCGGTCGGCCTGGCACGGGCGCCAACTCAATCACCGGGCAGTGCAACGCGATGGGATCGCGGCTGTTCAGCAACACCACCAACCTGCTGGGTGGACGGCGGTTCGAGGACGAGGGTGATCGCCACGAAGTCGCCGCGGCGCTCGGAATTCCCGAGCAGCGAATCCCCGCTGAACCAAGTTGGGCCTACGACCGCATTGTCGAAGGCATTCGCCGCGGCGAGATTCGCGGTCTGTGGGTCGTCGCCACCAATCCCGCGCACTCCTGGATCCACCAAGGCGACGTGCGCGAGTTGCTCGGCAAACTCGACTTTCTGGTCGTGCAGGACATGTATCACAGCACCGAGACGGCGCAGGCCGCCGACTTGGTGCTGCCCGCCGCCGGGTGGGGCGAAAAGGAAGGCACGTTCATCAATTCCGAGCGGCGATACGGGTTGTTGAAGAAAGTGCGCCGGGCGCCGGGGCAGGCTCTCGCTGATTTCTCAATCTTCAAGTTGATTGCCGCCGCGTGGGGCTGCGACGACCTGCTCGCGCAGTGGAATTCGCCGGAGGACGTATTTCAGACGATGAAAACCCTGTCGCGAGGCCGGCCGTGCGACATCTCGGGCGTCGCCGACTATCAGGCGCTCGACGCGGCGTGTGGCGTGCAGTGGCCCTGCACCAGTGTCGAGCAGACGCAGGAGTCCGAGCGGCGTTTGTTTGCGGACGGGCGTTTTCATCACGCCGACGGGCGAGCGAAGTTTGTCTTCGACGCTCCGACTCCCATGCCCGAGCCTCCCGACGACGACTACCCGTTGCTGTTGTTGACCGGGCGGGGAACGGCGTCCCAATGGCACACCCAAACGCGCACCGAGAAGAGCGCCGTGCTACGCAAACTTTATCCGCAGTCGCTCTATGTCGAGATCAATCCCAACGACGCGTTGGCGCTGGCCGTGGCCGCCGGCGATCGCGTGACGATCGAGTCGCGTCGCGGCTCGTTGAACGCCACGGCTATTCTGACCACCGTCGTGCAGACGGGGCAGGTCTTCCTGCCAATGCACTACGAAGCGACCAATCGTCTGACCCTGCCGCATTTCGACCCCCATTCACGGCAGCCGTCCTACAAGAACTGTGCCGTGCGGTTGCGACCGACGGCTTCGCGCTTGCCAAGATAGCGAGGAATCTTCCCATGTCCGCTTCCACGAACGGCTCGATGAACTTGACCGCCGCGAATGGCTCCGGTTTTTCGTCCGAGCAACAAAGCTACCTCCAGGGCTTTGCCTTGGGGGCGGACGTCGCGCGTAAGGTGCGCGGCCTGCCTGTGTTGTCGAGCAGCGGCGGGCCGGGCGGCGAAACCATTACCCTTGGCACGCCGCAACGCCAGTCAGGCGGCGCGACTGCCGGAGCTTACGCCGCGGCGCCGGAGATCATTCACATTGAGGCGCAAGACCGGCAAGTCGCCGCCGGCGGCAAACTGTGCGCGGAGGAAGTCGCCAAGCGCGAAACCAACGCCCTGGATATGTGGGACGCGCTGGCTGCCCGCGCGGCGGGAGGCGAGTTTCCCAAAGGGACCGACGTTTTTTTGACCAAGTTCCACGGCATGTTCTACGTGGCGCCGGCGCAGGACAGCTATATGTGCCGGCTGCGCATTCCGGGCGGACATCTCGCCAGCTATCAACTTCGCGGCTTGGCCGACCTGGCCGAGAAGTACGCCGGCGGATACGCCGACGTGACGACCCGCGCCAACCTCCAGCTGCGCGAAATCGGCGCGTCGGATCCCATTCACGTGCTGTTGGGGCTGCGCGACCTTGGGCTGATCAATCTCGGGTCGGGCGCCGACAACATTCGCAACGTCACGGCCAGTCCCACCAGCGGGATTGATCCGCAGGAACTGATCGAGACATTGCCGCTGGCGCGCGAGATGCACCACCACATTCTCGCCCACCGCGACATGTACGGTCTGCCGCGCAGGTTCAACATTGCGTTTGACGGCGGCGGCGCCATCGCGGCGTTAGAGGACACCAACGACATCGGTTTCACGGCAGTGCGCGTTTCCGAAGAAAATGCCGACGACGCTTGCCCCGCAGGAGTCTACTTTCAATTGACGCTCGGCGGCATCACCGGGCATAAGGACTTTGCACGCTACGCCGGCGTCTTGGTGCGGCCTGACGAGTGCGTCGCCGTAGCGGCGGCAATCGTGCGGGTCTTCAGTGAGAACGGTGATCGCACCGATCGAAGAAAGGCGCGATTGAAATACCTGCTCGACGAGTGGGGCTTTGACAAATACCTCGCGGAGGTCGAAAAGCATTTGGCTTCCCCCCTGCGGCGCGTGGAACTGGAGCGCTGCGGCGCGCGAGCCGCCGAGGACCGCTGGGGCCATATTGGCTTTCACCCGCAGCGTCAGGAAGGCAAGCACTACGTTGGACTCTCGTTGCCCGTAGGACGGTTGACGGTCGAGCAACTGCGCGGCATTGCGATGATCGCCGAACGATACGGCTCGGGAGCAATTCGCCTGACGGTGTGGCAGAATCTGCTGGTCACCGACGTCGACGGGGCGGACGTTGAGGCGGTCAAAGGAGAGATCGAAGCGCTTGGGCTCGATTGGCGGGCCAGCAGCGTTCGCTCGGGGCTCGTCGCCTGCACGGGAAATGCCGGCTGCAAATACGCCGCCGCCGACACCAAGCGGCACGCGATGCAGATCGCCGCGTACGTGGAGCAGCGCATCGATTTGGATCAGCCGGTCAATGTGCATCTGACCGGCTGCCATCATTCGTGCGCCCAGCACTACATCGGCGATATCGGCCTCATCGCCACCGCAGTCGAAGACGGCGACGACATGGTCGAGGGCTACCACCTGCTCGTGGGCGGGGGGTATGGGCAACGGCAGTGCCTCGGCCGCCAACTGTACCCCTCGCTCCGTTTTGACGAGGCGCCGGCCGCGGTGGCGCGACTGCTGGAGGCATACCTCGCCCATCGTCAAAGCGAACAAGAGCCGTTCTGCGACTTTGCAAATCGGCACGAAGTGGACGAACTTCGCAATCTCTGTTGCGGAACGGTAGCGGCGGCCTAGTACGGTTGCCGTCGCCGCACAAGGAATCGGTCCTTCAACATTCGAACCATGGCGTCGCCAAAATCATGAGCGTTTCTCTGATTCCCGAAACGGCCCCGTTTAGCACCGAACAACGGGCTTGGCTCAACGGCTTTATGAGCGGCTGGTTAGTATTACTCCGTTAACTGATC
>JAGQOU010000565.1 GCA_020427145.1 Planctomycetales bacterium | reverse complement strand
CACATCGTTAAACGCCGCGCCGTCGCCATACGCTTGCGACAGCGGAACATTGTTCGAGTGATAGCCCATCTGCGTCCAGCCGCCGACTTCCAAGCAGTCAAGGCCCAGCAGACTGCTAAGCGAAAGTCCTTCGATCGCCGACGTGCCAGCCATACCGCTCAGCAAACCGCCGCCGCCGCAGGCGTCGCCGCAACCGCAACCATCGCCGCAGCCGCAAGGGTCGCCGCAATCGCAGCCGGTCGCACAGCCGTCGCCGCAGTCGCAGCAGTCGCCGCCGAATGAAACGCTCTTCACGTTCGTGTCGTAAGCCCACGCACTTGCGCTCGTTTGGGCCGCTGCGGGCGCCGCAAACAGCGAAAGCACAGTGGCTCCGACTGCCCAGGTTCGAATCTTCACCTCATAGCTCCTTCTGCTTCCGCGCTCAGCGCATCGGGGACGTACCCGTGCGAGGCATTGCGCGTTGGGGATGCATCCAATCGCCCGCATTCCATGGCAAGCGATGCATGCGAGACTTTCCGTCCGCCTCGGTGAGTTGTATCGACGGTCGGACGCAGAGAGACGAAGCTGGGATTTTGCATTTGAGGCCGAAAATTAGGCCTCTGTCCCTCAATTTGTGAAACTGTAGCGATTGCAGCAATGGCTGCGGCGCCAGCATGGCATTGCAGAGGGGGTAGGCCTGTCGAGGGGAGGCCGCTCGAGGCCAAAATGTGCCGTAAAGCGGCGCGGCCGGCTTACTCGAGAACCTTCCAGTGATCGATCCGCCATGGAACGCCGTCGCGCTCGAAGGCCGGGCTACGGGCGAGCTGGAGAAAGACGAGGGGGGCGGCTGAATCGGACGAGCTGAAGTTGCCGCCGATCTTTACCGAACCGCGTTCGGCATAGGGAGGGATGACGTCCTCCGCCCACCGCCATGTTCCATTCGCTCCGGTCGCAGCCGCTTCAGATACCGACTCGTTCTTGAGTTTATCGATCGAGTAGGCCAGCGTTTCTTCTGGCGAGGGCGGATCGGCTCCCCGCGGGGCGGTCGGAATAACCCGCGTCACGGCTCGGGGAGAAAGCATCTTGAGCGCTTCGGAATACTGCTGTTTGCCGAGCAGATCCAGCCATTGAGCGGCAGCCGCTGCGGCTTCGCGGCGATAGATCCTATCGCGTACCACGACGCGCGTTTGGGCGGCGGCCGTCAGAGCGACGGCCAAGGCCAATCCGGCTGCCGCCAGTCGCTTGCCCGTCAACGTTCCATCGCTCCGCTGGACGGCGTTGAACGCGGCGAGGCACGCTCCGATCGCCGCGACGGGGAAGATGAAGAAGTACGGGCTGATAAAGGCCGTGACCGACAGCAGGCCCAGTACGAACGCGACGACCGCCAGGCTGCTAAGTCGACGGTAATCGTCGCCGCCTGACGCGGGCAGGTCCGGCTCGAGGTCGCTGAACATTGCGGTGGGGGAGTTTTCGCTGGGCATCATGCGGCAGGTGGGCGAGCGATTTTAGAGTCCAAGTTTCTGCAGCGGCTCACTGCCTAGGCAAGCCTTCGACACAGTATAGAAGGGAGCGGAACCGCTTTTGAAGGTGGTTTGCGCCCATCCAGAGCCGTCTTCGAATTTCCATTCTCCCGCTGCAATGGGAATCGAATAGATGGTGAAAGCGGAGAAACTGGCGAACATGACGGCTGTGAAGAGTCCCATGAGCGGTCCCGCTGCGGCTTCGATCGGCGGGACAAACTTGGCGCGGTGGCGAGACCAGCGGTCCGACAGAATGCGGATGATCAGCACGGTCACGAAAAA
>JAGQOU010000057.1 GCA_020427145.1 Planctomycetales bacterium | reverse complement strand
GCGTGGTCGCGTCGCCGATGGCGAAGGGGACGTTCAGGCTGCGGGCCAGCGTACGGGCCAGCAGCGTCTTGCCGCAGCCCGTCGGGCCGACCAGCAAAATGTTCGACTTGTCGATTTCGACGTCCGACTCTTCCTCGGCCGCCATCAATCGCTTGTAGTGGCTATGCACAGCCACCGAAAGGACGCGTTTGGCCGACTCTTGGCCAATGACGTACTCGTCCAGTTCGGCCATGATCTCCCGCGGACTGGGGATCTTGGCGAACAGCTGCTTGCTGGTGCCGCGGCGTTTGCGTTCTTGGTCGAGGATCGACTGGCACAGTTCGATGCACTCGCCGCAGATGTACACGTCGCCGGGGCCTTCGACCAAGGGGCCGACGTCCCGGTAGCTCTTGCGGCAGAACGAACAGAAAGCGTTCTTCTTCGAGGCGGCTCCCCGCCGGCCGCTGTTGGGGAAATCCCTGCTTGAGGGCATGCAACTCTCCTTTGCGCGCTTGGCGGAGCTGTCGGGGCATCGCCGTCCCGAACCGCAGCCGCAATCGGTTCCATGTTGTCGCTCGAGGGGAGTCGTCGCCCTGCTCCAGCGGAGCCGACCGTTTCGGCGCCGCATCCTCGTGCTCTGCCGCGCCCCCGTCAGGGAGCCGACCTAGCACTGGAGCGAGGGACCATCCATCCTGCTAATCTGGCGAGCCGTCCATGACGCGCTCAGTTCGAGCCGCTCTCACAAGAGAGCCATCGTGTCGTCGCTAAGTATACGAAGCCTCGACTGGCGTCGTTCATCGACTTGCCGCAAGCTTCGCCGCTAGCTTTGTCGCAAGTCGCTGGACAACCGCGACAGCCGCTGCGGGCGTCGCCACGCGAACAAGCGCCCCTAACCGGCGCTACCCTTCTCGCTGAACTCCGACTTCACGCCGCTTGCTAGCTTCGATTTGATAGTTCGGTATTCCTCGTCGCTCAGGCCACCGCGTGCATGCAACTCGCGAAAGTTTGTCATCGTCTCGTGGCTGGATGTCGCGTCACGACCGACGCGATCCCGCCATCTTCGCACCAGGGCCATGCCGACGCCTGTGACGGCACAGACCACAGCCAACAAGAAGAGCGCTCGAACCAGGGCTTCGGCCGCGTCGGACATCGTCATGCACCGGAAGTTTTTTGTCTCGCCATTGGCGGGACCAGTTCTCTGCCCACTGCCAGCATTATGGCGCACTCTTCGCAACCAGTCCAGTTTAGCTGCGGGGGCGGGCGAGCCGCCCAGGAAGCCGCAAAACCTGCCCCAGCGCCCAGGTTTCGCGGACTGCGCCACCCCCCCGCCCGCCCGGCTCAGCGGGCCAAAACGGCCGAAATCGCCGATAGCAGCTAGATAGAGCCGCGTCGCGCGCGGCCGGTTGCGGCGCCCAGTGGGCGTCAGCCGCATTCACCGCCAGGCATGTCGACATTCCTTCACCTTCGAAGACTCTTTCTTTTCGCCGCGCCGCCGCGCGGTCGGCGGCGGTTCGCCGCTGCGCTGATCGCGCTGCTGATCGGGCTCGCCGGGTTGGGCGACTTTGCCGACGCCGACAGTTTGACGCCAGGCCGACCCGCGAGCGACCCTCGCCGCATCGAACCGGCTTACTGGCGCGAGCGGATCTTTTTCATCCCCTTTCAGCCCGACCCGCAGCAGTTCCTGGCCGGGTCGACGCGCGAGGTGCGGCTGCTGATCTCACGCGACGGCGTCTCCTGGAATCTGTTGCAACAAGCGCGGCCCGAAGTGCGCGGGTTCAGTTATCACGCGCCGGGGGACGGCGAGTATTACTTTGCCGTGCAGGTGGTCGACGCCAGCGGCCGACTGACTCCCCCGACCATCACCGAGCCGCAGTTGCGCGTGGTGGTCGATGGCGCGGAACCCGAACTCAGACTGGAAGCCGTCGCCGCTGCGGCCGGCGCGGCGGCGGTGCGGTATGACATTCGCGATCCCCAACTGGCGGCCGAGTCGTTGCAAATCGAAGTTCGCGAGGGCGCCGGTCCGTGGCGCAGCGTGCAAGTCGGACCGCCCGACTTGCAGCGTCCCGGACGCTTAAGGGGACAAGTCACCTGGGGGCCCGCGACGGGCTCCGCGGGACTGACTTTCCGAGCCGTGGTGCGCGATCGTGCTGGCAACACGGCCACCGCCGAGACGACCGTCGGTTCCGCGACCTCCGCTGATCCGGAAGTCAATCTACCCTTGTCGCCGCCGGCGATGCCGTACCAAAACGATCCTGGCGCGCCAGCGGCGGATGACGGGCCGTCGCTTGGCCCGGCGACGGCAGGCCTGCCGAGCGATTCGTTCCGCACGCCGTCGCTGTTGCCCAACTGGGGCGCGGTCGACAGCGTTGCTTCCGCGTCGCCGCCACAAGAGTGGCCTGCGAGCAACGCCCCCGCAACGTTCGCACGAGCGCACGACAATGCCGCCGGGCCGCTGGTTGCCGGCAGCAATAGCGGCTGGCAAACGGGGACGAACTCTGCGGGTCGCCCGGCGCCGCCGCCCGAGAATTCTTATTCGCCGTACTCGTCGCAAAGCGACCCCGCCGCGCCGCGTAACCAGCCGGACAACAGTCTGGCGGCTGCGCCGGCGCTTTCCAACAACATGCCGCGGTCCGGCCGCACTGTGTTTGGCAGCGACCCGTTTGCCGCGTCAGACAGGACCGTGGTGGACGAAGCCGCATCGCGTCCGTTGGCGGCGCCGCCCGTACTGCCTTCGCATCCCAGCAGTCCATTCGCATTTGCCGCCAGTGCGACTCCCGTGGTCGATCCGCCAGCACAGTCGGGGATCAATTGGGCCGGCAACGGCGGCGGCCCTGGGGGCGAACTCCCCGCGGGCGCCATGCAGGTCAACTCACGCACCTTTGACGTGGAATACGACGTCGCAACGGCAGGCGACTGGGGCGTCGCGCGCGTCGAGTTGTGGGGCACTGCTGACAACGGCGCCACGTGGTCCAACTTCGCCGTCGACTCCGACAGTCGCAGTCCGGTGCGCGTCACCACGCCGGGGGCCGGGCTGTTCGGCATGCGAATCGTCGTCCACGGCGCCAACGCCGCCGCTTTGCCGCCCCCGGCCGCTGGCGCCCGGCCGGAGCTGTACGTCTATGTCGATCTCTACCCGCCCGGGGTGAATTTGCTGGGCGCCGAGCGGGGCGAAGGCGATCAGGCCGATCAACTTCGCATCCGCTGGGCGGCGTCCGATTCACACCTGTCCGACCGCCCCATAACGATTCTGTATAGCAGCTACGAAACGGGTCCGTGGTCGACCGCTGCGGCTAACTTGGAGAATACGGGCGAGTTTTTTTGGCGCCTGCAGCGTCATCTGCCTGACCGCCTCTTCTTGCGGATCGAGGCCACCGACCAGGCAGGCAACGTCGGCGTCGCCGAGTCGAAGAACCCGGTGGCAATCGAAGCGCCGCAGCCAGTGGGGCACTTGCGCGGCGTACGGCCGTCGACGCCTGCATCGCCGACCGTGACGAGCCCGTTCGGCGGGTGACGATTTTCTTCAGTACGTGGCCGCCAACAACAAAGGTGCACCACAACGACACGACGGACGCAATTCGTTGTCAGACAAATCTCGTCGTGTTGTGCAAGGTGATTCCGAGAGAATCAATCGCCCACTCGGAGTCTTGGCCGAGAGTTAGCGTTCAAGCCTTGCATCGAGCCAAACAGCACGGTCCAGTTCGTCGCCGCGGTCCGCGGTCGTGACGAACAGGGCGACGCGGTCGACATCCTCGACGTCGGCGGCGAGCCTCTGCGGCGGGTCGTTGCCGCGGAGCGTTTCGGTGGCGGCGGATTCGATCCACTCGTTCGAATCGCGGCGGCGCACGAGGACGCGGAAGATTGCGCTGCCGCCGCCGGCGGCGCTGTCGTCGATCGCGACGGTAGCGGCGAAGCGTTTCGCGCCGGGGGGAACGGAGTACTCGGCCCGGGCAGGGGCGTGCATGCCGAGGCCCTTCGCGTAGCCGTGACCGCGAACCAGCAGCGGACCGCCGGCAACGGCAGCGTCGCGCGCAAGCGGCCAAGGCGCCGAGAACTCGGGATGTTGGTCAAAGGAATCCGGCGGCATATCGGACAGATACGCCACGCCCGAACCGAAACCTTGTAGGCCGACGACATCCTGCGGGGTAGTGACTTGAGCGTTCACTCCGCCGAGCGTGCGGACGAGAAGGTCTTCCCGCTGCGTCTTGAATTCTGCTGCATCGAGGCGACTGCCGTCGCGCAGCATCACCTGCAGCCGGGCAGTCGCCTCGTTGGCAGAACTTTCGGCCAACGCCGCGGCGCCAAATAGTACTCCGGCGAGGCGTGCGATGGGCAACGCAAGCATGCCGAAGTCGGTGCGCATGGTCACGGTCGGCTGGTCCGGGGGCGACGAATCGCCGGGTGGTTCGCCGATCGCCAGCACTTGGCCAGTCACGATGTCGCCGCTGAGCAACAGCACACAATCGCGCGGCGCCGCGGCCTCGGCGGCGCGCGACAACGCGTGCTCGACGCGGCTGCGGCCCGACGCGTCTCGCGGGAGTTTCCAAAACACGGCGGCGAGTTGCTGACGATCGAAGCGCAACTCGCCGAGGGCGTCGCACGACGCGCGCACGGCGTCGTCCTGGAGCGTCAGCGGCGGATCGCCGAGCCACGACTCCGCCAGCGCCAGCCGCGAACCATCGGCCAAGTGCACTTCCGCTGAGGCGCGGGACGCAGCCGGATACCCCCAACGGACCAGGTCGCTGGTCACAAGCAACTCGTCGCCCGCGGCGGTTCGAAAGCGGAGGCCTGCCGCGCTGTCGCCGCCGATCCAAGTCGCAGCGACCGGTTCTCGGCCGACGACGACCAGCGGCGTGTCCTGAACGCCTTGATTGGGCGGCGGATGGTCGGCCTGCGCTGCCGACGTCAGCGCAAGTAGCAAGAGGGCGGCCGTCGCGATAACGGCTGATGAGATGCGGACGACGGTCATCGCTGCAAAATCGGCAGGTAGTTATTGGGGGTCAACAACACGATGCACGCCATGGCGGTGGCGTACTCGCTGCCGATGCCGTCGCGCCAAGAACCATCGGCCAGTTGCCGGTCGACCAGTTCGTCGCGCACGGCCGGGTACCACTCGCGCCACCGCTCGCCGCCTGCGTGCCACATGGCTTGCACAGCGTAATAGTGAGCGTAGAAATAGTAGGGTACATTGTCGGCGCCCTTGCTGCCGGGACGGAAGGCGGCCACGTAATCCAAGCCGCGATCGATTTCGTCGCCCTGGTAGACGCCGGCGTTGTACAGCGCGACGACGCCGGCAGCGGAGCGCGGCAATGCGCTCGCCGCGTCGCCCTCGCCCAACATGTAGCGAAACCCGCCGTCGTCGTTCTGGCACTTCCTGACGTAAGCCAGCGCTCGGTCCATCGTGTCGCGGGGCACGGCAATGCCGGCGTTACGCGCCGCGCGCAGCGTCATCACCTGGCACACGGTCACCGACACGTCGGCGCTGCGCGGCTCAGGCCAGTAGCGCCAGCCGCCTTCTTCGTTCTGGGCGTTGACGATCACCCGCACCGCGTCGGCCAGGCGATCGCGCAGTTCAGGCCGCTCGGCCATGCCATAGCACTCGCACAGAAAGAGCGCAGCGAAACCGTGTTCGTACATGGTTTGGCCGGTCGTGGCCGCCGGGGCGAGAATGATGCCGCGCTCGTCGGTGTTGGCCAGCAGGTAATCGACGCAGCGGTCGACCGCCTCGCCATGAGGGCCGCGGCCCGGCGTGCTGCCGGAGGCCAGCAGCGCCATCCCCGCCAACCCGCACACGGCCACGTTGCCGCCGGAGCGGGTGACATTGAACCGGCCGTCGTCGAGTTGGTGCTCGACGAGGTAAGCCACGCCGCGCGCCGCCGCTTCCTCGGCCGCGGGGGTGAGCAACTCCGCCTGCGGAAAAATCGGCTCGTCGGCGAGGGCCGGACGCATCGTAGCGACCAGCAGAGCCATGGCGAGCAAACAGCGGCAGACGCCCCGCGTGATTCGTGATTCCATCGGTTGATTGACCGTCATTGCCGGCCGCCCGCATCGTCGGTCGGCTCGGCCAGACCGCGGTAGTACGCTTCGATATCGTCGGCGTACTCGGGCAGGAATTCCTCGCGGAGCGGTTGCAGCATTTCGTCGCGTTGGCGCTCGGGCAGACTGCCCCACAGATCGCGGACGGCTTGTTGAGCGGCGTCGGCCGCGGCGGCGCCGGCTTCGCCCTGCCCCGTCGAGACCACGGCGCCGTTGGGCGTGGCGCCACCGCGTTTGGAGCCGGGCTTGGTTTGACTGGGCTTGTCGCTGGGTTTGCTGCACTTGCCGCCCATGCACTGTTGACACTGCCGCTGCAGATCGGCCAGCGCCGCGTCGAGCTTGGTGAGCGCGGCGCGCTGCGACTCGCCCGCGGCCGGCAGGGTGGTCGTCGCCTGCAGGCGGTCGGCGGCCAGCTGCATGTCATCCACGGCGCCGGGCAACTGAGCGACTCCGGGCTGCTGCCCGGTTGGCGCTGTGGCCGCCGAGTCGTTGCCGAACGCCCGCGACCAGCCGGGCGGGAGCGGCCGCACGGGCGACGCGTCGATCGCAAACGAGGCGCCGCCGATGAGCGCGACGGCGATCAACGCACACGCCAATTGGCGGCAAGAGCGGTAAGAGTGAAGCATTTGCAGTGACTCGCGTCGACTTGCTGAAGTCCATGCGGGGTTGCACGGCTCATCGGAATTGACACTCAAACTATCATAACGCCTCGCCGCCGGGCAGCGAAACTCGGACCTCATTCCGCCTCATCCGGTTGGGCGAGCGTTTGCAGCAACTCGCGAGCGAGGTCCGCCAACTCAGCTTGCTCCGCCTGCAGTTGCTGGAGTTGTTCCGCCGCGTCTGCGCCACCGTCGGCTCGCAACTCGCCCGTTCGCTCTTCCAATTCCGCCTGCAATCCGCGGAGCAGCCGGATCTGACCGACCACCAATGCGAGGGACCGCTGCTGCTGGGCGGCTTCCCGCCGTTGCTGCGGAGTCGCTCCCTCGCCTGCCCCGGAACCTGCGCCGCGCGCCGCCGCCCGATGCTCGGCGACCGCGGCAGCCACTTGCTCCAGCCGTCGCAATGCCGATTGCGCAAGCGAGCGTACGCTGTGCGTCGCTGCACCGGCGTCGAGAGCGTCGCTGGTGCGGCCCATCTCCGCGGCGGCGGATCGAAGTCCAAACACGAACACCGGCAGGTCGGCCACGCCGTCGGCAGCTTCGATCGCGGCGGTCTGCACCGCTGTCTGGTCGTGGGACACTTGTTGTCTCGCGGCCTGAGCGGCAGCCTCGGCGGTTGCGCCGCGAGGCAATTGTCCAACGTGTTCGACGATGGCCTGCTGTTGCACGAGCAACTGATCAACCTCGCCGGCAAGCCGCTTCAATCGCAACTCGGCCAGCAGCGTTTGTTGCTGCTGCTGAGCGGCGGCGATGGCCGCTTCCGCTTGGGCTAGCTTCTTTGCAGCAGTCGCGGCGGCGCGCGGCTTGGCGGGCTGCTGCAGGGCCTTGGCGGCAGCGGTCAGCGGCTGCTCGGCAGCCGGCGCAGCGCGCTGGGCGCGCTGGGCGAGCGCCGTCGCCTGCGCGGCGGCGTCTTGCGCCTGCTTGGAGGCGGCGGCCGACGCACCGCTTTCGCCGGGCGGCGGAGACGCTGCGGCGCGCTGCTCGGTTTGCCGACGCAACTCGGCAACCTCGTCCGCAAGCCGCTTGAGCTCCGCCAGTTTCTGCGCCGCCTCGTCCGCATCCACGGCCCCGAATGCTGCCAGCAACTTCACGAGCCCCTCGGCCACGGCCCGTTGCGCATCGACGGCCGCGGCCAAACGACCTGCCTGCAGGTGATCGGCCGCCGTGGTGGCCAGCGTCCGCAGTGACAGCCTCTCGGCCAAGTCGAGCGCCTTGGCCAGCCGTGCGGCATCCATCGGCTGGGCGTCGATGATTCGCTCGGCGACCTGCTCCATACGGTCCAGCACGCCCGCGAGTCGCCACAAGATCTCCCGCTGATCGGCGGCGCTGTGGCGCAGCTCCTCCGCGGTCGGCGCGACGCCCTCGACCAACGCCTCCGTGGCGGCGGCTTCCGTCTCGGTCAGTTCGCTTTGCTGCCGGGCGGCAAGCTCCGCCAGATCGCGCTGCAACTGCTGCAGCGTGCTGTACTGTTGGAACTCGGCGACCGCCGCAGCAACGATCGCCAGCACCTTCCGCTGGTTGTCGAGAATGCTCACCTGCGCGGCGTGCGCGGCGGCCGAGGAGTCCGCATTCGGCAGGGCAGCGAGCCCGCGATCGATCGTGTCGAGCAGCTCGGTCGCGCGACCGCTGAGCTGCAACTGCAGCGCGTCCAACTGTTGGGCCACGCCATCGGCGAGCATGCCGTTGACGGCGTAGCGAAAATGGAGCTCCGCGGCGAGCTCAGCCGCCGAGGCGCCAGGGCCAATCAACAACTCGGCGACCGTGCTTTGCTCGGCCTGCGCGGCGGCCAGCGCCGCCGGTTCCTGCGGTTCGCCGATCGCCTCGACCATTCCAAGTGCGTCGCGTTGTCGCACCTCAGTGGCAAGCAGCGCGTCGACCAATTCCGCCAAATCGGCCGCGAGCAGCCCGAACAGCCGTTGCCGGTCGACGATTTGCAGCTCAATGGGATGCAAACATTGAGTCTGCTGTACCAACGAATCCGTCGTCCGGCAGGTGACGGCGAATATGTCGCCCGGCTGCGGGTGTAGTTGCGAAAGATCGAGCAGGTAAGCGTCGGTGAACTCCTTCGTGGGCGCCGACGACGGCTCGTTGGCGGGCAGCTTGACCTCGTCGATCCATCCGCTGGCCGAGTCACTGCCCCCATTCTCTCGGTTCACCACGATTTCGACCGCGGCGAGGCCCAGATCGTCGCGTGCGACGATCGACAACGGCAGCGCGGCGCTGGGCAACAGGGTCAAATTGTCGTAGGCCGCAGCGACGTCGATCTCCGGCGGGCGATCGGGAAGCACTTCCACGAGCAATCCCTGCGGCGCCGTCGCTTGCATGCCGTGAGAAGTCTCAACCTGCAGCCGATACTGCCCGCTCGCTAGGGGTTGCCACGCCTCGGCGGCGACGACGGCGGACATGCCGTCATCGGCCACATCGGCTTCAATGGCTTCCCCGTCGGTCTCGGTCGGAGGCGTCAATCGCGCCGCAATGACCGGCTCGGAGAGCGAGACATGCAGCTCGACTTGCGAGCCGGCAATTGCAGAGACGGCATTGGTTGCGACTTCCACGGGGAGTCCCGTGTACGCAGGCGGTTGAACTGTCGCCGCCCAGTGCGTCACGTTCGGCGGCGACGCTACGGTCACCGATTGCCACGGCATGGAGCGGTCGTCGCCGCCCGTGGCGCGGTACTCGAACGACTCCTGCAGATTCTCGCGGCGCCATTCGACGAACTGGCCGACGTCGGCAAATTCCTGCGCAATAATGTCGCGGCGGCGACCGGCGGCTGGGCGGTATTCAATCGTGACGGGATCGGGCAGCGTGCCGTTGGCGTCGGTGAGGATGGCGACGAACTCGCCGCCGCGCGGGGCGATCTTCGCGGCATCGCTAAATTGCAACACATGCCGGCGCGGCCATTGGTCTTCGCTCCACGGATTGAGCAATCGCGTGGCGCCCACTCGCATGTGGCGCGGGGCGAACGTGACGACGGCCGCGGTCGCTGCCAACATCAACAGCGCGGCGACCAGCGCCCGGCGCCAGGGAGGCTGTGCCAGCTCAACATCGGGGTCCAAACCGTCCAACTCCACGGCGGCCCGCATCACTGTCGCTCGACGCAGCTCGGCGGAACCAGCGCGGGGATCGTCGGGGTCGCCCCGCGCAAACGCCCACCCGCTGCTGAAGAGACTGCCGCGCGCGGGTCGCTTCTCTTCCAGTTGCCGGGCAATCGCGAGCGGCGAGTCGTGGCGGCCGAACTGGCGTGCTAGCCATGTGGCGATGGCGCCTAGAACTAACGCCGCGGCGAGCGTCGCCCCCCATCGCAGCAGCGCACCGCTGGGTCGCTGCAGCCAGAGGTCGCTGCCAAGGATTGACGCCAACGCAACGACCGCGATCACAACGGCCGCTGACGCCATGGCAACGCGCCGACGCCAACGCTGTCGCGCAGCAATCGTGGCCAGCTGCTGCGGAATGTCGGCGTTAATCCGGTCGTCGCGCGTCATGAGGTTATTCTACAGCATCCCGGTACGGCGACGGATGAACCACTCAGCGACCAATGCGAGACAGAGCGTGCCGATCGCCCACCAACGATTCCAAATGGGCTCGGGGGGAAGTTGCTCCAGCACCGTCGGCGTCGGCGGCGGCAAGTCGGCGACGAGTCGGGAGGCGTCGGCCACGCGATAGGCGTGGCCCCCGCTCGTCTCCGCGGCTTGCACCAGCGCGTCCCACGCGACGGCCAGTTGCGTCAGCTCGCCCGGCGGCGCCACGATTTCAAAACGGGCCGGCCGAGCTTGCTGATCACGGTCAACCAACCGCACCTCGTAGCGATCCGGCGGCAAGTCGGCGACGGTGGCTTCGTACACGCCTTCGCTGTCAGCGCGGCGCGTGAGAACCACGCGGCGGGGCGCCGCGCCGCCGCCTACGACGATTGCCGTCGGAGCGCCACGTCCGCCAGTCGTTGCGGCGCCGCGCAGAACGGCGCGAATCTGCACGACGTCGCCGGCATCGTAAGCTGTCCTGTCGGTCGATATTTTCGCCGCGCCGCGTCCGATGCGGCCCCGTGCGAGTCGGCGCACGGCCTGTCCCCAGTAGCGGGCAAAGTAGCGATCGTCGTTGCGCCAGCGCCACCGCCAGGTCTCGTCGGTCAGATGCAACAACACCTCGCCGGCGCCAACGAACTGGCGCACAATTGCAGGCGAGCTAGTGAAACCGACCGGCGGGTCGTCGATCGTCGGCCGAAAGACGGCGAGCGTCTCGGCCCCGGGCCGCAGCTTCACCGGCGCCAGCGCCCAGTAGACTGGTGGCAAGGCTTGCCAGATGCGCGCCGACTCGCGGGCGTCGGCGCCCAGTTGGAACATCGCCTGCTGGATGCCGGCCGGCGTCGGAACGATTTGCAGTGCGACGTTCGCGGCGCCGCCGTCGCGGAGTGGATTGAACGAAGTCGATGCCAATGGCAGCAGCGTTTGCAGGGGGCGCACGGAGCCGTAAGCCGCCGACATGAACTGCGGCCCGGCGATTACGGCCAAACCCCCGCCCTCGTCGGCGACAAACTCCAGCACCTGTTCCCACGCGCCGCGCGGCAGCAAACCTGGGTCGAGATCGCCGACAATCAGCACATCGTAGTCGGCAAAGTCGCCGGGCTCGAGCGGAAACCGATTCACGGCCGCCTCGTCAACGTCGGCAAACTCAGCGTCGGCCTCCTGCAAATACGCGCTCAGCCGGATCGCCGGATCGCGCTCCAGCAGGCTCTTCAGTGCGCGGAACTCAAAGCTGGGCGACGACTGGGCGAGCAGTACGCGCACCGGCTCGCTGCGGACGTCGACGTGAAACGCCGCGCGATTGTTGTCGCGATCCGCCTCGTCGGCAAACGGCTCGACCACCACCGCGGCGTCGACAGGTCCCGGTTCCGTGGGTCGCCAGGTCAAACGCACGGCAACGGGCTCGCCCTCGGCAGTGAACTCGATCGTGGTGCTGGCGACCGTTTCTTCGCCGATCACCAACGATGCGACGGCGGACTGCCCCGCATATCCGATGGCGCGGACGTTCGCCTCGATTTGCAGCCGATCGCCGGGGAACACAATGTCCTCGACCAGCACGTCGTCGACCGCCACATCAGGTCGCGGTCGATCGCTGCCGATGGCCACGGCAAACAGCGGCGTCCCCAGGGCCCGCGCCCGTTGAGCCGCGTCGGCTAGCGAGCGACCCGCGGTCACGATTCCGTCGGTCAGCACAATGACAGCCGTCGGCGGCGCGGCGCCCCCGGACAGCGACGCGGCAACCACGTCGCCCAGGTGCGTCCCAAGAGTCGGCTCGGCGGGCATCAATTCGGCGAGCGCCGTCGTGGCGAGCGGTTCGGTTGCAGCGGCGAACGCGAAGAGCTGCACGTCGTACGCGTTGCCGACCGCAGGGACGATCGCCGCGGAATCGGAGCCAAGCAATTGGATTGCGGCGGCCAAGCGACCAATTCGTTCGCTACTGTCCTGCGTGCTCGGGGACGCGGAACTGAGTTCTCCCACAGCAACGTCGGCGGTCGCCATGCTCGCCGAGCGATCGACGAGCACGACGATGCGCGACTTCCCCAGATGGCGTCGCTCCAGCGCCGGTTGGGCAAGCATGGCCAGCAGGATCAACAAGGCCGTCAGTCGCAGCGCCGCCAACACGGCGCAGCGCGCCGGCGAAAACGACGCGGCCTCGCGGCGATAACTGATGATTGTCCAAGCGGCGACCGCCAGCCCGAGCGCCGCCAACAGCCACGCCGGCCCCAGCGGCTGCCAGACAATCGCGGTGTCGAGGGAGGCGTTCACGCGCGGCCTCCCGCAAGCCGATCGACGACCAGTCGCTCCGCCAGTAACAACCCCAGCGCCGCCAACAGCAGCATCGTAGCGAGCGAGTGCAACGTCGCGGAGACGGAAGCGGTCGCCCCGTCATCGGTCTCGCTTGTCGCGGCGCCGGTGCTTTCCAGCAAACGCTTGTCGCAAACCGCGAGATTGCTTTCCCGCGGGTCGGGGTTGACCGCATAGATGGCAATCGGTTCGCTCGGCGCGGTCTGGCGATCGTCGATGGCGAAGAGTCGGTAGAATCCGGCGCTGGTTGTGGAAACGGAGGCCGTGTCTGGCGTTCCTTCGCGCTGACGCGCCGGCGGCTGCGAAACAGAAACGCCGCCGGGCGTCTGCCAAGCGAGCCCCCCCGCGGCCGCGCGTGTCGGGAGCAAGAGCGGCTGGCCGGCCAGCCGATTGTGCAACTCGACCTGCGACCTCACGATCAGGCTCTCGATGAGGCGCTGCATCAATGGCACGAAACTCGGGCTGATGGCCAAGTTGGACCACGGTGCGCTGTCGCCGGAGCCGTCGCCGCGCAGAGCGGGATTCACGGCCAGCACGGCCGTTCGGCCCCAGCCAAAATCGCGCAGCGCCACCAGCGGATCGCCGGAACTTGCCGTCGCCGCGTTCTGCACGGTCCCGGTTGGCGCCGCGTCGCCGGGCCACGGTTGGAGCTTGACGTACTTGTTGATCGCGACCGTCAGCAAACCGGAACGCTCGCGACCAGCGAATGGCTGCAAGATGCGGTGGGCATACCCCAGCGGGTCAATCTTCCACGGCCCGCCCTCGACGACGGGCCCGACGGCATACGGCAGCAGCGAGGCCGAGTCATCGCCTTGCGGTCCCAGCACGCGGTTGTAGACAGCGGCGTCGACGCGATCCCCCAGCACGATCAAAAGCGCGCCTCCATCGGCGACATAGCGGCGCAGCTGCTGGCCTTCGCGATCGCTAAGCCGCGCGACGTTGCAGAGCGCCACGGCGGCGAAGTCGGACAACGGCGTCGCCGCGAGATTGGTCGTTGAGACGCGGACTACCGAGGGCGCTGCCGCGTCGGCAACGCCGCGCGGGTTGAGCGCGCGGGCGATCTCCGCTGCGGCGCTTGGTGCGTCCGCCACGCACGCCACGCGCACGCGCGGTTGCGCCGTGACGACCATCCGCCGCACATCGTCGGCCGGCAGAGGATCGTCGCGTTCTTCGGCCGCAGCGAGACGGACCTCCCAACGATGCTCGCCGCGGGTTAGCGCCGGCAGCGCGAAGCGCACCAAGCCAACGCCGCCGGCGGGAATCTCACACTCCTGCCGGCCGATCACCACCCCGTCGGCGAGCATCTCCACCGGCGTGGTGATCGAGCGATCGCCGCCGAAGCTCGCCACGCTCGCCTCCATGGCAACCCCGGCGCCTACGGGGACTAGCGGCGGGTCGAGTTGCATATCGACGACGGCCAGATTCGCGGCGAGCTGTTTCTCGTCCAGCGGGAACGTAACTGTCGCATGCTCGGCGAGATTTCGCCAACGCCGCTCGACGCTGGTCGCCGACGCGGCAGTCGCCGACGGCAGGGCCGCGCTCCACGTCGTCTCGGTGCGGTCGGTTAGCCAGACGACTTCTGTGGATCCCAGATGGGGGAATTGCTCGGCGGCGCGCGACACGGCCGCGTCGATTGCGGCCAACGCTGGCGCGAGCTCGGCCCGGGTGGCTTGCTGGTCGATCGTCTCGATCGCCGCCAACGCTTGGTTGGCGTCCTGCACGGGTCGCCCCAGCACGTTGGCCGCCTCAGCGCCCCAGGCAAGCACGGTGTAAGCGTCGCCCGACGTGCTGGCGGCGATCAACTCGCGCGCCGCCTCGCGGGCCTGCTCGAACCGCGTCGACTCGCCCTGTCGAGCAGCCATCGATTGCGAACAATCGAGCACGACGATGCGGTGCACGGCGCTCGCGGGCGTCGCCGCGCCTGTCGATCGCCACAGCGGCCGCGCGACCGCCAGCGCCACCAGTGCGAGCAGCGCGGTGCGGATGGCCAGTAGCAGCCAATTGTGCAGTCGCAGTCGGCGCGACTCGTGACGCAGCGCTTCGAGCAACAATTCGATCGCCGCCCACGGCGTCTCTTCATACCGATTGCGGCTCCACAGGTTGATGAACCACGGCAGGGCCGCCGCCGCCAACCAGCCGAGCATGGCGGCGCTGCCGAACTCCAACGCGGCGATCGTGAAGGCGCCAATCACAAGCAATTGAGAAATGTCCGGTGACAGATGGGGATAAAGACCTCGCCGCCGTCAGCCGCCGTGTACGGCGCGGCGGGTCAGCAATCGCCGCAGCGGGGCGTCGAGCGGTTCGTCGGTGCGGCACAACTCGTAGTCAATCTGCGCGTCGCGGCAACCGGCCTGCAACCGATCGAGGTACCGCTGCAGTGCGGCGCGGTAGGCGCGCCGCACGCCTGCCGGTTCCACCTGCACCTCGGGCAACGCCTCGAGCCCCTGAAACCGGGTCGCCCGCTCAAACGGGAATTCGATCTCCGCCGGGTCGAGCACATGCAGCACCAGCACCTCGTGACGCCGATAATGCAGGTGCTTAAGCCCCTCGAGCGTCGCCGCGGGGTCGGCCAGCAGGTCGCTCACCACGACCGTGACGCTGCGCCGCCGTTGGCGATCGGCAATCTCGTCGAACGCGTCCTTGAACCGCGACTGCCGTGCGACGGCGCTCCGCTCGAGCGTCCAAGCAATCTGCGCCAGGTCATTGGGATTGGCGCTGATCGGAACACTGTCGCGAACGCGGTCGTCGAAAGTGAACAATCCGACGCTATCGCGCTGCTCGTAGACCAGCAGAGCCAGCGCCGTCGCCAAACACGCGCCGTAGTCGAACTTGCTGAGCGCCGCCTGCGCGCTGCGAAAGCGCATACTCTCGCTGACGTCAACAGCCAGCGTGCAAACCAGATTGGTCTCGGCCTCGAACTGCTTGAGAAGCATCCGATCGGTCTTGCCGAACGCCTTCCAGTCGACGTACCGCGGATCATCGCCGGGGACGTACTCGCGATGTTCGGCGAACTCAACCGATTGCCCTCGGCGGCGACTACGCCGGCGACCCGCGAGATAGCCGTCGACCACATGCCGGGCGCGCAGCTCTAACCCGGCAAGCCTCGCAATGGCGGCGGGATCGAGATTGGGTGCGGCGGCGAGGGGCATGTTTACGTCGTCCCCGGCTTAGTCGTCGCTGCCAACTCGTCAACGATGTCGTCCGGCGTTACGCCGTCCGCTTCGGCGGCGTAGTTGGTGATGATGCGGTGGCGCAACACCGGCTTGGCGACCGCGCGGATGTCGGCCTCGTCGACGAAGAACCGACCGTCCATCGCGGCCCGCGCTTTGGCCACCAACACCAAGTGCTGGCTGGCGCGCGGCCCGGCGCCCCAGCGAACGTACTTCTCGGCGATGGCCGCCGCCTCGGGCCGACCCACCCGCGTGCGGCGGGCCAGTTGCAGCGCCAATCTCGCGACGTGGTCGGCAACCGGCACGCGCCGCACCAGATGCGTGAACTCGTCGATCTCGTCGGCCGACAACGTGGCCGTGGCGGTGGGGGCGAAGTCGGCGGTCGTTTGTTTCACAATCGCCAGCTCCTCGTCCTCGCTGGGGTAGTCGACCAGCACTTCCATCATGAACCGATCGAGTTGGGCCTCCGGCAGCGGGTAAGTGCCTTCCTGCTCGATCGGGTTTTGCGTTGCGAGCACGAAGAACGGCCGCGGGAGCTCGCGGCGCTGCCCGCCGGCGGTCACCTGACGTTCCTGCATCGCCTCCAGCAGCGCGGCCTGCGTCTTCGGCGGCGTGCGATTGATTTCGTCGGCTAACACCACGTTGGCGAACACGGGCCCCGGGAGGAATCGAAACGTGCGCTCGCCCGTGGCGCCGTCCTGCTGAATGATATCGGCGCCGGTGATGTCGCTGGGCATCAGGTCGGGGGTGAACTGAATGCGATTGAAGTCCAGCGACAGCGCCTCGGCCAGCGTGCGCACCAGCAGCGTTTTGGCCAACCCCGGCACGCCGACCAGCAAGCAATGACCGCCAGCGAACAACGCCGCCAGCAGCTGCTCGACCACCTCGCTCTGGCCGACGACGACCTTGGCCAGTTCGCGACGCAGGTTCTCGCAGGCCTCATGCAGTCGCTGGATCGTTTCCGTATCGGACGAGTCGGTCACGGGCTTTGCTCCGGGGAGGATGGGGACGAGTCGTCGACGGGCAGTTCGCTGTCGTTGGTTGCCGCGGGTGGCGCGACTTGGCGGTACACAATCAGGCGATTCCGCCCGGCCGCCACGACGAACTCGCCGGCGTGAACGGCGAACACATTGGCTCCGCCGCCAGTGGGCAAGTCCAAGGGTTCGCCGACGGTCTCGCACGTGCGCCTGTCCACGATTCTGACGCTGCCGTCGGTAGGCCACAACAGCCAATCCCCGGCAACGGCCCCCTGCCCTGCCCCGCCCCACAGGTTTTCGCCCCACTGAGGATCGACTTCGCCGGTCGCCGCGTCGAGGGCCCACGGCCGCTCGCCGGCCATCAGCACCCGTGTTTCGTCGACGGCCCACATGCGCGCATTGGCGGCGGGCAGCGGAGTCGCCCACTTCAACTCGCCCGTCATCGCGTGCCACGCAAAAACGCGGTCGGCGTCCAGCGGCGCGGCGATCAGCAGGTCGCCAGCGATCAGCGGCGTTTGCGGGAACGCGGCGTAGTAACGCACGCCGCCATACTCGTCTCGCACGAGCGCTCGGGGATAGGTGCGTAGCCACAGCGGCCGGCCATCGGCAATTCGCACGGCCGCCGTCATGCCCAGGTTGGTCGTCACGAACGCCACGCCCTCGACCGCCGCAACGCCCGCTTGCGGATACTCGTACGCCTGGCCCGCGGCGGGCGTGTCGGCCGTGCCGAGCCAGGTGCGCCAGACCTCAGCGCCCGTGTTGCGATCAAATCCAACCAGCCCCGTGCGAAGGCTCGTGCCGCTGGCGCGACAAACGGCCATGGCAACAACGCGCTCGCCGACAATCGGCGGGCCCGCTAGCGCGTCGCGCGGGTCGCCGGCAGCGCGCAGCCTCAGCCGCAGCCCCGCGCCAAACTCCACCCCGACGAGCAGCGCTGCGGTTTTCGACTCCTGTCGGGGCGCCAAGTCGCCCGGCGTTGCCGCCAGCAGCGTCGCTTTGTCGATGGTCGCCAGGTGCGCCGGCAGTTTGATCGAGAGCTGACCGCCGCGCCCGCTGTGCGGATGAGATTCCGTTGGCCATTTGTACGCGGGTCCGTCGGAGTGGGTCGACGGCGTCCCGTCTGCCAATTGGCGCACATGCAGTCCGGCCGCATCTTGCCAGCCAATCAGCTCGCCGCTCGCCACCGGAAAGACCAGCGGCGGCGCAGCGAAGTTCAACCGCGCAATCGTCTGAGCAACCTCGGAATCCTCGGCGTAGTCGTCGGCTTCCAGGGGCGCGGTCCAGGCGGCCGCATACTCCGGTGCGCCGGAGACGTGTGCGAGATGATTCGACCGCAGCGAGTCGCCGCCGAACTGCGGCCAGTCTCCCGTCGCGGGGCGCGGCGGCGGCCAGTCGTACGACTCGGCGAGCAGTCGGCTCAATCGACTGCGCTGGTCGTCAGTAAGTCCCGCCTCCGCGGGCGCGTCGAGACGTTGCGCTGCCGTGGAGAATTGCCCACCGCGAATGGCGGCGACGATCAGGCGGGCGGATGCGGCCGCCGGTGTGATTCCGTCCTTGGCAAGTTGCTCGCGCTGCTCGGGCGGCGCCGTTTGCAGCCCCGCGGCGACACGCGCCCAGTCGGCCGTCGCCGTGCGCCAGTCGGCTCGCTCCAGGGCCAAGCCGCCGTGTCGCCACAGCGCACGCCACGCCGCGACGGCGCCAGGAAACTGCTCGGCAATTCGTGCGAGCGCCGCCACGTCGCGATCGGCTGTGGCCGCTTCCAATCGCGGCGCGGCGGTGAGACTTGCCAGTTGGTTGTAGGTCGTGGCGCCCGCGGGCGGCATCGCAGCGACGATCTGCTCCAGCTTCGCCGCGACTGGCATATCGCTGCTCTCGCCCGCAGGCAACAGTTCCGTTGGATCAGCGGCGGCCAGCTGCAACACGAGCGTCGCCGCCGTGTCCCATTGTTCGTGTTCGACCAGCCAGTCCAATCGGACGAGTTGCCGTCGCACGGCGCTGGGAGCCGTCTCGACGCGGGGAGGGGCGAGCGACGACAGGCGTTCCGCGGGGATCGGCAGCGGCGGGGCCGCGGCAGCGGGCAGATCGAGCGTCACGGCCGCCAGCGCACACATCGCGACCACGACGCGGCGGCGCTGCACAAGGCGGCTCATTTCTTGGCCCCGCCATAGGCCTGCATCAGGTAGCCGATGGAGAACAGGCAGATGCCGGCCACGAGAAACTGCAGCATCTGCCCGGCGGAAATCTTCTCCGCCAGCTGGGCGATCATGGCCACTGGCAGGATGACGAACAGCGCGACGGCTTGCATAGTGCGAGCGAGGAAATGCATCCCTGCACGGTATCCCGTGGGGGCCTGGGACGCAAGTTCCGCTGCCCCCGGCTCGGGGGCGCGACGAGTCGGACCTGGGCGGTTCGACATTCCCCGATCTCTCACCTCGTTCGGCGTCGCCCTACCCTGCCCGGCCCAGACCGATGGCGATAAGATGGGGGTCTTGCGCTCAACTCCAGGGATCGTTTGACATGTCCTCCACGCCTTCGCCCGTCGCCCGTCCTTCTCAAGCCACGCTCACGGGCCGGGCGTTACGGTTGCGGTGCCCGGCGTGCGGCCAGGGGCGGCTGTTTCGCGGCTGGCTGCGAATGAACGACCCCTGCCCCCGTTGCGGCCGGCGGTTCGATCGGGCGCCCGGCTACCTGCTGGGGTCGATCTACTTCAATTACGGCGTGACAACCCTCTTGGTCACGGCCGCTTACTTCGCCGGATATTTCAGCGGCAAACTCACCAGCCAGCAACTGCTGATCGCATTGGCGGCGTTCAGCGTCCTGTTCCCGATGTGGTTCTTTCGCTACGCGCGGGCGCTGTGGATTGCGTTCGATGAACGCTGGGACCCGTGGCCGAACGAGCAAGAGCAACGCGAACTGAAGCGTGCTGCGGCCGCCGCTGAAGAGAAATAAACCGCCTGCGGCAAACTAGCTCGCGGTCTCGTCGGCAAGTTCCTGTTCGTGCTTCGCCCTGCGAACGGCGCGATACGCGAAGCTGCCGAACGTGGTCAGGATGACGAAGGGCATCGACATCATAAACAGGATGCTGTAGTAGTAGCCGGCCGCCATCCGCTGAGCGTTGGGATCGGCCTCGGCAATGCCCTCTTTGCAGGTCGGGCAAGCGAACGCCTCGCTCGCGACCAGCGTCAACGCCAACGCCGCGGCGACGCAAACGGTTTCGCAGGCCCAACGACGCCAAGTTGTTCTGGTGATGCGAAGCACGGCAATTCTCTTAGGAATGGCGGGACGGCGCCCCGCACGGGCTACTGCGGTATTGTACGTCACGGCTCAATCGGCGGCCAGAGGTGGTAGAGCATCAGGTACACCACCACCCCGGTGACCGATACGTAAAGCCAAATCGGAAACGCCCACCGCACCAGCTTGAGGTGTTTCTGGCGAAATCGCGATTTTTCGTCCGCTGGCAAGCCCGCGTAGCGTCCCCAGCCGAGCGCCTTCGAGCCGAACAGGATCGCAGCGATCGCCAGCACGGGCACGCTGACCGCCAACAACACGTGCGATGCCAGAATCGCGAGGTAAACGTACCGAATCGTGCCCGGGTGGGTGAACTTCACGCTGCCCGCGATTGCGTGGTACGTCAGGTAGCTCACCAGGAACACCGAAGAGACCGCGAACGCAGCGATCATCGTTCGCCCGTGAGCCGACTCGTTGTGCCGCCGAATGCGCACCAAGCCCACGACCAACAGCACGGTCGCCAGCGTGTTGAGCGCGGCGTTCAGATGCACCAGGGGATGAGCGGCTGCCAGAATGCCAATCACGCGGCCTGCTCCTGCGGGGCGTCCGCCTTCGCGCCCTCAACGTCGGATTTGTCGACCGTCGACTCGTCGGCGGCGTCGGGCTGTTCGGGTTGCTCTGCGGGGGCCGTCTCGGCCGGTTCGTCGGCCGGCGGCGCTTCGGCCAAGAGTTCCACCAGCTTCTTTTCAATCCGCTCGAGTTCCGAATACCGCCCGGCGTCGTAAATGCCGCGCACCGTGCCGGCCTTGTCGATCAGCACCGCGAAGTCCTTGTGCCCCTGGTAACCGATGTCGTCGACGCCCAGGATGTCTTTGCCGATCCGCCGCACGTACGCCAGTTCGCCGCGCGTGAACAACCATTGCTCGGGGTCGGCGTTCAGACTCTTGGCATACTCTTGCAACACCGGCAACGTGTCCGTTTGCGGGTCAACAGAGATGCTCACCCAGGTGACGTCCTTGATATCTTCCAGACTGTTGAGGTACTTGATGTTGGCGTTGAGCCGCTTGCAAGAGCCCGGGCAGGTTGAAAAGAAAAACGTCACGGCCCACACCTTGCCGCGCATGTCGGCCGAGCGAAACGGTTCGCCGCTGCGCTCGGTCAGCTCGAACTCTTCCAGCGGCGGCAGGTCCGCCAGTTCGATCCCGCCGCTGGGGCGCGCCTGTTCCACCTGATACCACTTGTAGCCGCCATAGGCCGCGGCCAGCACGACCAACAGTGTGAGCCAATAAGGCAATGCTGAATTGTTCACAACAAATCTCCGGAGGTCCGCGCTCGCGACACCCGCCAGGCGATCGCCAACAGCACGGCGGCGAACGCGAGCGTCACCAACCAGCATGTCGCAAGTCCGGGCAGGTTGGCAACCGGGTCGGCCGTGTCAGCCGCTGATTCGGCAAAGTGAAGGTAATGTCGCAAACCAGCCACGCCGTAAGTGAGCGGATTCGCACGGACGATCCAGGCCAGCCAGCCCGTGCCGCCGGCCGGGAAAAACGCCCCCGACAGCAGCCACATCGGCAGCAAAAACACGCTCATGATCGCGTGGAATCCCTGCGTCGATTCCATGAGCCAGGCGATCGAAAACCCGAGCGCCGTGAGGGCAACCGCAATCACGCCCATCAAGGTCACCGCGGCGAGCAATTCCCCCGGCGAACTGGCCAGCGGCATCGTCGCCCACCCCAACGCCAGAAACAGCAGTGCCTGCAACAGTGCGATCGCCGCCCCGCCCAACACTTTTCCGACGACCATCGCCCACCGCGGAGCCGGCGACACCAGCACCGACTGCAAGAAACCCTCGCGGCGATCCTCAATGACCGAGATCGTGGCGAAGATCGCGGTGAACAGCAGGATCATTACCAACGTGCCGGGAAAGAAATGGGCGTACCCCAAATCGTTCGGCCGCAGCCCTTCGCTAAACAGCAGCCAGAAAATAATCGGCTGCCCCAACCCGCCAAACACGCGATTCCGCTGGCGAAAGAAGCGCACCAGTTCGCGCTCGGCCAGCGTCAGCGCCGCGGGCCAGCCGGGCACGCCGCTGGTAGCAGCTTGAGATGTTGCAGAGAGGGAATCAGCCATAGGAGGCGCCGTTCTTCACCAGACCTGAAGTCAAACCAACCGTTTCGACATACACCACGAGCCGCCTTCATCAGCGTCCGCCGCATAGGCCGTACGCGTCAAACCGAACCGTGCGTAGATTTCGCGCGCGACCGCGTTGTTCTGCTGAACCTCCAGCGCCATCTTGCAGCAGTCCGCCTCCCGCGCCGCCAGTTCGACGGCCGATAGCAGTCGACGCCCGATTCCCTGTCCGCGTAGCTCCGGCGCCACGTAAAAATCGCTCAGGTTGAGCACGCGCTTCGCCGCGAACGTGGAGAACCCGATAAAACAAGTTGCAATGCCCACTGGTCTGCCGGCCTGAATCGCGAGCAGGACCATTGCCAGGGGATACGCCTGCAAATTGTCAATCAAGTGGGCCCGCGCGTACTCGGACAGCGGCGTCGCATCGCCCATGGGATCGCGCGAATAGGCCTCCATCATCTCAAGCGTCCACTGCTGGTGGCGTGGTTGCGCGAGGTCAGCTCGTATGATTTGCAAACTCATGGTGATGAAACCTGCCGCCGCTCAGGCGGGCTGATCGCCGTCGAAGACGTGCCCCGTGCGGTCGATGAACACGTCTTCGAGCGTCGGTTTGCCGAGCGTGACGCTTTGGATCGCCGTCGGAAAGGCTTCGACCAGCCGCGGCACCCATTGGTGACCCTCGGGGATTTCGAGACGCACAGCGCCGTCGACGACCATCGGCTGACAGCCGAACCGCTCGGCGATCGATTGCGACAGTTCCTCCGGCCGCTCGCACCGGATGACGATTGCGTCGCCGCCGACTTCGGCCCGCAGGCGATCGGGCGTGTCGAGCGCCGCCAGTCGTCCTTGATGCATGATGGCGATACGGTCGGCCCGCTCCGCCTCCTCCAGCAAGTGCGTCGTGACGACCAGCGTGACGCCCTCTTTCTGTTGCAGCGACTTGAGCGTGCGCCACAGGTCGATCCGCGCCGCCGGATCGAGCCCCGTGCTCGGTTCGTCGAGCAGTAGCAGTTGCGGCTCCGACAGCAGCGCTTTGGCCAATTCGACGCGGCGTCGCATGCCGCCGGAGAGCTTTTCGACCAGGTCGCCGGCCCGATCGCTGAGGTTCACCCCGGCCAGCTTTGCCTCGATGCGACTGCGTAGCGTCTGTCCCCGCAAGCCGTAGAGGCGGCCATGGTGCTTGAGGTTCTCGGCGACGGTGAGCTTCTTATCGAGACTGGGCGCCTGAAAGACGACCCCCATCACCCGGCGAGCGGCGGTGGCGGCGGTGCGCAGGTCGTGGCCCAGCAGCGACACGTCGCCCTGTTGCAGCGGAATGAGCGTCGAGAGCAGCCGAAACAACGTCGTCTTGCCGCTGCCGTTGGGCCCGA